>NZ_JCATID010000021.1:0-112992 GCF_059693745.1 Sphingobium sp. WR1 | reverse complement strand
TGGACGACTTTTACGCCGCCCGCAGCAGGACTATCCCGCCGCTACCGTGGTCGAATATTGCTCCGCCGTTCTCACCTGTGGGAAATGAGCTTCGGGCAGACCGGCTTCGGCATCCCCGATCCTGAATATGGCTTCGACGGGCCGCTCGACGCCCGTAAGGCCACTCTCGCCCAGGTCTTGGCGGATACAAGGCGCAAGACCTTCCGATATCTCTACGACTTTGGGGACGCCTGGGAGCATAGCGTCAAGATCGAGTGCGTCAGCCCTGCCAGCTCGCACCTGACATATCCGCTCATCGTCGATGCAGTAGGCATGAGGCCGCCAGAGGACTGTGGCGGCCCATGGGGCTATGCCCAAAAGGTCGAAGCGCTCGGTGACCCCCAACATGAGTATCATGAAGAGGCGCTGGAAACCCTCGGCGAGGACCATGATCCCGACGCCAAGCCCGATATCCCACTGATCGAAGTCAGGCTGGAGGCGCTTGCGAAAAAATGGGCGCCGCGGACACGCCGCAAAGCCTGACTGGAGCGCGTCAACACCACCTTCCGTCGGCGCTTACGTTCAACGCTCGATGACAAGTCGCGAGGATGAAGAGGGGGTGGTCACGTTCGGCTTCGCCTGAGGAACACGCCTCCTAGTCCGCATGCCAACATGAAAAGGCCGGCGAGCAGGAACGCATCGCTGTAGGAAAGTAGGAGCGCTTCGTGATGGACGACGCTATCTAATAGGGCGAGCGCCTGGTCGCGATAGGGTTCGGTCGTTTTGCCTTGAAGCGCCGCGTGGCGGTCGACACGACCGTGGCTCAACAGCCGCACCAGGTCCACTATCCGCTCTCGAAACGCATCCGAAAACGGCGTAATGGCCTCACCGATCCGGGCGGCATGGAGCTTTTCGCGTTCGACAACGAACTGGCTCGCCAGCGCGATGCCAATAGCGCCACCGACATTTCGGACAGTCGAGAACAGCGCTGACGCCGACCCAAGTTCAGATCGTTCGAGGCCATCGACAGCCATCACGCCCAGCGCGACGACGATTAACGATTGGCCGATCCCGCGTACGACCAACGACGGTACGATCACATTCGCGGCGGCGTCGCTATCGAGATGAATATTCATGAGGCACCCCGCCGCCATGATGACGAAACCGAGGATGATGATCGCGCGCACGCTGGTCCAACGCATTAGCCGGGGCGTCGCAAACGACATGACGAACTGTATCAGGCCATAGGGTATCATCGTGAGGCCGATCTGCTCCGCATTGTAGCCATGCGCTTCAGCGAAGTAATTAGGGACGAGGAACACAACGCCGAACACGATAGCGCCGAATGTGAATTGCATCAGGCTCGCCAGCCCGAAATTGTAGCGGCCGAGCAGGCGCAGGTTGATGAACGGATCTTTCCGCCGCAGCTCGATCACGACGAATGCCGCGAGGCCGAGCGTTGCGAGGATCGCGGTATCGACGATCAGCGGCGAGGCAAACCAGTCCTTCCGACCGCCTTCCTCCAGCATGATCTGGAGCGCGGATAGCCCCAGCGCCATGGCGACAATCCCGCCCCAGTCGCCATTGCGCAGCTTGTCGAATGCTGCCGCCGTGCGAGGCGTAGACCAGCCGATCGCCGCCAGTAGCAGGAGCCCGGGTGGAACCTGCAGATAGAAGATCCAGCGCCAATTGTAGGCCTCCGTCAGCCAGCCGCCGAGCGATGGGCCGGCGGCCTGCGCGACATTGTTGGCGACCGCGAACAGCGCCATGCCGAACGGGTGCCGCGACGACGGCAGCTCGGTTACAATGATCTGGAAGGACAGAGGAATCAGCACGCCGCCGAACGCCCCCTGCAAAGCGCGCGCCACGATCATCGTCTGGATGTCCGGCGCCATCGAACAGAGAATGGAAAAGAGGACGAAGCCGCCTGTGCCCACCATCAGCACACGCCGCATCGAGAAGACCGACACCAACCAACCTGTCATCGGGATGATGATGATCTCGGCCACCAGATAGGCGGTGGTGATCCACGATCCCTCCTCGAATGAGGCGCCTAGCGAACCGCGCACGTCGGGCAATGACGCGTTGGTCACATGCACGTTCATGCCAGCCATGAAGCAGCCGACCACACCGCCGAGCACCGCGACCCATGCGCGCAAGGAGACCGGCTCCGCGCCTTGCGCGCTTGTCGCGTCGGCGCTCATGGTCGCGCGCCGCGGGTATCGACGATGGTTTCCACCGACATGCCAGGCCGCAGTCCGGCGGCGCGCGCCTGCGCCGGATCGATAGTGATGCGAAGCGGCAGGCGTTGGACGATCTTGGTGAAGTTGCCGGTGGCATTGTCCGGGGGAAGGAGAGCGAATTGCGCGCCGGTCGCGGGCGCGAGGCCATCGACCTTGCCCCTCAGAGACACGCCATCAAAGGCATCGACCACGATCCTGACCGGCTGGCCGGGACGTATGCGGTCGGTCTGCGTCTCCTTGTAGTTGGCGATGACATAAGTTCGCGCTGGTACGATGGCCATCAACGGCGTGCCCACATCGGCATATTGGCCGGCGCGGGCCACCCGCTGGCCGACCTGCCCCGCCACCGGCGCGTAGATTATCGTTCGTGCCAGATCGAGCCGCGCGGCATCTAGCGTCGCCTGCGCCTGACGCATCGCCCCACGCGCCTTATCGAGATTGGCGATTGCGGCCCGTCGCTGCGCGGCCAGCACCGGCAGTTGAGCGCGGGAGGCGGACAGTCCCGCGCGGGCATCGGCAACACCCGCGTTGGCCCGCTGCGCCGCTGATGCCGCCAACTGGAGGTTCTGGTCGCTGCCTACCTCCTGCCGGTGGAGGGTTGCCTGCCGCCGATAGTCCAGGTCAGTGAAGCGTGCATCCGCCTCGCGGGACGAAATGCCGGCGCTTTTCTGTGCGATCACGCTCTGCTGGCGGACCGTCTCGGCCTCAAGCCCGGCTATATGCGCCTGTTGCGCCTCGATATCAGCGGCTGCTGTGACGACTGCGGCTTCGGCTTGCGCTACTTTCAGGCGATAATCGCGATCGTCGATCCGTGCCAGGACCGTTCCCGCGCGCACCATCTGGTTGTCGGCCACCGCGACCACGCTGATATTGCCGCCCACGCGAGGAGCGATGGTGACCACATCGGCACGGACATAGGCATTGTCAGTTTCCACCATGAAGCGGCCGGTCGTCCACCAATGGATGCCGAATGCGAGAGCAGCGACCAGTGCGGCGGCCCCCGCGCCTATGGCGAGATGGCGACGGGTGGTCGGCAGGCGGACGAAAGAAGGGCGGCTTTCAGCAGCGGTATCGGTCATGACGGCTTCACTTCGAGGAGGGATTTGATGTGGCGACGGGCGCCGACCTGTCAGGTGTGGGCAGACGGACGGCGGGAGCCAATTCCCAGCCGCCGCCCAGCGCCTTGAACAAGGCGACCTGCGCGGCCGCGACGTCGCTATCGACGGAGGCCAGGTTTGCCTGTGCGTCTATCACCGTGCGGTCAGCATCGAGGGCTTCGAGAGCCGTGGCGGCGCCCGCTGCCCGTTGAATCCGTGTCAAACGATCCGCGTGCTGGCAGCGGTCCAGGGCATCCCGCAGCGCGCTCTGGCGGTGTAGCAGGGCCGCAAAATCCTCAGCGCGCTGGTTAACTTCCTTAAGCGCGGTCAGGATCGCGGCGTCGAATTCGGCCAGCGCGCCGGCTTCGGCGGCGCGAGCATAGCGCAGCTTTGCGCGCGCCCCGCTGACATTCGGAAAGCTCCAGCTCAGCAGTGGGCCGAAGCGCCAGACCAGATTGTTCCGATTGCCGAGGTCGCCCGGCGTCCCGGCGGAATCGGCCGCCATGCCGCCTATCGCGATGCGGGGATAAAGGTCCGACACCGCGACACCGATCCGCGCCGTGCCCGCAGCCAGCCTCTGCTCTGCCGCCCGCACATCGGGTCGGCGCCGAAGTAGCGCCGCACCATCGCCTACCGGCACGATCGCGCTGATCTGCGGCAGGGTTCGGCACGCTGCGGCGGCAGGGGCAATTTCGGTAGGTGGATGGCCGGTCAGCACCGCCAGTTCGGCTAGCGCGTCCTGCCGCGCCGCATCCAGCATCGGGATTGCTGCTCGGGCTTGCGCGACCAGCGCGTCCGCTCGCAGCACATCGGCGGTGTTGGCGGCACCCGCAGCGCGTTGTCGTTCGGCGATGTCGCGTCCGCGCTCCGCTAGCGCCAGCGATTGCCGCGCTACGTCGGAGCGATGCGCGAAGCCGCATGCGTCCAGCCACGCGCCAGTGACGCCCGCAGCGATGGAGATCCGCACTCCATCCTCCTGCGCGGCGGAGGCCCGGACATCGGCGCGCGCGGCCCGGACGTTGGATCTCAGACGTCCGAACAGGTCCAGTTCCCAAGATATGTCTGCGCCAAGATCATATCGCGTTCCGGTCCGCGCGCTGCTGACGCCTTGCGCCGCAGCAGAAATCTGGTCCTGAAGTGTGCTGCCATAGCCCGCGCCGGCCGAAAGGTCGGTCTGGGGAAGCCTGTCGCCGCGCGTCTCAACGAGAATTGCGCGCGCCTTCAGCAAATTGGCCTCCGCCACCCGTAAATCGCGATTGTTGGTCAGTGCCTCCGTAACCAGCGCATCGAGCGCTGGCTCGTTGTAAAGGCGCCACCATTGTGTCGGAGATACATCGCTGCTCACCGCTGCGCCGTCCGTAGGTTTCGTCAATTCGGTAACGGTGGAACGAGGCGGGGCGCTGGGTGCCACGACACAGCCGCTAAGCAAAGAACAGTAAAGAAGCACGGCGTTAACGCCGCGCAAGCCAGTGTAAAAAGGGGTTCGCCCGTTGTGCATGTCGATGAGTTTAGCGATTCATCGGTTGTCATTCTCCAGCGATCGTGACAATGATCATCGCGATATGGACAAAAGTCGTAGTTTGGAAGATTGCGAGCGTTCGCCCCGGCCGGTGGTTGCGTTCGCAAGCGAGCACCCGGATGGCGAGCATATCGCGCCTCACGATCATCCCCGCGCGCAACTTATCCATACGCTGGGCGGCGTAATGATTGTTACGAGCCGCGAGGGAAGCTGGATCGTGCCGACTGGCCGGGCAGTCTGGATGCCAGCGGGAGAGGCGCACGCTATCCGGATCGCCGGGGATGTATCGATGCGCACGGTTTTTGTGCGTGGGGACGCGCGATCCTGCCTACCGCGAAACTGCGAGGTGATCGAGGTCTCGCCGTTCCTGCGCGAGGCGATAGTCGCGGCGACCCGTATTCCGCTGGACTATTCCCCGGCCAGCCGGGATGAGCGCGTGATGGAGCTCATTCTCGATGAGATCGAGACGGCGCCACGACTGCACCTGCACGTCGACATGCCGCGCGATCCACGTCTTCTACGGCTCTGCGAACGGGTGATTGCAGAACCCTCGATGCCCTGCACGCTGGAACGGCTAGCGGCGGACATCCATGTCAGTGGACGGACGTTGGCCCGATTGTTCCAGCGCGAACTGGGCATGAGTTTCGGCCAGTGGTTGCGGCGCACCCGGTTGCTGCTCAGCATACCCCGGCTCGCCGCTGGTGTCTCAGTGCTGGAGGTAGCGCTTGAACATGGCTATGATAGCCCCAGCGCGTTTGCGGCGATGTTCCGGCGCACGCTGGGGGTTGCGCCCACGGCCTATCTGGACCGTGACCACGCGTAAACGGCCTTAATCATGCTTCACCTCGGCTAGCACACCGCCAGCTATCGCCGGCAGGTCGTCGCCAGTCAGGTGCATCGCTTGCGAAACGGGTGAGGCTCACGCGCTATTGATGAACTCACAAGTCCATAACAGCCTCTAGCTCCGACAAAAAGTAAACCGTTATGAACGAGGGACTGCCGGGGGGCAGGTCAGCATAAATCGCCGCCAAAGTGGGTTCGCGCCGTCGGTATCGAGGGCTGCAAAGTCTTGCCGACTGATGAGGGGGAAGCGCATGTTCAGCTTGCCCGGAAGGCTGTCGAACCGGATCGTACGGTCCTGAAAATCCCCTTCCCATAGCGGTTCTCCGGCCCGGCAGAGCCCCGGTGAGCGAATTGAAACGCGCGCGTTCAACCCAGCATAAACAGCATTTTACGCATGGACCGAACGCAATTAAGAAAAAATACAACCTCATTCGCTAAATAGTCGCGATATGAGACAGGGATGGTTCTACTTCGTCAGGCGCCAGAACGTCATTCCCGTAGATAAGAAACGCGTGCCTGTCATCGTGGCAGTAGAGGCAAAGCAAACTGCCGTCATCTATCTTCCCGCGGTCTTGCTGTTGATCGCCGGACTGGCTGGCCTTGCCATGGCTTCGCTTCTCGATGGGCGTGAAAGCGGGCGTTATCTCGTGATCGCGCCGCCCAATGCCACCTTGGCTGACACCATCAACCTTGTCCGGGCGGCAGATGGGCGGCTCGTACAGGCCGGTCGTTTCCCCAACATCGTCATTGCCGGGTCCAGCCAGCCCAATTTTGCCGCCGCCTTGCGGAAGGCAGGCGCGTGGCTTGCCATTGCAGCTCCTGATCGTGGCGGATGTCTCGACCCTTCTTTTCGGGAACAAGCGACATGACCATTGAACTGGACAAAGTACGTTTCCATTTCGGTCGTTTCCTGCTGCCGCTCTTCTGGGCGCATGTGCCGTTGCTGGCCGCGGTGGCGATGATGACGGGACATTCCCCGCTTGGCGCGGCTTCAGCGGGGGCTTTGCTGGCCGCCGCCTATCATCTGACCTGGTGGCGGCAGGGCATCGCGCCTGCCACTCGTTATCTGTCTGCCATCGCCCTGATGGGGGAGCCGGCAATCCTTCTGTTCCTGATGCGTGGGCACGCCTGGCAGATGGACATGCATATGTATTTCTTCGCCATGCTGGCGCTGACTATCGCCTGGTGCGACAAGGGCGCGATATTGGCGGCGGCGACGGCGACGTCATTGCATCATCTCCTGCTGCTGTACCTGTTGCCCTATGCGGTTTTTCCGGGGCAGGGCAATCTGGAACGAGTGCTGCTACATGCCGGCATCGTCGCCTTCCAGACTGCCGTGCTGGTCTGGCTGAGCGACAAGCTGGTCGAGAGTTTCCAGCGCAATCAGCGCATGAGTGAAGAAATCTTGGCCAAGAATGCGGCGCTGGAGGCGCGCACGCAGGAAGCGGAGGATGCAAGTAAAGCCAAGAGCCTGTTTCTGGCCAATATGAGCCATGAAATCCGGACGCCCATGAATGCGATTTTGGGCTTTTGCCATCTGGTCCTGCGGACGGATCTGGATCCCAAACAGATGGATTATGTCGGCAAGATCAACCATGCGGGTCAATCGTTGCTCCGCCTGATCAACGACATACTCGATTTTTCGAAAAATGAGGCAGGCAAGCTTTCCTTGGAGCCATATCCGTTCAGCCTGCGACGCGCCATCGAGAACCAACTGCATCTGGTGGCTGACGCGGCCGAGGCAAAGCAGGTGAAGCTGGTGTCGCGGATCGCCGCTGATGTGCCCGAACGGTTGGTGGGCGACGAAATGCGCTTCGGTCAGGTTGCGCTCAATCTGCTCAGCAACGCCGTTAAATTTTCCGAAGGTGGGGCTGTCACGATCAGCGTTGACCTGCTTCACGAACGGGCCGGACAGGTGAGGCTGGAGCTGGCGGTACGCGACACGGGCATCGGCATGACGCCCGACCAGCAGCAATCCTTGTTCCATTCCTTCACGCAGGCCGACAGTTCGACCACGCGTCGCTTCGGCGGCACCGGGCTGGGCCTCGCCATCTGCCGCCAGATTGTGGAGCAGATGGGCGGCACGATCCGCGTGGACAGCGCACCGGGCGAGGGCAGCACCTTCACCTGTCAGATAGGCATGATGCGGGAGGATGATGCGGTCGCGCTGGAAATCGCGTTGCCCGCGCATATCGGACGGCTGCATGTGTTGGCGGCGGACGATAATCCCGCCTCGCGCCAGATCATGCATGACGTATTTGCCGGTTGGGGCATGAGCGTCGATCTGGTGGCTTCGGGTGACGAAGCGCTCGCGGCACTTGCGACCGCGGATGATGGGGGCAGGCCCTATGATCTGGTCCTGCTTGACTGGAAGATGCCGGGTCTGGACGGGATGCAGACGGTCCAGGCGATGAGGCGAGCGGCCTACAAGGGCGGGCGACCCAAGACACTGATCGTGACCGCCTATGGCGCGGACGATTTCGTCAAAAGCATTCAGGAGGGCGATGTCGCCGCCTTCCTGACGAAACCGGTCGTTCCCAAGAGGCTGCTCGACACGATCATCGACATTTTCGCGCAAGAACGAGAAGATGTGGTGCCCATGAAGAGCGCGCCGTCGCCGGTTGCTCTGCCCGTCGTGGCGCCGCAGCTCCGCGGCCTTCAGGTCCTTCTGGCCGAGGATAATGAGGTCAATCGCGAGATCGCCGTGGAATTGCTTGGCGACGCCGGCTTGATCGTGGACTGCGCGGAAAATGGGCGGATTGCCTGTGATATGGTGCGGGACAAGGGCGACAGCTATGCGGCGGTGCTGATGGACGTGCAGATGCCGGAAATGGATGGCATCACCGCCACCCGCTTGATCCGGGAAAGTCGATCGGCCGACCGGCTGCCGATCATCGCCATGACGGCCCACGCCTATGAAGAGGAAAAGCAGCGTTGCCTGGATGCCGGCATGAATGATCATGTCGCCAAGCCGGTCGATCCCGCCACGCTCATGCGGACGCTGAACCGCTGGCTCAAGGTGCCTTCCTCGCCGCCGGCGCCGCCACCGGTCGCCGTAGCCGTCAGGTCGGATTCGCTTCTGCCCGACGACCTGCCGCCCTTCGATCTCCAGGCGGCGCTGGTGCGCGTCAATGGCAAGACCGCGCTGTTGCGCAAGCTGATCGTCACCTTCGGCGAGACCTATGCCGATGTCGCGCATGAGCTGCGCGTTCATATATCGACTGGCCTGCTGGCCGACGCGCGACGTCTGGCGCACAGCCTGAAGGGCGTGGCGGGATCGTTGGAGCTGCCGGCGGTGCAGGGGATCGCTGCCGATATCGAACGGATGTTGGCGGCGAACGAGACGGAATCGGCACGGGCGGCCGTCGACGAACTGGAGCGGGCCATCGCGCCGGCTATCGCGGCGGCGCGCAGCCTGAGCGCCGATCAGGCGGAATCGGCACCGGTCGAGAGCCTGTTCGCGAACAGCGAGGTGACAGCCGCCGCGCGCAATGAGCTGCGCGAATTGCTGCGTCGTCGCAGCCTGAGCGCGCGGGCCAGCTTCCACCGCTTCGCCCACTCGCTCGGTCTGTCCGACGAGGTGTGCGCCCGCCATCCCGTGCATCAGGCGCTGGAAAGGCTGGACTATGAGACAGCGCTCGCGTTGCTCGACGCCGATGGCGTCGAACCAGCCGAAAGTGCAAAGGTATTGCCATGACCGCCACGATCCTGATCGTCGATGACGAACTGTCCAATATCGAGATCATGAACGCCATACTGGAGGACGAGTATGACGTGTGCTTCGCCACGTCCGGGCAGCAAGCGCTCGACGTGGCGCACGCCGCCCAGCCGGACCTCGTACTGCTGGACGTGCTGATGCCCGGTATCGACGGGTTCGAGGTGTGCCGCCAGATCAAGTCCGATCCGTCGCTGGCCGACATTCCCGTCATCTTCACGACCGGCCTGGGCGATACGGAAGACGAAATGCGGGGCTTGTCGCTCGGCGCGATCGACTATGTGACCAAGCCGATCCAGCCTGCAATATTGCGGGCGCGCGTCGGCAACCATGTCGAGCTGAAGCGACTGCGCGACCAGCTTGCGTCGATGGCGGTGACGGACGCCCTGACCGGGCTGAGCAATCGCCGCTATCTCGAACGCTCATTGCAGAGCGAAGCTTGCCGCCTCGCCCGGACAGGCGAATGGCTGTCGGTCATCATGCTGGACATCGACTTCTTCAAGCAGTTCAACGACACCTATGGCCATCCCGCTGGCGATCGCTGCATCAGGATGGTCGCCGCGGCGCTGACTCGGGCGGTAAAGCGGACGAGCGATCTGTCGGCGCGCTATGGTGGGGAAGAATTCGCATGTGTTCTGCCGGGCACCGATCCGCAGGGCGCGGGACTGGTGGCGCAGGAAATCCTGCTTCAGGTCCAGTCGCTCAACATTCCGCATGAACGGTCGCAGGTCAGTCCCTTCATCACTGTCAGCGTCGGCGTCGCCAGCGCACGCTGCTCGCCGGGCATGGCGGCGGAACGCTGGATGTCCGAAGCCGACCAGCAACTTTATGCCAGCAAACGGCAGGGACGGAATCGGATATCGATGGCAGAGTTCGATCGTGAAGAACAAATGCCTTACGCGCACTGACAAGACGTCCGCGTCGAGATCGGCTGAGAGAGGGAGGTCGAAAGCGCGCCATCCCTCCGTAAGGCGCCTGCCAGGCCGTCGAGGTCGCGGCCGACCCATAGAACTTGCCGTCTCGTCGCTGCCGGACGATAAAGGCCGGCATGATCGAGCCGAAGCTGCCCTCGACCGCGGCGGGCGTCGCGACCCATTATGACGAGCTTGATCTTGCCTATCGGCGGATCTGGGGCGAGCATGTTCATCATGGCTATTGGCGCACCGGCCACGAAAGCGCGGCGGAAGCGGCCGATGCGCTGGTGGAAATCGTCGGGGCGCGGCTGGCGTTGGAGCCGGGGCAAAATCTCTGCGACATAGGTTGCGGCTATGGCGCGACGGCGGCATGGATCGCGGCGCGGCACGATGTCAGCATCACGGGCCTCACCTTGTCCGCCGCGCAGGAACGGATCGCCGGTGCGCGTCCATCACCCCGTTTCACCTGCATACGCCGGGACTGGCTGCACAATGATCTGGCCGATGCCAGCTTCGACCGCGCCTATGCGATCGAGAGTTCCGAACATATGGTCGACAAGGCCCGTTTCTTCCACGAAGCGGCGCGCGTGCTGCGTCCCGGCGGGCGACTTGTCGTCTGCGCCTGGCTGGAGGGCGAGGTCGCACGACCATGGGAAATAGACCATCTGCTCGAACCCATTTGCCGCGAGGGGCGACTTCCCAGCATGGGCAGCCGTGCCGACTATGAGGCGCTCGCCGCCGGCGCGGGCTTTACCCTGCACGACTATGAAGATGCCAGCCGCCGTGTCCGCCGCACCTGGATGATCTGCCTGCGGCGGCTGGCCAGGGGATTGCTGAACGATCCAGCACTGCGCCGGCTGGCGTTCAGCCGCGCCACGACGAACCGCAGCTTCATGCTCAGCCTGCCGCGCCTGATCGTCGCGCTACGTACTGGCGCCATGCGCTACGGTATTTTCGTGTGGGACAAGATCAGCGAACCTCCCGTGTCCAGCGGCGCGACTGGCAAATGAACATCACGCAGCCCGTCCTCCTGTCCACACCGCCCCGTCGCGGGTGAAACCCCAGAGCGTCAGCAGACCCACTATCGGCTGTTTCCGCAGCTTCGGATCGGGATTGTTGATATCGGTGGCGGGCACGCCGGCCTTTTTGTCGAGCACGCGCACGATCCGGCCGCACATCTGCTGTCCGCACGGCGCGATCTGGACCATGCCCTTCTGGTCGTCCGTCAACCAGACACCCTCGACGCCCGGCGTCGATCCAGTTGCGGTCAGCAATAAAAGGAGCGATGGAAATCCCATGGTCTCACCTCATTGAAGAATGACGGACGGAATATGATAGGATGACGAAGAAGGGAGCGCATCATGGCCGACCTCTCGATCCGTGCGCGCCAGGAAGAGCAGATGGATGCGCCGGATCTCGATCCTGCCATCTATGAACGCGTGCTCCACGATCTGGCGCGGGTCAATCGCTGGACCTTCACGGCTTGGCCGACCATGGCCTTCCTTCACCGCGCCATCGGTTCGGCCAGGCATTTCCGCCTGCTGGATGTAGGCTTTGGCGACGGTGACGTGCTGCGCGCGGTGGCGCGCTGGGCCAGGCGTCGGGGGATCCAGGCCGAACTGATCGGCGTCGATCTCAACGAAAAAAGCCTGGTCGCCGCCCGCCATGCGACTCCGCCGGACCTGGTGATCGACTATCGCGCCGGGGATTATCTCGACCAGCCGGAGACGTTCGACTTCATCATCTCCAGTCAGGTGACGCATCACATGACGGACGCGCAACTCATGACCTTCCTGCGCCATATGGAGGCCCACGCCCGCAGGGGCTGGATGATCTGCGACCTGCATCGTCATGGCTTTGCCCATTGGGGCTTCCCGATCCTTGCCCGTCTGCTGCGCGTCCATCGCATCGTGCGCGAGGATGGGCGGCTTTCCATTGCCCGGGCCTTTCGCCCCGGCGACTGGGCGGCCTTGCTGCCTGAGGCGGGCATCAGCCCGGATCAGGTGCGCATCGTGCGGCGCTTTGCCTTCCGCCTCTGCGTGGAGCGGATACGCGGGTAAGCAGCGCCGCTTGCGCGCCAAGCCCCGGCATCCGGTGCAACACATGCATCAACATTGCGCGCATGGCCGGGCTGGCTGCACCATGGCGCAGGGTCTCGGCCACGAGGAGCGGCAAGCGGCTGTGATGGTGCCATTGTCTTTGCCAGTTCGTCGCCGCCTCCGGACCTCCGTCCAGAAAGGCCCGTGCCGCGCTCGCTCCGCTGGCAAGCGCGATGGCGATGCCGTCGCCGGCGAGAGAGGCGATCACCGCGCCCTGATCCCCGATGCGAAAGATGCCGGGCGGACTTTCCGCCGCCCGCCAGCCATAGGGCACACCGGCAATTGCGTCGAAACGGGCCGGAATCGCATTTTCCATCCGGTCTGCAAGACGCGGCGCCTCGACCATGATGTCCATCATCAGCGCGCTGATGCTTCCCGCTGCGCCGAGCCGTTCCCGTGCGACCGACAGACACAGATTGGCGGTCCCATCCTCCTGCAGCAGCAGGCCGGCATAGCCCCGATCGAACAGATGCAATTCGATTACCCCTGCCAGATCGCGCGACCGGGCCGGGCTGGCGGCCAGCGCGGCGCGCATCCCGACGGCCGGCGCCTCCGTCCGCCCCGCCAGATTGCGCGCCAGTCCGCGTAGTTCATGCTTGCCCGTCGCCAGAAACAGCGCCTCGCCCACCCATTCCTCGCCATCGTCGAGCCGAATGGTAGGCCCCAGGGGATCGGCCGTCCGCACGGCCCGGCCGCGCATGACGACCGCGCCTGCATCTTGCGCAATGCCGATCAGCGCTTCGTCCAGCAATCGCCGGGATAGTCCCGCAGCCTGGTGCGGCAGCGCCAATTCGACGCATCGCGCGCGCGCCAGCAACCGCAAATGCCCGATCGGTCGCGCGCCCAATGTCAGCGCATCGACTCCCAGGTCGCGCAGGGCCGCCATGGCGTCCCAACCCAGAAAGCCACCGCACACGCCATCATGCGGTCCCGCCTGACGGTCCATCAGATGGGGTCTGATACCGGCCCGCGCCAGCGTTATCGCCGCGGCCGTCCCGGCAGGACCGCCGCCGACGACCAGCGCGGGCGAGCGAAACATCACAGGCCGCCTTCGAACCGGAAACCCTCGGCCGCCAGCCCCGGCCCGAACGCCAGCGCCACGCCTTGCTGTGTCTTCTGACCCAGCACGTCGCGCAGGATGAACATCAGCGTGGCCGAAGACATGTTGCCGAACCGCGCCAGCACGCTGCGTGAGGACGCGAGCGCTGCCTCGCCCAGCCCCAGGCCATGTTCGACCGCATCGAGGATCGATCGTCCCCCGGCGTGCACCGCCCAGCCATCGACCGTCGAGGGGTCATCGGACCCCAATATCCGCCGTCGGATCGACCCATCGGCCAGCGCGGCCTGGATGCGGCCAGGCACTTCCCCCGACAGATGCATGACGAAGCCGCTGTCGCCAATGTCCCAGCGGATGAGATCGGCTGAATCCTCCAGATTGAGCGAAAAGGGCTGGTCGATCGCGACTCCCGTTCCTTCCGCGGTGACCAGAGCCGCTGCCGCGCCATCGCCGAATTGCAACATCATCAGTAGCCGCCCGATCTGCTTTTCGGGTTGGAAATGCAGGGAGGACAGTTCGACCGTCGCCACCAGCACCCGCGCCGCCGGTTCGGACCGGACGATATGGCGCGCGGTCCGCAGCGCTGCTACCGCCGCATAGCAGCCCATGAAGCCCACCAAAGTCCGCTCTACCCCCTCCAGCCCCAGCCGGTCGGCGACGATCTGGTCGACGCCCGGCGCAACGAAGCCGGTGCAGCTTGCCACCACCAGATGGGTGATCCCGTCTATGGCGACCTGTTCCGCCAGCCGGTCGATCGCCTCCAGGCAGAGAGCGGGCGCATATTGCGCATAGCGGCGCATCCGCAGCGACGTGGGCGGCATGGCGTCGGCATAGAAGCCGCCCGGATCGACCGGCGACCCTCCTTCCGCCGTGGGCGGCAGCACGCACCAGCGATGGCCGATGCCCGACCGTTCCGCCATCCGTACGAAGAGCTGCCTTTCGCGTGGATCATCGATCTGCTCGCTCGCCCAATGGATGAAGGAGGTATGCATGTCGTGGGCGGGCACGGCGCAGCCGATGGCGTTGATGCGAGGGCGCGTATGGGTCATCGGTTGCTACCCTTATCTCTCAGCCCTCTGCTATGAATCGGTGGGCATGGTTTCAGCGCCCAGCGAGCGGGGAAGGTTCATGGGACTCTGCTTCTTGTGCAATTTTCGGGCTTTCCCAAAGCTTAATAAGCTTGGCCCGCAGGAAGGTCGGATCGATCTGGCCACTGGGAAAGGCTGCGCTTTGCGCGGTATGAAATCCTGAAACCTCCTTGCTCGCCTGAATCATGCGCAGCCGGTGGAAGGTGTCAGGCGACCGTAACGATCCGCACATTCCCGTCGCGGCCGATTGGCTTGACCACGACCTGATCGCCCATACGATCGAAACCGATATCAACGCTGGCTTCGCCGATGCGGAGATGCCTTATCGTCAGATTCTGCAGAAATTGGGGCAGAGCGGGTTCATGGAGGGAGATCTGGTCCGCCGCGATGTCGAAACGCAGGCCAAGACTCGATTGGATCAGAGCAAGCGGCGCTGCGGCCGACCAGGCCTGTGGACTGCAGGCGACCGGATAGAAGGTCGGCCCTTGCGATCGGCGGCGGGGGAAGCCGCAGAAGAGTTCGGGCAGGCGCATCATGTCGACATAGGTTGCGGCTCCGAACAGGCCTTCGAATATCTGCGCGGCCTCCCGCTGATAGCCATAGCGGGAAAAGCCCGCGGCGATCAGCGCATTGTCATGAGGCCATATGGACCCATTATGATAGCTCATGGGATTGTAGCGCTTTTCGGTCGACGCGATGGTGCGCACGCCCCATCCAGAAAAGGAGGCGGGCGCCATCAGCGTGCGAACCACGGCTTCGGCCCGTTCCTTCTTCGCAAGGCCGGTGTAGAGGACATGGCCGGCATTGGACGAGCGTATGCGGCAAGGGCGCTTTTCCCCGTCCAGCGCAAGGACATAGGTGCCAAGCGCCGCGTCGAAGAAGGCGGCGTCGAACCGGTCGCGCAACTGGTCGGCGCGGGCGCGATAGTCCAGCGCGCGTGCCTCGTCGCCGATGGCGGAAAACAGCACGCTCGCCGCCTGCCATGCGCCATAGACATAGGCCTGCACCTCAGCCAGTGCGATGGGGCCGCGGGCAATGCTGCCGTCTGCATGGAAGATGGAATCATGGCTGTCCTTCCAACCCTGATTCTGAAGGCCCTGATCGGTAAGGCGGCCATATTCGACGAAGCCGTCGCCATCGCGATCGCCATGCGTGTCGATCCAGTCGAGCGCGGCCTCGATATGGGGCAGGATGCCGGCCAGAAATGGCGCGTCGCCCGTCCGCTCGAGATAGGCGCCGGCCAGCATCACGAAGAGCGGCGTGGAATCGATGCTCCCATAATAATGACGGAACGGAACCTCGCCCAGTTCCGCCATTTCGCCGTGACGGACTTCGTGAAGAATCTTGCCCGGCTCGGCATCGGCGGCGGGGTCGAAAGTCGTCGCCTGGTGCGCGGCGAGATAGCCGAGCACGCCGCGACTGATCGCCGGGTCCATCCACAGCGTTTCGAGCGCGGTTATGATCGCGTCGCGGCCAAACACGGTGCTGAACCAGGGGATACCGGCATAGGGATAGGGGCCATATTCCGTATCGGTCGACAGCATCGAGATGTCGGCCACCGATCGCCGCGCGACCTCGTTGAACAGATCGTTCGACGATCGGATCGTTGCGCCACGCCGGCGGGCGAGCCGCAGCGCGTGCATCGCCTCGCGCAATGACTTCAGAAACTGCTTTGGCAGGGGGCCGTTCGCCTTCGCCTTGTCACAGCAGATCCTGACGAACAGCGCGCAGCGCGTGCCGGGGGCGATGGTGACGTCGAACCGCGCACGATTTTCCGTCAGTTCCGTCGGCGCCGGATCGAAATGCAGATGCGTATGCCGTTCGCGATCGTCCCGGCCAAGATAGCCGAGCAGCACGTCCGCCCGGCCGATCTGCGGTGTGCGCATCGTGCCCTTTCGCAGCCGGGTCATGCCGCGGATTTCGAACAGATCGGCAAAATCGGCCGCAAAGCCAAGATCGATGCTGATCCGATGGGTTTCGGTATCGAAATTGCGGATGGTGATCCGTTCGTACACCCCGTCCCGCCACAGGAAGCGGGTCCGACGGAGGTGAATGAGATCATGTTCGACCGCAACCCGGCCGTCGTCGCCGAAAAAATCGGGATTGGCGAGGTCGCAGGTCAACATGGCATTATCGTCACGGAGCGCGGAACTCAGCAGAATCGGCCGCATGTTGTTGACGGTCAGATACAGGTGCGAAAGATGGCGGGTGTCGCGATGATACAGCCCTTCAGGACTGCCGGGCCCCGATATGGCGTCGCCGCTATGATCGAACACCGCAAAGCTGTCGCCATATTTCAGCGTCCGCGGCCTGCGCTCGTGAAATGAGGCCGTCGCCGGAATGAAGAACTGGGTCTGCGCCTGCGAAAGGGCCTGCCCCCCCTCGATGCCAGGCATTTCGGGATGCGGTTGGATCAGCGTCATGGCGTCTCCTATGCGACGATCTGCAACTCGGCTTCCTCGCCGCGTTCTCGGCGCAGGCGCGCCGCGTCGGTGCGCGCGCCAGGCAGTCCATGATATAGTGCGACATAGTCGGCTGCCATACGTTGCGCCGTGAAACGTGCGTCGAATGCGCCGCGCACCCGCGCCCGGTCGAGATGGGGAAGCGCCGCCACGGCCGCCACGGCCTCGTCCTCGCTATCGACGATGAAGCCCGACACACCATGCTCGATCACTTCGGGCACGGACCCACACCGAAAAGCGATGACGGGCGTGGCGCAGGCCATCGCCTCGATCATGACCAGGCCAAAGGGTTCGGGCCAGTTGATCGGGAAAAGCAGCGCACTGGCTTGACCCAGAAAATCGGCCTTCTGCCGCTCGTTGATTTCGCCGACATATTCGACGTCAGGATAGCGATCGACCAGCGGGGCGATCTCCCGCTCCCAATAGGCGCGATCAACGGTGTCGATCTTGGCCGCGATTTTCAGCGCCCTGCCGGAACGGGCAGCGATGCGGATGGCGCGATCCGGGCGTTTTTCGGGTGAGATCCGCCCCAGGAAAGCGAGATAGCCGTCGCCCGATCCCAGACGCGGCGGCAATAGGTTCGTGGGAAGCCCGTGATGGATCGTCGCTCCCCAATTGACCGGCGGCATGGGCCGACGCTGATGATCGGAAATCGACACCAGGCAATGATCGGCAAATGTCCGATAGAATGGGGGCAAGTCCGGCAGGTCGAGCCGGCCGTGCAAGGTGGTCACTGTGCGGCTGATGAAATCCTGGATCACCGGCAGATGCAGTAGATCGATATGGAAATGCAGCGCATCAAACTCGTCGGCGCGTCGGCGAACCTGTTCGAGCATCATCATATGATAGGGAATGGGGTCGACTATGGCGGGATCGAGGCGGAGCGCCATGTCGGTGATCGGAACCAGTTCGGCGCTTGTCCTGGAATCTCCACTGGCAAATAAAGTGACCTCGTGCCCCTGACGGACCAGTTCCTCGGTAAGATAGGAAACGATGCGTTCGGTGCCCCCGTAAAGCCTGGGCGGGACGCTCTCGGCCAGGGGAGCGATTTGCGCGATCTTCATACGGCGTTCCTCTCGAAAGGCGTGAAGCCGTCCGTCCCCGACCGCCGGCAGGCTGCGCTATCACAAGCCTTGGAGCCCGGTGCGGTTGCACGCGCAAACTCGGTTCACCTCAAATAGCAGCCTCCGTTCATCGCTTTAATTGCGATGCTTGCGCGCGTTAAATCTGGATCATTATTACAGATTAACCGTTATGCGCGGGCGCTAGACAATGACGGGTCCGACGCCGGTCCGCTATCTATCGCGGCGTGACGGGCGCCTCTCTTCCGCCCCGGTCAAAAATCGAGTTGGGCGCGCATTCCGACCACTTCCGCGTTGAAGACCGGCTGTGCGCTCGGAATGTCGTAGACGAGGTGCATATAGTCGATCATGAAGCGCACATAGGCATTGGGAATCCAGATGACCGACGCGCCATAGCCGTCCTGCGTGCCGCCGCCGACGCCCGCATCGGTGAGGTCCAGGCGGTCATAGCGGGCATTGACTTCCAGCGCGCCCCATCCGCCGCCGCCGACCGGTTTGCTGGGCGACACCCGTTCGAACGCGCCATTGCGATAGGCGCGACTGTCGTCGGTGAGGAAGAGGCCGGCTTCGGCATAGCCGCCAAAGAAGACCGGGTCCGCGCTGCCGGGCCGGTCGACCTTGAACCGGGCGGCTTCGGCGGCAAAGTGAAAGCGCTTGCGGTTGAGCGCGAGTTCGCCACCGAAATGGGTTTCGCGGTTCACCGTCAGCACGCCGGTATCGACATAACGGATGTCGCTGGTGCCGATATAGGGCCGCTGCCGATATTGCGTGCCGATCGTCGCCTGGAAATCGCCAAGATTGCGTCGATGCGCCGATGCGGCAAGATGAAGCTGCGTCGGGCCGAAGCGCGGCATCCACACCAGCCGGCCATCGATGCTGACGCTCTTGTCCCCGTCATTCTGCAGACCGTTCATGTCGTCGGTGAAGACACCGGCGTTCGCCATGAAGCTGTCGCTCTTGTAGCCCGCCGAAATGCCTACGCGCCGTTCGAGGTTGAACGCCCCGATGAAGGACGCCCGCTCGGTGAAGGTCAGATACAGGTCGGAATCCAACTGTTCCATCGAGGTGAAGGGATGATGCTGGCCGACGGTGATGTTGAACGGACCTTTGTCATAGGTGATGAACAGGTCGGTCCAGTTGACCCCATTGGCCAGGTCGACCTCCGCCCGATAGCCAAAGCCGCCCGGCATCGTCCCCTGCGCGCCGATATAGGCGCGGCGCACGCGACTGGTGAAGCCGCGCCCGTCGCGCTGTCCCGTGGCGCGTGAGGCGGGCGCATCCAGATAGCCGCCGTCGATTTGCATCCGGCCGCGCGGCTTGAAGCTCCATCCGCTGGCGGTCTTGAACTCCGGGGCGCCCTTCCAACTGATCTGGATGTCGTCCTTCCCCTTTTCGGGAGGAGCTGCGGGCGGTGGCGATGCCTGCGCCACGGAAGGTGCGGGGGGAGGCATGGCTGCGGCAGGCTGGGCCAGTTGCGCACGCATGGCGCGCATCTCCGCCTTCAGCTCCTCGACTTCCGCCCGCAGACGGGCAACCTCGCTCGCGCTTGCGTCAGAACCGCCTGCATGTTGCTCTTCCGCAAACGCTTGAGTCGTGCTCGCCAGGCAGGCGATCCAAGCCGTACAGATCAATAATGATGCCTTCGACATTTCTCGCCCCACATCGTCGACTCATGTCGAATGAAGTGGGTGGCAAGGCAACGTTACCAGTTTATGTCTGGTGTCTGGCCAATTGCAACTTGCAGCTGCCATCGCCCTGTCATCAAGTCCGCATAGCAACAGATCGGCAAGATATTAAGAGGGGCGATTCGATGAGTGCGACATTGGCGGCAAAGGAAACCCCGCGCCCGGATCTGGACAAAGGTTTGGGTGTCGCCGGTCAGGTGGGCTTCTTCGCGGCGATCGTGGCGGCGCTTGTCTATGTCGCCTACAGCATCTACGCCGATGCGACGGCCGTGGGGGTCGAACCGACTACCTATTTGCCGTTCGCGCTGCTGTTCGTCGCCCTGCTGATCGCATTGGGCTTCGAATTCGTGAACGGCTTCCATGATACGGCCAATGCAGTCGCGACGGTCATCTACACCAATGCGATGCCGGCCAATGTGGCGGTTGTCTGGTCCGGCTTCTTCAACTTCCTCGGTGTGCTTCTCTCAACCGGTGCGGTCGCGTTCGGCATCGTATCGCTGCTGCCGGTGGAGCTTATTCTCCAGGTCGGCTCCAATGCCGGTTTCGCCATGGTCTTCGCCCTGCTGATCGCCGCGATCCTCTGGAACCTCGCGACCTGGTGGCTCGGCATTCCTTCATCCAGTTCGCACACGCTGATCGGATCGATCATCGGCGTCGGCGTCGCCAACGCGATGATGCATGGCAAGAGCGGCACGGCCGGTGTCGACTGGAGCAAGGCGACGGAAATTGGTCAGGCGCTGCTGTTCTCGCCACTGATCGGTTTTGGCGTCGCTGCGCTGCTGTTCCTCGCGATGAAGCTGTTGATCCGCAACAAGGCGCTGTACGAAGAGCCGAAAGACGGCCTGCCGCCGCCGGTCTGGATTCGCGCCCTGCTGATCTTTACCTGCACCGGCGTCAGCTTCGCCCATGGGTCGAATGACGGTCAAAAGGGCATGGGCCTTATCATGCTGATCCTGATCGGCACCGTGCCCACGGCCTATGCGCTCAATCGTGCGGTTCCGGCGCAATATACGCAGGAATTCCATGCGAACTCGACTGCCGCCGCCGCTGCGCTCGGCCAGTCCGCGGTCACGGGCGATCCGGCCCAGGCCCGGCGTGAGGTGACGCGCTATATCGCAGACAAGACCGCTTCGGCAGCAACCGTCCCGGCCTTGGGCATATTGATCCGTGACGTCGATCATCAGGTCGCCGAATATGGTTCGCTGGCGAAGGTTCCGGCCGCCGCCGTCGACAATATCCGCAATGACATGTATCTGGCCTCCGAAGCGATCAAGCGCGTAAGCAATGAAAAGTCGGCCAATCTTTCTGACGAGGCGAAAGAAACTTTGACGGCCTATAAGGGGTCGCTGGACGCTGGCACGCGCTTCATCCCGACCTGGGTGAAGGTTGCCGTCGCCTTCGCATTGGGTCTGGGCACCATGGTCGGCTGGAAACGCATTGTCGTGACCGTCGGTGAAAAGATCGGCAAGTCGCACCTCACCTATGCGCAGGGTGCATCGGCCGAACTGGTGGCAATGGCTACGATCTTTGGTGCGGACCATCTCGGCCTTCCGGTATCGACCACGCATGTCCTGTCGTCGGGTGTCGCCGGAACCATGGCTGCGAACCGGTCCGGCCTCCAGATGAGCACGATTCGCAACCTGTTGATGGCGTGGGTGCTGACGCTCCCAGTGTCCATCATGCTCGCGGGCGTGCTGTACATGCTCTTCTCCCTCGTCTTCTAGGCGCGATGCGATGGGCACCGCGCCCGGACAGCAGGATGATCCAGGCCCCACGCCATTTCACGGCCTGGGGCCTGGTCTCGTCTGGGGTCTGGATTTTGGCGACGGGAAGGTGTCGCCCGTCGCCCGTTGCGATGCGCCGAGCGACGCAGGGTTCCGCTGGCTTCATCTGAATCTGGCCGATCATGGCACGCAACGCTGGATCAGGGATCAGGACATTCTGCCGGCGGCTGTCCGCGACCTGCTTCTCGCGCCGGAAACGCACCAGCGCGCATTGGTCGATGGTGATACGATCGGATGCGTGTTCCATGATTTCGAACGGGACTTCGATGTCGCGGATACGGCGCGCGTGGGTGCGTTGCGCCTGGCGCTGACGCCCGGACTGATGCTGACATGCCGGCTGCACCCGTTGCGCTCTGCCGACATCGCCAAGAGCCGGCTGACCCGCGGCACGATGACCATTGGACCGCCGCAGGCGCTGGAAGTGCTGGTCAACGCCATCGGCGACAATATCGCAGACATCAGCCGGACGCTCGGCGCGGACGTGCAGCAGACCGAAGACGCTTTTCTGGAAGGGCATCATCCGCCCACCGCGCGTGATCTGATCGGCATCCGTCGGCGGCTGGCCCAGATTCATCGGCTGCTTTCCGGTATGCGCGGCGTGTTCCAGCGTCTGGAGCAGGATGAGGAACTGCCCGAAGAGCTGCGCCCCAGCGTCGAAAAGCTGGCGCAGAGTCTCCAGTCGCTCGATGCCGACATATTGGGAGCCCAGTCGCAGCTGCGGCTGTTGCGGGAAGAACTGGACATTCAGGAGTCCCAACGGACCAACCAGAATCTCTACATGCTGTCGATCGTGACAGCACTGATGCTGCCTGCGACACTCGTCACGGGAATTTTCGGCATGAATACCGGCGGGCTACCGTTCGCGGATGGCCCCTATGGCACGCTCCATGCCGGGATTCTGGCGGCCGGAGCGGCGGCCGCCACCTATATTCTCCTGCGCTGGATGGGTTTCATGCAGCGCTGACCGGCGTGTCAGTATCGCGCCGGGACATGCATGTCGGTGGGGATCGGGTGGCGAATATAGTCCGCATGTCGCTCGCGATCCGGCAGGATCACGGAAGTCTTGGGGACATCCTCATAGGGAATCTGGTCCAGCAGATGCGCGATGCAGTTGAGCCGCGCCCTTTTCTTGTCGACGGCCTCCACCACCCACCAGGGGGCCTCGGCGATATGGGTGCGCTCCAGCATGGCTTCCTTGGCGCGGGTATAGCCTTCCCAGCGGCGGCGCGACTCCACGTCCATCGGCGACAGCTTCCATTGTTTCAGCGGATCGTGGATGCGCATGTTGAACCGGAACTGCTGTTCCTCGTCGGTGATGGAAAACCAGTATTTGACAAGGATGATACCCGACCGCACCAGCATTCGCTCGAATTCCGGGACGGAACGGAAAAATTCCTCGACATCCTCTTCCGTGCAGAAGCCCATCACCCGCTCTACTCCGGCGCGATTATACCAGCTGCGATCGAACAGGACGATCTCGCCCGCCGCCGGCAGGTGCGCGGCATAGCGCTGGAAATACCATTGGGTCCGCTCCCGTTCATTGGGGGCGGGCAGGGCGGCCACCCGGCAGACGCGGGGATTGAGCCGCTGCGTGATCCGCTTGATGGCGCCGCCCTTGCCCGCCGAATCGCGGCCCTCGAAGATTACGACGATCTTCAGCCCCTTGTGGACGACCCAGTCCTGCAACCGGACCAGTTCATGCTGGAGCTGGAACAATTCGCGGAAATAGGTGCGCCGGTCGAGCTGCTCGCGCTCGGGATGCTCGACCAGGTCCTGAAACATTTCCTCCAGTCGGCTCTCGTCAATCTCCATCTCCAGCTCTTCATCGAAGCTGTCGGCGATCTCCTCCTTGATTCGATCCATGTCGAAGGCGGATGGAGAGGCGGGCGGGGTGGTCATGCGGCATGTCTCCAACGGAGGATCGCCTATGCCTGCCACCGCTGCATGACAATGGATTGACGATAGCGGCCCATTTGGACGCTATCGTCAAAAATCTGTAAGCGCCCCGTGCTGTAGCGGCTCCAGCACATCCCATGGGGAACTGGAATGATCCGCTCGCGGCGATTTTCGATGACGAGTCTGCTCGCCGGCGTCACCCTCGTCGTGACGGCTTGCGGCGGCGGAAGCGATGGCAGCGGCGGAGGTGGCACCCCCACGCCGACTCCCACCCCCACCCCCACCGGAACGCCGGCGGTGGACTGCCCGTCGGACTTCGTGAATGGCGGCGTGATCGCCAACCAGCGCGTCTGCGTGCTGCCCAACCTGATCCTGCGCGACCTGCGGCTCCCGCGGCGGGCGGGCACGGTCTATTCATTGTCGGGTCGGGTGGATGTAGGGCGCGACATGGGCGGCGACGGGCTGGCGAGCGGCGGCATCGCCGCAACCCTCACCATCGAACCCGGCGTGGTCGTTTTCGGCAGTGGCGGGCTGGACTATCTGGTGGTCAACCGAGGTTCGAAGCTTCAGGCCGTCGGCGCCGCGAATCTGCCGATCATCTTCACCAGCCGATCCAATCTGGAAGGATTGGCGACGGACAGCAGTCAGGGACAATGGGGCGGCGTCATCCTGCTCGGTCGGGCGCCGATCTCGGATTGCCTGGGCGGGGTGCCGGGCGGATCGGCCAATTGCGAACAGACCTATGAAGGGCTGACCAGCACGCTTTATGGCGGCGGTCTGGCGGACGACAGCAGCGGCGCGGTCCAATATGTGCAGATCCGCTATGCCGGTTTCGAACTGGCGCCCAATCAGGAAATCAATGGCCTGACGCTGGCCGGTGTGGGGGCCGGCACCCTTGTCGATCATGTGCAGGTTCATAACAGTGCCGACGATGGCATCGAATGGTTCGGCGGGCGGGTGAATGCCAGTCACCTCGTGCTGACCGGCAATGACGATGACAGCCTGGATACCGACCAGGGATATCAGGGCTTCATCCAGTTCGTGATCGCGGCCCAGCGGACCGGTGGCGCATCGGGCGATGAGATGATGGAGGTCGATTCGCCGGGCAATGAGGACAGCCTGCCGCGGCAATGGACCCGTCTCGCGAACTTCACCTTCGTTCAGCGCTCCACGCGGGCATCCAGCGCCATGCTACTGCGCGGCGGCGCGGACTTTACGGCGGTCAACGGACTTATCGTCTCGCCGCGCCCCTGCCTGGATATGGATGGCGGTTCGACCGTCAGGGCCGCGTCGCCCACCTTGCAGGATCAGGGGCCGCCCCAATTCCGCGCCGTGATGCTGAGCTGCACGGCGGGCGCCTATGCCGATGACGGAGACATACCGACGGACGCGATCAGAACCATTTTCGAGCAGGCCGGCGCGAATAACGATCCCGCTTTCCGATCGAGCCTGTCGAGCCTGTTCGTCAACGGCGTGAACGAAAATGCGATCATCGCCTTCGACGCCAGCCAGCTCGGCCCTTTCATGCAGAAAACGACCTATATCGGCGCCGTCAAGGACACGAATGACGACTGGTATACCGGCTGGATCTGCAATTCCGCCACCGCCAGTTTCGGCGGTGGAACCGCGTGCACCGCTTTGCCCTGACGGTTTGGGAAGGCGGATGGATTGAAAGATGGAGGCTCAAGGATTGCCCTTGAGCCTCCATCTTTGTCTACATCGCCGTCGCGTTTAGAAATCCAGCCAATCATCGGCGGTGGCGCGCGCGCTCAACGGCTTGGGCGCACTGGCGGTGGTTGGCGCGAAGCTGACTGGGGTCGGCCGCGCGGTGGGCGTTGCCATCCGACCCGGATTTTCGCCGATGCTGAACATCGAGGCGCGGTCGGCCAGAGCCATCACTTCGCTACTGAGGTTGCGGGCAGCGGCCGAGGTTTCCTCCACCATCGCGGCGTTCTGCTGCGTCGCCTGGTCCATCGTGCCGATCGCGGCGCTGATCTGGGTGATGGTCGAGGATTGGGCCTGGTTGTCCGATGCGATTTCGCTCAGCAGCGTATGGACCTGTGAGACGTCGGCCGAGATATTCTGCAATGCGCCATCGACCTTCTGTACGGCCTCGACAGCCGTGCCGATATCGGTCTGGGTAGCGGTCAGCTGTTCGCGCGCGCGCTTGGCTTCTTCTTCCGAACGCATGGCGAGCGCGGACACGAGGTCGGCGACCACTGCAAAGCCACGACCGGCGTCACCTGCACGGCCCGCCTCGACGGCGGCGTTCATGGCAAGGACACGGGTTTGGAAGGCGATCTTGTCGAGACCCTCGATCACACTGTCGATGCCCTTGGCGCTTTCGCTGACGCGGCCCATCGCCTGTACCGCTTCGTCTGCCACGCTGCGGCCGGAATCGACCACGGCCATGGCGCCGTCGGCGCGCTGCACGGTGCGGCCGGCTGCGGCTGCGGTAGCGCGCAGGCGGTCGTCCATCTGGGTGATCGCCGCGGAGGTTTCCTCCAGGCTGGCCGCATTGCTTTCGGTGCGGCGGGCCAGGTCTTCCGAAGCCTGGGCGATTTCGCCCGAGCCGGTGCGGATCGCGACGGCGCTTTCGGCCACCGCGCCGATCAGTTCGCGCAGCGATCCGAGGGCAGTGTTGAAGTTGGTCTTCAATTCGACATAGGCTGGTGGGAATTCGGTGTTGATCGAACGGCTGAGATCGCCTTCGGTCATGGCGGAGAGGCTGTCGCGCAGCGATGTAGTGACGATCCGCTGCTCCGCGGCGGCGCGCGCGTCGGCTTCGGAGCGAGCTTCGGCGGCGGCGCGGAAATGTTCGAGCGCGCCGGCGATCTCGCCAATCTCATCCTTGCGTTCGCGATAGGGAACATCGGCCTTGCCGCCGTCGGCCAGGGTGGTCGTCACAGAGGCGATGCGCGACATGGGCAGGGCGACCGAACGGTTAATGACGAACCAGATCGCGGCGATGCTGGCCAGGCTTGCCAGGGCAAGAAGGATCGACAGCATGATGGCGGAATCGGCGGCATCCGACCCGGCTTTCGCAGCCTTGTCGGACCGTGCACGCGACATGTCGATCAGCTTCTGGGTCTGGTCGATGACCGCGCGCGAACGCATCTTGCCCTCATCCTTGATCAAGGCCATCGCGCCGACGAGATCCCTGTCGCCGCGCAGGGCGAAGATATCTTCGTTGGTCTGATTGAGATCAGCAACCTTCTCGCGCAGCGCATCCACTTCGGTCTGGAAATCGTCGCCGGCGACCTGGGCATAGGCGTCGACCGATTTTGTCAGACTCTCCGTGCCCTTGGCGAGGCGCTCGCGCAGGCTGGCCTCTTCCTTGGCGTCCACCGCATTATAATAGCTGTAGACGATGATGCGCTGTTCCTTGACGTTGCCCATGACGTCGGTCAGTCTGGATAGACCGGCCACGCCACGGCTGAGATGTCGTTGCGCCACCCCATCCAGTTGTTTGGTCGAATAATAGCCGTTGAAGCCGACGACGCACATCAGAAGGCCGAGCAGGGAGAAGGCGGCGAGCAGCTTTTTGGGCAGTCGCCAATTGTCGAGAATAGCAATCATGTCCATTCCATTTCCAGATGGTTGATCAGTCGTGCGTCGCCGGTGGCCGGATCGGTCAGCGGCATGAGGCGGACGAAAAGGCTGCCCAATATGCGGCCGCGCAAAAAGGCCGGGATGGCGAACCATCCCGGCCTTCCTGGACGATCGGCCCTTCTGTCTTGGGGGGCGGAAGGGCCAGCTGACCCTTAACGGAACAGCGACAGGATCGTCTGCGGCGCCTGGTTGGCGATCGACAGGGCCTGGACGCCCAGCTGCTGCTGGACCTGAAGGGCCTGAAGGTTCGCCGATTCCTTCGCCAGATCGGCGTCGACGAGGTTACCGATACCGGTCGTCACCACGTCGGACAGCTTGCTGGTGAAGCTCAGCTGGCCCTCGATCTTGCGCGAAGCCGCGCCGAGGTCGCTGAGGCTGGTGTTGACGGCGCTGATCACGGTGTCCAGCGTGCCGACCATCGTTTCAGCGGTGGCCTGCGAGTTGATGCCACCGGCGCCGATTGCGGTGTCCACCGACGTGTCGAACGCCTGGTTCGCAACGTCCAGCGTGTCGGTGCCGGTGGCGACCTTCAGCGACTGGAGAGCGGCGACCGACGTCGTGCCGGTGAAGCTGGAGTCGAGCAGGTTGGTGTTGTTGAACTCCGACGATTCGATGATCGTGGTGATCTGTTCCTTCAGAGCGGTGAAGTCCTTGTCGATCGCCGCGCGGCTGTCGGTGTCGAGACCGGCGTCGGCGGCTTCATAGGCCTTCGACTTCATCTGGTTCAGAATGTCGGAAACCTGCTCCGCACCCGCGATCGCGGTGTCGGTCACGCTCTTCGCATTGTTGAGCGAGGAGGTGACCGCGTTCAGGCCGCCCAGGTCGCCCCGGAGAGTCTGCGCGATCGTGTACTTGGCCGAGTCATCCTTGGTCGAGCCGACGGCCAGACCAGTGTTGATACGGCTCTGCGTAACGTCCATCTTGTTGTTGGTCGCGTTCAGGCTCTGGAGAGCCGCCATTGCACCAGCATTGGTGTTAACCGAAAACGCCATTACTTTATTCCTTCTAGAATATTGAGGCCGAATTCTGCGGCCTGTGGCAGGAGCGCGCTGCCACCCGCATGACCCATGTTCTACAGGTCATGCTTCATTGTAGGAAAAGATTTTCGGAGACCGTTTCCGACGAGAATTTTTATTTGGTCGACAAGCGGGAGCAATGAAAATGCCCGCATCCGTCGACCGGGACGGATGCGGGCAGTGCGACAGGACGGTTGACCGGGATCAGAAGGGGAAGAGCGCGTCGTATATCTGCTGTCCCCACCGGGCCTGCTGCGCATCCGTCAGCTGGCCCCGCCCGCCATAGCTGATCCGCGCATCGGCGATCTGGCTGTGGCGAATGCTGTTGTCGCGCGCGATGTCTTCGGGCCGGATCGTTCCGGCGACGACCAGTTCGCGCAGTTCGTAATTGACGCGGACCTCCTGGCGCCCCCGGATCAGCAAATTGCCGTTGGGCAGAACATCGACGACGGACGCCGCCATCGTCATGTTGATCTGCTCGTTGCGGGACGTCCGGCCGGCACCGACCGCGCTGGACGCGGAACTGGTATCGACCAGATTGCCGGGGTCGGGATTGCCGGGCAGGATCTTGCCGATCTTGCTTTCCAGGCCAAGCAATGCGGCGATGCCGCCGCTCTCGCTGCCGGTCCGGGTGCGGGTCGTGCTGTTATCGACGCTTGCGCTGTCGGCGATATTGATGCGGATCGTCACGATGTCGCCGACCCGCGATGCCCGCTGATCGCGAAAGAAGGCACCTGCACCGGTGCGGAACAGCGACGCGCCACCCGGTGCGGTTTCGGTCGGGCTGTCGGCGCCGGCGCGGCCCAGCGTGGCCTGATTGCCGAGCGACGGGACGATATGCGGCGCGACGGGCGTTTCCGGCTCGCTCATGCGCGGCGGCTTGCCGACATTGCCGAGCCGGCCAACGGCACCGCAGCCCGACAGCATCGTCGCAGCGAGCAGGGTGGGGAGGAGATATATCTTCATGGAACCTTCCCTCATGGGGCGATGACGCGCACTTGCCCCGGCGTATCCGCCACGGCATCGAGTGTCCGGTTGGTGCTGAGGCTGATGACGCGCACGGCCTCGCCTTTCGCTGCATCGCCCAGTGCCCGGCCACTGGCGGTGATGCGTAGCGCGCCCGACACCAGCGAAATGGACACGGCCTCGCCCCGCCGGATGATGCGCGGCGCGGCGATGTCGTTCGCGCGGACCGGGCTGCCTGCGGCAAGGCGGCGCATAACCTCCTGGCCGACGGCGTCGCGCGGCGCGGTGGCGCCGCGCGCGGTTGCAGGCGACAGCGCCGCGCTGGTGAAGTCCGTGGCGTTCAGCGTCTCGCCCTTTTCCATCGTTCGGGCGAGCACGGGCGTGTCGACTGTCGGGACGGAAGGGGCAAGTGGGGTCGCCGCGGCGAGCAGGGCGAGATGGATCATCACGATCAGCGCAGTTGCGTCGAGGTGGCGAGCATTTCGTCGGCAGCCTTCACCACTCGGCTGTTCATCTCATAGGCGCGTTGCGCCGTGATGAGCGAGGTGATTTCCGACACCGGATTGACGTTGGACGCTTCGACGAAACCCTGGGTCAACGTACCGAAGGACGGTTCGCCCGGCGTCGACACGCTGGGCTGGCCCGATGCCTCCGTTTCGAGGAACAGGTTGGAGCCGACCGCCTCCAGTCCCGCTTCATTGATGAAGGTTGCAAGCTCCAGCTGGCCTACGGTCTGCAATTCGGTCTGCCCCGCCATCTTCACCTGCACTTCGCCGGTCTTTGACACGATCACGTCCAGCGCGCCCTGCGGGATGGTGATGTCGGGCTGCACGCGATAGCCATCGGTCGTCACCAGTTCGCCCTGATCGGACAACTGGAAGGAACCGGCGCGGGTATAGGCCAGGTCGCCAGACGGCTGCATGATCTGGAAATAGCCGGGGCCATCGATCGCCATGTCATAGCGGTTGCCGGTGTTGGTGAGGGCCCCCTGTTCGGTAATGCGATAGACGCCGCCGGTGCGTACGCCCGCGCCGATCTGAATGCCTGACGGCACCCTGGTACCGTCCGCGCTGGTCGCGGCACCGGGGCGCGATACCTGCTGGTAGAGCAGATCCTGAAACTCCGCCCGCTGCCGTTTGAACGCGGTGGTGTTCATATTGGCGATATTGTTGGAAATGACGTCGACATTGGTCTGCTGGGCCAACATGCCGGTGGAAGCGATGGAAAGCGAACGCATGGGAACTCCTTTGCGTGAAACCGAAATCAGTGGTTTTGAAAATATTTGCGATCCGTTCGGGCTGAGCTTGTCGAAGCTCCATTCTTTCTTCTTGAAGACAGGGATCGCCCTTCGACAGGCTCAGGGCGAACGGGCATAAGAGGGTAATCCGGCCATCAATTGATCCGGCCGAGCCGCCCGATCGCCTGCTGCCGCATGTCGGCCATGTCCTCACTCATGCGTTGGCTGGTCTGATAAGCGCGCAGGATGTCGACCATGTTGGTCGTCTCAACGATCGGTTCGACATTGGATGCCTCGACCCCGCCGGTGCGCAGTTTCGTCTGGGCAGCGGCCATCAGGCGCCCGCCGGCGCCGGTCAGCATTCCGTCGCCGCGCACGTCGAGCATAGTCTCATCGGCAAAGCTGGTGACGGCGAGCCGCCCCAGCGGCGCTCCGCCCGCCATCACCGATCCGTCCTGCGCGATGGTGACGCTGCGCATCTGATCGGTCGGAACATTGATCGCGCGGCCATTTTCATCGAGCAGCCGCTGCCCGCCCGACGTCGCTAGGTCGCCATTTTCCAGGATCTTGACGAAGCCCGCCCGCGTATAGGCGGTGCTACCGTCGGCGCTTTCGACATTCAGATAGCCCGGTCCCTCGATCATCACGTCCAGCGGATTGCCGGTGGCCTGGAAACTGCCCTGCCTGGCATCGTGGATCGCGCCGAAGTCCAGCACGAAGCTGGTCTTGCGCGCGTCCTCGATCGGGGCCTGCTTCAAATCCTCCACATATTCATGGAACAGCGCCTGTTCGCGCTTGAAACCGACCGTATTGGCGTTGGCGATATTGTTCGCCGTGATGTCCATCTGCCGGCGCAGGGCCTGCTCATGGCTCAGCAGAATGAAGGAGGAAACGTCCATTCCGGGCACCTTGCTAAAAAAGATGACGATAAATGGCGCTAGGCAGAAATTGCCGTGCGTCCCTCCTATAATAGAGGCGTGAACGCCAAAGCGGACGCGGACAGCGATAATCGATGTTCCGGTCCAGGCTTCAAGGGGAATGAATGTGGCGAGTGACGCGATCATTGACGTGACGCCGATAGAGGTGCCCAAGGGAAAACCGAAAAACCGCAAGACGCTGCTGATCATCGGCGGTGCGGTGTTGCTGTTGGCGGCGGTTGCGGGCGGTGGTGCCTGGTGGATGCTGCGCGGCGGCGATAGCGAGCATGAAGTGACGGCGCCGGCCGCCGCCTCGGCGGAGACGGACAGTTCATCCTATATAGAAGTGCCGCCGGTCATCGTGAACCTGCGCAGCGGCGATGGTCAGGCGCGGTTCCTGAAGCTGCGCTTCATTCTGGTCGCCGCTGATGCGGGGAAGGTGGAGAGTATCAAGGAACGTCTGCCCGTGGTGCTCGATGCGCTGCAACCCTTTCTGCGTGAGTTGCGCCCCGACGACCTTGCCGGGTCCGCCGCCGTCTTCCGCATCAAGGAAGAGATGATGTCGCGCACCACCCAGGCGCTGGGCACAGGCACGGTGCGCGACGTGCTGATCCAGGATCTGGTGCAGCAATGAGCGATGATCTCGACGATTTCGTCCTCCCCGATCCGCCGAAGATGACGCCTGGCGAGAGCGACACTTTCGACCAGGCGGGTATCGACGCCCTGTTCGGTTTTGCCGATGCCGCGCCGTCGCAGCCCAAGAGCGGCCTCAAGGCCGTAATCGAATCCAACGTCATCAGCTATGAACGGCTGCCGATGCTGGAGGTGGTGTGCGAACGCATGGTCCGCACCTTCGCCACGTCGATGCGCAACCTCACCTCCGACGCGATCGACGTCAGCCTGGAGGAGATCACCTCCACCCGCTTCGGCGAGTTCATGAACCATGTCGCGCTGCCTGCCATGTTCGGCGTGTTCAAGGTGCGCGAATGGGAGAATTTCGGCGTCATCACTGTCGACAGCGGCCTGATCTACGCCGTGGTCGACGCGCTGTTGGGCGGGCGTCGCGGCAATGCGCCGATGCGGGTCGAAGGGCGCGCTTTCACTACCATAGAAACCCAACTCGTCTGGAAGATGGTGGAACTGGCGCTGGAAGAACTTTCGCGCTCCTTCGAGGCGGTCGAACCGGTGACGATGGAACTGGAGCGGATCGAGGCCAGCCCCCGTTTCGCCGCCATTGCCGGTCCCAGCAACATCACCGCCGTCGCGACCTTCCGGGTCGACATGGAAGGGCGCGGCGGCAAGTTCAGCATTCTCCTTCCCTACGCCACGCTCGAGCCGGTCCGCGGTAAGCTGCTTCAACGCTTCATGGGCGAAAAGCTCGGCCGCGACCGCATGTGGGAAGCCCATATGGCGAGCGAACTCACCAACACCGCCGTCACGGTCGATGTCGTGCTGGGCGAGAAACAGATGCCGCTGCGCGACGTCACCGGCCTGAAGGTCGGCCAGACCATCGCGCTCAACCGCAGCCCCGACGATGCGCTTCAGGTCCAGTGCGGCGGCGTGCCGCTCGGCCAGGCGCATATCGGCCAGCGTTCCCAAAATATCGCCATCCGCATGGCAACCGACATCTCGAAAGGATTTCCCAGATGAACTTCGCGACTTTCAGCAATGCCATCATGCTACTGCTGTGCCTGGCGGTGATCGTCCAGACGCTGCGTCTCGGCCGTAGCGTGCGCGAATTGCGTGCCGCGCCGCTGGGTGACAGCGTCGCGCAACTTGAGCGCGCCACGTCTCAGGCCAGAGCGGTGCTGGGCGAACTGAAGATTGTGCTGGCCACCGAAGTCGTCGCGCAAAGCCGCGCCGCTGCCGGCAGCGAGGCGCTGCGCGACGAATTGTCGGTGATGGTCGGCATCGGCAATGCCGTGGCCGACCGGATCATGGACGCGGTCGCCGCGCAAAATGAAGCGAAGCCGGTCGCAGCCGGGAAGCAAAACGCCGCACGGCGTCAGGGTGCGCGCAAGACCCGCTCGCGCGCCCCGTCGAGCCGGAGCAAGGCGTCCGCCGCGACGCCGCTGGTGACGGCGGACACGCCCGTCGCGGGGCATGCATGAACCCGGCCAAAGTCATGGCCTCACTAAGGGGAAACCGCTTTCTGCACTTTGCGCGCCGGCCCTCGATCTTGCTGCTCGGGGCGGCGGGGCTGGGGGGCATTGCCAACGCACTGGCGCTGGCTGCGCCCCTTGCAGCCGATGGTGACATGGCGAGCCGTCTTGGCGTATCCCTCGAGGACAGCATGGCGCAGCGCGACCGTGCGCTGGCGGCGGAAAAGCGCAAGCTCGACATGCGCGAGCAGGCGGCGAAAGCCGGCGAAGCCCGGCTCGCGGCGGAAATGCGCGCGCGGCAGGGCCAGTCCGACGCCACCGGCCCGCAACAGGGTGCGCCGGTCGAACCGAACCAGCCTTATGACGACCTCGCCCGCATCTACCAGACGATGAAGCCCGCGCGCGCCGCTCCGATCTTCGAGAAGCTGGACCTGGAGGTGCAGACCCAGGTTGCCCGCCGGATGCGCGAGCGTTCGACCGCGCTGCTGATGGCGGCGATGAGTCCGAATGCCGCGGCCGAACTCACCATGTCGCTCGCCGGGCGCAAGGTGATCCCGCAAAAACTACCGCAGGTTGCCCGCGCCGGTCCTCCGCGCCGCCGTGCGCCGCCGACCAGCGCGCCGCCGGTCGTCGGGAAATAGACATGAGAAAGGCCGCTCTCCACCCGGAAAGCGGCCTTTCTCATGTCTTGCGTGCCGGAAATCAGGCTGGCAGCGCCGATACCTTGACGATCAGGACCCTTGCAATCCGGGCATCGACGCTGAGCAGGGCCGGCGTCAAGGCGGCCGACAGCCTGCGGACATCGACCGGCGTGAATGGCGAGGCATGGAGCCGCGCAAATTCGATGGTCGCACCCAGGCCGGCGGCGCGCAGTTCGGGCATTCGCTGCGCCAGGGCGACCGATCCTTCCGCGTCGCGCACCTGCAGGATGATGGAAACGTGCAGCACCCCCTCGATCCGGCTGGCGTCGATGATCGGTACGCTGATCTCGTCCATGACGACAAAGGCGGCGGGTTGCGCCTCCTGTGTACGGCCTGGCGTCGGACCGGCGAAGAAGGCGACCGTGATGGCGCTGGCGACCAGGGCGGAACGGGTCATGACTTGTCTCCGGATCGGGCGCCGCATCAGATTCTCAGCGACCCTTCGACCGCTCCGGCGCACTTCTCCATCTATAATAGAGGAAAATATCTTGAGGCAGGTGCAGATGAGCAGCGATCAGCGGCCCGGCAAGGTCCGGGTCTTTTCCTCCGGCACGGCGGCGCCGCATCCGGCCCGCCGTCGTGGGGACCGGGTGGAGGCCGATGTCGCGACCAAAATGGAGCCGTCACCACTGCACGCTCCCGCCGTCGAAGCGGCCGGCGGCCGCTTCCTTCTGTACGCGGGCTTGTTCCTGCTGGGCTGCGCCATCGGGGGCGCCCTGTTCGCCTGGCTGGGACTGAGGCCGGGAGCCGGATTATGAAGCGCGTCCTGCTGCTTGCCTCCACAGCGCTGTTGTCGGGCGCCGCCCTGCCGCCCGTCGGGCCGGTTCCGTCCGTAGCCCGCCTGCCCGGTTTTGCGGCCGAACTGGCGCAGCAGCCTGCGATTACCGGCCCCGACGCATGGCGCGTCATTCCGCAGGACAAGGCCTGGCGTGCGCTTGCCACCGCGCGGCGGGCGGATCGCCAGCAAGTGCGATGGAACTATGCGCGCAGCCTGATCGGGCAGGAACGTGGCGCCGAAGCGCTGGGCGTGCTCGACGTGATGCGGCAGGATGATCCCGATCTCGCCATGGTCGATGCCTGGCGCCTGACTCGCGGCGCGGCGTTGATCCAACTGGGGCGGTTCGACGATGCGACAATGGAACTGGCGGCCACGACGCTTGCGGGCAATGCGGAAGCCTGCATCTGGCGGATGCGCGCGCTGGCGCTGAGCGGCTTTGCCGAGCAGGCGCTGCAACAGATGCGCTGCGCCGCGCCCGTCTTTGCCGGTCCCCGACGCAAGGCCTTCGCGCTGGCGGCCGCAAGAGCAGGAATAGAAGGCGGGCGGCCCGAAGACGCGCTGCGCTGGCTGAAGGGCGTGCCGGACCGCGATCCTGCGGCCAACCTTTATCGCGGTCGGGCGGAACTGGCGCTCGGCCATCCCGATCAGGCGCGGCTGCGATTTGCCCGCGTCGAGCGGTCGGGCGGCATGGCGTTGCGCATGGACGCGCGGCTCAGCGAGATCGAGGCCGAAATCGCCAATCATACGCTCGATACCAGGGCGGCGCTCAAGCGGCTGACCGCGCTCCGCTATGCCTGGCGCGGCGATGCGATCGAGGAACGCGCGCTGCGCCTCACCTATCGGCTGAGCGCCGAAGGCGGCGATCTGCGCGGCAGCCTGTCGGCGGGCGCGACCCTGTTCCGTTTCTTCGACGGGGCGAAACAGGGTGCGGATTTCCTGCCCGGTCTCCAGGCGAAACTCACCAATGCGCTCGATCCGACACGCAAATTGCCGCTGGAACAGGCGGCGGGACTTTACTGGGACTATCGCGACCTGTCGCCCAGCGGGGCGGAAGGGGATTTGCTGGTCAGCCGGCTTGCCGAGCGGCTGCAGGCGGCCGGCATCTACGGCCGTGCGGCGGACCTGCTGGACTATCAACTGTTCAACCGCGCCGGCGATCTGGCGCGCGGCCCCCTGTCGGCGCGGGTCGCCGGGCTGCAGATCCTGGCCGGGCGGCCCGACCGGGCGATCGACCTGCTCAGGCGATCGGCCGACCCCAGCTATCCCGACGCCATGATCCATGCGCGCAAGCGGGTGGAAGCGGTGGCGCTGACCCAGATCGGCCGCATACCCGAAGCGCTGGCGGTGCTGCAAGATGTTCCCGGCGCTTCGGCGCTGCGGGCGGAAATCCTCTGGAAACAGCGCGACTGGAAGGGGCTGGCGGCGGAGACCGCGGCTGGCCTGCCCGGCGCAAAGTCGCTTAGCGAGGTCGACCAGACCATGGTCCTGCGCCACGCCATTTCGCTCGCCATGCTGGGACGGGAAGATGCGCTGGCCGCGCTGCGCAGCCGTTATCAGGCAAGCTTCCACGGCCTCAGGACGGCCGCCATATTCGACATGCTGACCGGCTCGCCCGGAACGGCCAATCCCGAAATGCTCGCCCGCGCCATGGCGGCGATGCCCGGCGCCAGTCCCGCTGGCGACATGGCCGCGCTGCTGGACCATGCGCCGGGCAAGGGGTGAGAGGATCAGCAACGCGCCACCGCCGAAGTTCACACCGTCGTCGGGTATTTTGCGCGCGACGCGCCAGCAAAGCGCCCGTGACGCGCCCGTGACGCGCCCGCGACGCGACACCGGCGCGACGTGCAGGCGAGAGGCGGGGCAGGGAGCGGCTGGTCCATCGAACAGGATAAACCAGAGAAAATCCTACATTGGAAGGGGAATGGCGGGATCAGAAGCGGACATAGTACCCCTCCCTTTAGGGAGGGGTTAGGGGAGGGCATGTCCCAGGTTACGCCTTAACAGGCCCTCCCCCGACCCCTCCCGCAAGCGGGGATGACGATATGAGAGATGTCCGGCAGCTCCCCACCCCTTGCCTTTTCCTCCTTCGCACCGTCCGCATCGACCGTCGGTGCATTCCCCTCGCGCCCTGTTCCCCAAAAGGAGAGGGCGAACCGGGGGGATCGCCCTCTCCCCGTTCCGCCTGCTACCGGGCAACGGTGGGGACTGTAGGCTGCACGGCAGTCTGACGGAACGTTTGGATGCGCTGCCTGTGTGGGGGCACCGGACAGCGCGTGGCCGCAACCGCTCGACCCGAATGTGGGAGGTCCGGGCCGAGCGGAGGCAGATCAATCCAGGAACTGCGTGAGCGACAGGCTGGAAAGCTGGGAGAAGACCGAATAGGAGGCTTCGAGGATGGTCTGGCGCTGCGAGATGTCGAGCGCGACCTGGCCCAGATCGGCGTCCTCGACCGACCCGATCACGTCGGTCAGCAGGATCTCCCGATCCTTCGCGCGGGTTTCCAGCATCTCGACCTGCTTCTGCTTGCGGCCATTTTCGGCGTTGACCGCGCGGACGTCGGTCAGCCCCACGTCCAGTTCGCCGAGCGCCTGGCGGATCGCATCCTTCTGCGCGTCGGTCAGCCGGTCGCCGAACGGGCCGGCCGCAGCCAGCGTCTGGAAGGCGGGGACCAGCTTCGCGCCGACATCGCTGGCGGCGATACCATATTCGACATCGACGCCATCGCCCATGCGCCCTGACTGGCGGACCTGATCGTTCACGAAGATATCGGCCGGGTCCATGGCGGCAAGATCGGCAAGCGTTTCAGGCACGACCGGCAGGTCGTTGGTCTGTGACCCGGCGAAGATCGGCAGGCCGGCCTCTGTCGCGTTGAGCGCGCCGCGCACATCGGTGAAGCTGCCCTCGACCAGACCCTGAAGTCCAGGCGAATCCCCGGTGCCCAGCGCCGTCATCAGCTCGGTCCGCAGGTTGGACAGGCTGTCGTCGATCTGGTTGATGTTGGCGTCATAGAGTGACAGGGTCGTGCCGACCCGGCTCGCCACCGACTGATAGCTTTTCTGCTGTTCCAGCATCGACCGGGCGGACAGGGTGCGCACCGCGTCGATGCCCAGGCCCGCATAGTCATGCGCCTTCTTGGTGGTGGTCAGCTGCAACTGGCTGGCCGCCAGATTCTGCTGGGACCGCTGCATTGCGCTGGACAGGGTCCGTTGCAGGGGAATGGTCGCTACGCGGGTCATGCTCTCTGTCCTTTCCGGCCTTCCGGCCCTTATCTGAGCATCTGGAGGAGGGTGTCGTACATTTCCGACGCAGTGGTCATGACGCGGGCGGAGGCGGAATAGCTGTTCTGCAACACCACCATCTGCGCCAGTTCCTCGTCGACATTGACGCCGGCATAGCTGTCGCGCCGGCTGATCGCGTCGTCGAAGCGCGCCGCCGCGCCGGCATGGTTGGTCTGCGCCAGCGAGGCTTCGGTCCCCGCGCCGCCCAGCAGGCGGCTGGCGAAGGTTTCGATCGTGGCCGATCCGTCCTTGCCGAAGTCGAACGTCCGGGCGAGCTGATCGATGAAGCCGGTCGCGCCGGACAGGTCGCCCGCGCCGATCGCCTTCGATCCCACCGGGACATCGAGTTGCAGCCGGGCGAGCGGCAGGTTGGTGGCCTTGGCCGCGATGTCGGCGCGGACCTCCGCTTTGTCGAGGCCGCTGGCCGCGCCGCTGAGGCCCGATAAGGCCGAGAAGGAGAGGCCGGTGCCATGGCGGCTGGTCGAATCCGACGGAATGGAGAGGGTCGATCCCGCGCTCATGCTGTTGGGCGTGAACTGGACCTGTCCCTTGTCGTCTAGCGCGAAGCTGCCATAGGCGGCGAGCGGGCTGCCGTTCAGTTCGGTCATCAGATCGCCGAAGGTCGGGCCGACCGATCCGGTCATGGTGTAGCTGGCGAGCAGCTTTCCGGTCGAATCCCGCAGCGCAATCTCGGTCGTCTCGCCCGTGCCGAAACCGTGTGGATCGGTGGCGGTGAAGCCCGAAGGCACCAGCGAACTGCTGTCCGACCGAATGAGGTTGTTGAGACCGAAAAATTGAGAGAAGCCGACGCCTGCCCGATCGCTGGGCGCGTCGGGATCCTGCGCGATGGCGATGCCCTGGCTGCTGTCGGTGGCCTTGATCGACAGCACGCCGTTGGTGAAGCTGGCGGTTGCGGCCGGGGACAGGCCTGCATTGATCGCGGCCACGGCGTCATCGACGGTCGCTCCGGCACCCAGCGCGTCGAAATCGACCGTCACCTTCTGCATCAATGTTCCATCCGCGGCCGCGACCGCGAACACTGCCTTGCCGGTGAAACCCAGCCGGTCGGCGCCGATCAGGCCATTGGCCTCGCCGGTCAGGCCGTTCGGCGGGGGCAGCGTGGTACCGGCGTTCGACACGGCGTTGAGGCTCTGGGCAAGGCCGGAAAAGAGGGTGCCCAGTTGCTCGGAGAAATTGGGGAGCGCCCGATCGCGCATGTCGAGCAGGCCGCCCAGCTTGCCGCCCACGGCGGAGGAAAGGATCTGCTCTCCGGTCGATGCGCCCATCACGCCATTGTCGGACGCGAAGCGGATGTCGATCGGCGGATAGCTGTTCTGCGACGCGCCCGCGCCCGAGGGATAGCTGAGCTGTCGCAGTCGTTTGTCGAGCAGCACCTGGCCCGACGCGCTGTCGATGGTGACGCGGCCGTCGGGCTGTTCGCGCACGCTGATGTCGATCAGGCCGCTCAGTTCCTCCAATGCGCTCATCCGCTGGTCGGCGGGACCGGAGGAACTGCGCCCCAGACCGTCCAGCCGGGCGACTTCGCTGTTCAGGTCGTGGATCTGACCCAGCAGCGTGTTGACCCGATCGACCGTATAGCCGACCTCCGTCTCCACGTCCGCGCGCAGGCTCGACACATCCTTTTGCAGTTGGTTGAGGGTGTCGATGCTGTCCGTGACATTGCCGGTGAACAGCGCCACCGACTGGGCCGAACCCTGAAGGCTGGTGATTTCCGCGGCGGAGGAGGAGAGGGCGCTCAGCCGCGCGGCCAGGCCCGCGCTGGAATCCGGCGCGCCGAGCAGCGACTGGAGCCGGTCGAGATAGGAAGATACGACCTCCGACCGGCCCGCCGCGCCGCCGCGCTGGTAGACGGCATTTTCCAGAAATTTGTCGGCGACCCGTGACGGTTCGCCGACGATCACGCCGGAAACGCGCCCGCCCGTCACCCCGGTGCTGAGCGAGACACGCTCGCGGGCATAGCCGGGGGTTCCCACATTGGCGATGTTGTTGGACACCGACCGCAACCCCGCCTGCGAGGCGGAAAGGCCCGACATGGCGGAATTCAATATCTCGTTCAGGGACAAGGCGGGCGGTCCTTCGGCAAATCAGGGAAGAGGGCGGGCACCAATCAGGTCAGCGCTTGAGATTGCTGACTTCCTGCAACATCTCGTCGACCGTGGTGATGATCTTCGACGATGCGCTGTAGGCGCGCTGAAACAGGATCATGTTGGAAAATTCCTGTGCGAGATCGACGTTGGACGCTTCCAGCGCCCCCGCTGCGATCGTGCCCGCGCCCAGTGCGCCGGGCCTGTTGATCGCGACATTGCCGGATTCCGACGACATGATGTAGGCGTTGCCGCTGATGCGGGTCAGGCCGTCGGGATTCTGGAAGGTGGCGATCGGCAGTTGATAGATGGCGCGCGACGTGCCGTCCTCGAAAATGGCGCTGACAATGCCCTGGTCCGAAATCTCGACCGACGCGACCGTGCCCAACATGCCGCCGTCGATGGTCGAGGAGAGAAGGGCGGATTCGCTGCCGAACTGGGTCAGGCCATCGAGGCCATCGTCGCTGCCGAGGCTGAGACGGATCGGGCTGGAGCCGGCCTGATTGGCCCAGCCGATGTCAAGGTCGTTGAACAGCGCCGGATCGGAACCGGCGAGGTCCAGACTGCCGTCGGCATTGAACTTGACGGTGCCGCTCGCCAGCACGCCGTCGGTGATTGCGGCGCCTCCGACGCTGGTGATGTCGGCCGGATCGCCGGAGATTTCTGCGACCCATTCATTGGCGGCGGTCTTGACGAAGTTGAAGGCCAGTTGATGTGGCGTGCCCTGCGAGTCATAGACCTCCACCGAGCGGGAGAATTGCGGCGACAGCGAACCCGACGCCATCGAACCGCGCACATAGGCGCCGGTGATCGGTTCGGCCGTCGACTGGAGGTTGGCGCGCAGTGCGATCTTCGTGGTCGGCTGGGCCGAACCCGTAAGGGCGCTCGGACGGATAGGCTGCAAGGTGTTGAGATTGCCGTTATCGACATAGTTGCCGTCGGCGTCGAGCGGCCAGCCCTGGAGATAATAGCCCGCGGCATTGCGCAGATAGCCCTGCGCATCGGGGACGAAGGAGCCGGCGCGGGTGAAGGACACGGCGTCGCCCGCATCGGTGCCCGAACGCACGACGAAGAAGCCCGAGCCGTCGACGCCGATGTCGGTCAGGCTGCTTGATGCCTGGATCAGGCCCTGCTTGGAAATCAGCGCCTTGGGCGTGGCTGAAACGCCACCGGCGGAATAGCCGTTGCTCGCCTGGCCGCCGGCTACGAGCGTCTGGAACTGGGCCGACACGCCCTTGTAGCCGACAGTGTTTACATTGGTGATATTGTCCGCGACGGTCGCCATGGCGCCCGCCTGTGCCCCAAGACCGGAGACGCCGGCGTAAAGGGCGGAATAGAGGCTCATATCATTCTCCCATGCGTGGGCGGCGTGCGCGACATGCCCGACCCGGTTACGGCTTCATTGTAGGAGGGATTGCGGGCGCCCCATGGAGAGGTCGTCAAAAAAATACCGCACCCGGCAAAAGCTGCCGGGCGGATCATCCTATAATCTGGACAAGACCGCTCTTAGGGGCGTTATTAGGGATAATCGGATGACGCTTCGCATTTCGCTTCGCAATGGAGAGCCGCTGATCGTGAACGGAGCGGTGCTGCGGTCGGTCGGGCGCACCGACCTGATGGTGGAAAACGGCGCCACCATCCTGCGCGGGCGCGAGGTGATGAAGCCGGAGGAGGCCGACACGCCGGCGCGCCAGCTCTATTTCGCCTGCATGATGGCCTATATCGATCAAGGCGACCTGCAAAAGCATGAGGACGCCCTGCTGGCGCGGCTGGAAGGACTGATGGCCGCGCTGGAAGCGCCGGAGGCCAAGGCGGTCTGCATCCGCTTCGCGCAGAAGGTCGCGACCGGCCAATTCTATCCTGCGCTGGCCGATTGCCGCTGGCTGATCGGTTATGAGGCCGATGTGTTGAGCCGGGCCGCCGAAGCCGCCTGACTCATCTCTCTCCGTCATCCCCGCCTTCGCGCGAGTGACGGAGAGAAAGATGCAGACGTCAATTTCAGGGAGGAGAACGTCCGATGACCACATTGGCGGCGGCGGCCGCGGGGCTGCGCCTGCTCAGCCCCGATCGCCGCTACGGTCATGTCGTCGCGGTGCGTGGCGCGCTGATCGAGGTGGAAGGACTGGCCGGCGCGGCGCAGATCGGATCGCGCGTGACGCTGGATACGCAAGCGGGCCGCGTAGAGGCGGAAGTCACTGGCCTGGACCATGGTATCGCCCACTGTATGCCCTTCAGCGAACCGCAGGGCATCGCGTCCGGCACGCGCGCCGACCTCGCCGCCAGCCAGTTCGGCCTGCGCCCCAGCGCCGGCTGGCTTGGCCGCATGGTCGATGGGCTGGGGCGTCCGGTCGACGGCAAGGGTGCGCTGCCGCCGGGCGCGGACATGCGTCCGATCAAGGCTTCGCCACCGCCGGCTTCGGCGCGGGCGCGGGTCGGCGAGCGGTTGGGCACCGGCGTGCGCGCGCTCGACCTGTTCGCCCCGCTCTGTCGGGGACAGCGGTTGGGGCTGTTCGCCGGGTCGGGCGTGGGCAAGTCGGTGCTGCTTTCCATGCTGGCGCGCTGGACCGACTGCGACGTGGCCGTCATCGGCCTGATCGGCGAGCGCGGGCGCGAGGTGCAGGAATTCGTGCAGGACGATCTCGGCGCGGAAGGCCTCGCTCGCAGCGTCGTCGTGGTCGCGACTTCCGATGAACCGGCGCTGATGCGGCGGCAGGCGGCCTGGACCACGCTGACCATCGCCGAATATTTCCGCGATCAGGGCCTGAATGTCCTCTGCCTGATGGACTCGGTGACGCGCTTTGCCATGGCCCAGCGCGAGATCGGCCTGGCCAGCGGCGAACCGCCCGCGACCAAGGGCTATACGCCCACGGTTTTTGCCGAGTTGCCGCGCATGTTGGAACGTGCCGGGCCGGGCCTGCCGGGGCAGGGCAGCGTCACCGGCCTCTTCACCGTGCTGGTCGACGGCGACGATCATAATGAGCCGGTGGCGGACGCCGTACGCGGCATTCTGGACGGCCATGTCGTCATCACCCGCCAGATCGCCGAGCGCGGCCGTTATCCCGCCATCGACGTCCTGAAATCGGTGTCGCGCACGCTGCCGCATTGCCTGTCCGAAGAGGATAATGCGGTGCGGCTGGCGGCCCGGCGGGAACTGTCGACCTTCCGCGACATGGAGGAGATGGTGCGGCTGGGCGCCTATCGCGCCGGGTCCAGCGTGGAGGTCGACCGCGCCGTCGCGGTCGCGCCGCAGATCGAGGCTCTGCTGAGGCAGGGCAAGCAGGAGCGCGGCTTCGCGCGGGACAGTTTCGCGGCGCTCGCGGCCCTTCTGGAGACGAATGATGAAGACACCCTATGACACCGCGATGCGCGTGCAGCGTCGGGAAATCGACGCCATGGGCGTGGCAATCAATGTGCAGGTCAACCTGCTGAACCAGATCGAAACCGCGCGGGAAGAGGCACAGGCAAGCATCCGGCGCGAGGCCGACGTGGCCGCTGGCGATCTCGGCATGTCGTCGCACGCCTATATGGAACGTATCCGCGCCGAGCAGCAGCGCCTGACGCGCGATGGCGCCGTGCAGAATGCGCGGCTCGACCAGATGCGGGGGAAGGCGGCGGCGGCCTATGGCGCCTTCCGGGCGATCGAGGTGGCGGCGGAAGGCTTCCGGGAGGACGCCGACCGACGCAGCGCCAATGCCGAGCAGGCGAGGGCGGACGACAGTGCGGCGGTAGCCTTTCTGAAGGCGCGGCGGGCCATGCGGGGCGGACGATGATCGCAGCGACGGGCGCGCCGGGCCTTACCGCCTCGGAGAAGGTCGAGGTCATCTACACCCAGGCGCGCAGCGAACTGGCGAACCGGCTGTGGCGGGCCGCGCTGGGCGGCGACGATGACGGCGCGAAGGGGATAAGCGGCGAGACGAAGTTGCCGATGAGCCTGGATTCGCTGCTGTCGTTGCTGGACGAGCGCAAAGGGGCCACGCCCCAACCCGCATCTCAACCCGCGCTAACCTCTGCCGAAAAGGAGCAGGAGGTCCAGACCTTCCGGGATGGGCAGGGGCAGCGGAATCAGACGCCGTCCGCCGTGTCGCGCGGCTATGGCCCCAATGCCGGCTATGCGGGGACATTGAGCGCGGCGGCGCAGCGCACCGGCCTGCCGGTGGCGGCGCTCGCCACCATCGTTCATGCCGAGGCGGCAAAGGGATCGGACGGGCGCTGGCTACCCTATTCGCGCAATCCGCGCTCCAGTGCGGCGGGGTTGGGCCAATTTCTTAGCGGAACCTGGCGGGGCGAGGCCGAACGCGACGGCACCTGGCTCAACGGCGTCGCCCGGCAGCAGGGCTGGCTCGACGGCCATGGCAAGGTGAAAGGAGAGGATCGCGCCGCCTTGCTGGCGCTGCGCTATGATCCAGAGGCAGCGATCCAGGCGACGGCCGATTATGCGAAGGCGAATCTGGACGCTTTGGGCCGCGCGGGCGTCTCGATCGGGGAGGGCGCGCAGGCCGTCGCTCAGGCAGCCTATCTCGGTCACCATCTGGGGCGCGGGGACGCGATCCGATTTCTTAAAGGAGGAATCGATGCGGATCGTGCTCGCACCCTGCTCAATGCGCAGGTCGGGGCGGCCAGCGCCGGACGCCGGATTGCCGTCAGCGGTAATGCCGCGACCGCGCATCGCGCCTGGTTGCTGGACTATATCGGCCGGAACATCCGTCCAGAGCGGTTCGACGTCTGATCTGTCGCAGTCCTTTCCGTGCGGCAATTATTATAGGATATATGAAAAATAAAATATGGGATTAGTGAATCGTTAACCGATGACGACGAAAATGGGCGCTGTCGAAAGGGGGCACGCGAGAGTCGCGATGCCGTGATCGAAGGACCGAACATGTCGAAGACCACCATTGCACTGGAAGCGGCCGTTGCCACGGTGAAGGCCAACCTGCCTGCCGACGGGCAGAAGCAGGCCGCCCGGCAGCGTGCTGCCGTCGATAAGGCGTTTGCCCGCATTCTGACGCTCATCGCACCGCGCATCCGCCATTTCATTCGCCAATATGGATTGGTCGGCCATTGGGAGGATGCCGAACAGGTCTGCTCCATCGCGGTGCATCGCGCGATCGAGGCCTACGACCCTGAAAAGGCGCAGTTCACGACCTTCGTCAACTGGCAGATCAGGGGAGAACTGCAAAGCCTGCGCTTCCGTCTGATGACCGACCAGCGCCCTTCGGCGCGCAAGGTGGAGGCGACGACGGTGTCGATCGAGGCGATCAGCACCGGCGAGGACGGCGAGGATATTTCCGCCATCGCCCTGATCGAGGACGAGGAAGCCCTGTTCCGCACCGAAGCCGGCGCATCGACCTATCTGGCGGAAGCGGCGACGATCACGTTGCTCGACGGATATATCGAACATCTGCGCAATGTCGCACTCGAACGGATGCGTCGCCAGGCCCGCCCCAAGCGCGCCGTGCCGGCGGCCGGGGAACAGCGCCAGTCGGTCTGGCGCGCGGACAATTTCGCCATCGATCCGGCCGAGCTGGAAGAGCTGGAACAGCGCCTGACCCATAATCGCGAAGTGGTCGAGCGGCGGCTGTTCGACATCACCACGCTGGATGCGCTGGAAGGCGACACGGGCGTCAACAAGGAACGGGTGCGCCAGATCGCCAAGCGGGCGGCAAAGACGATGGCCGAACTGGCGTCGCACGACCCCCGGTTCGCGATCATGACCGATCATCGCGACGCTGTTCCAGCCCAGCCCACGATCCATTGATCAAGTTTATAGGATAATTCGACCTCCGGTCCGAAAATTTCTTCCGGCGCAAGTATCCGCCTTCGAACCGGCCTTCTATAAGGGATCATCATCCCTGGAGTTTCCTCCCCATGCCCGACCTGTTCCGGGCGGCGCGCCGCGATGGCCGACGCACGCCATCCCTGCGCGTCCGCCGCTTCGCCGCCGCTTGCCTGACCGTTCTTGCCTTTTGTGTCGGACAGGCCGCTCCCGCGATCGCCGGCGCGGCGTTGCATGACGCGCTGGGCGCACCGGACGAACTGACGATCAGGGGCATGGTCCGGTCGCGGATCGAGGGTATCGACGGGCAATTTCGTCCCAATATGGCGGAAAGCGATTTCCTCTGGTCGCTCAAGACGACGCTGCTGGTGGATTATGATGGCGGTCCGATCCGTGTCGGTGGCGAGCTGTGGGATGCGCGCGGCTATGGCGAGAAGCAGAACAGCTCAGCCGGTACCAACGAAGTCAATGCGCTGGAACTGATCCAGGCCTATGTCGGCTTCGATGTCGCGTTGAGCGACAAGGCGAAGGCGGCGCTGACCGCTGGGCGCTTCACCATGGACGTCGGCTCACGCCGGCTGGTCGCGCGCCAGACGTTTCGCAACACGACCAATGCCTTTACCGGCGCCAATCTGGTCGTGACCGGGAAGCGCGGCGACCGGCTGACCCTGTTCTGGACGATGCCGCAGGTCCGCCTGCCGGAGGATCATGACGGGATTTTCGACAATCAGGTCGAATGGGATCAGGAAAGCAGTGCGCTGCAATTTTTCGGCGGCAACCTGACCAAGGGCGATGTGCTGGGCGGAGTGCTGGAGGTCTATGGCTATGGGCTGAGGGAACAGGATCGAGCGGACCGCCTGACCCGCAACCGCCGACTGTGGACGCCCGGCCTTCGCGCCTGGCGCAAGCCGAAGGCGGGGCAGATCGATTATGATCTGGAAGCGGCTTATCAGTTCGGCAAGACCCGCGCGAGCACTAGGGTCAATGATCTTGCCGATCTGGATGTATCGGCCTGGCTGGTCCATGCCGAACTCGGCCGGACATGGCCGAAGGAATGGCAACCGCGCCTTTCGATCGATTTCGACCTCGCGACCGGCGACAAGGCTGACGGCCGGACCTACAACCGCTTCGACACGCTCTACGGCGCGCGCCGGTTCGACTTTGGTCCGACGGCGCTCTATGGTCCGGTCCATCGCTACAACATGATATCGGGCGGGATGCGGTTCGAAGCGAAGCCGGGAAAATCCTCCGACGTGATGGCGATGTATCGCGCATTGTGGCTGGAATCCGGAACCGACAGCTTCTCGGCAACCAACGTCAAGGATGCAACCGGCCATGCCGGACGCTTTGCCGGCCACCAGTTCGAGGCGCGTCTGCGCCGCTGGCTGATCCCCGACCTGTTGCGCGTCGACACGGGGCTTGCCTATCTGGCCAAGGGCCGCTTCCTGACCGACGCGGCCAACGCGCCGCGGACGGGCGACACGCGCTATGGTTATGTCGACCTCTATCTGGAGTTCTGAGCCGCGGTCAGCCGTCGGAATAGAGTCCGGCGGCAAAAGCGATGCCCAGCGCTTCGGACAGGCTGCGGACATTGAGTTTTTCCATCAGCTTGGCGCGATAGATTTCGATCGTCCGGGGGCTGATGCCAAGGTCATGGGCGATCACTTTGTTGGAATGTCCCTCCATCAGACCGACCAGCACATCGCGCTCCCGTAGAGACAGCGTATCGATCTTCGCCAGCGCCTGCGCCCGGCGCGTCACCGTCCGAAAGGATTCCGCCTGCTTCGCGAAGGCCATGTCGATGGTCTCCAGCAGGCGCAGATGATTGCAGGGCTTTTCCAGAAAATCGAACGCGCCCAGTTTCATCGCCTGCACTGCGGTACCGACGTCGCCTTCGCCCGTCAGCACGATGGTTTCGAAGCGGCCGGCAATGGGTGCGAGCGCCTCCAGCACGCCGATGCCCGACGTGCCCGGCATATGCAGGTCGAGCAGCAGGCAACCGGATTCCAGCCCCTCTGCGGTCGCCAGGAACAGATCGCCCGACGCGAAACTGTGCACCCGATGGTCGGGCAGGATCGACAGAAGGTGGACCAGCGATGTGCGGACGGAATGGTCGTCGTCCACGATGAAGATTTGCCGCGCCATCATTCCGCCGCCTTCAGGTCCATGTCGCCCGGTTCGCGGTACACCGGAAGTGTGAATTCGATGATGGCGCCGCCGTCCGGCCCGTTGGCAAGGGTCAGCACGCCGCCATGGCCCTCCACGATGCGCCGGCAGATGGACAGGCCCAGGCCCAGCCCATGGGGTCGCGTCGACACGAAGGCCTCGAACGGCCGTCCGATGATCGAGAAGGGAAAGCCGGGACCATTGTCCTGCAGGCGGATCAGCACATGGCCATCTGGACGCTGGAAGGTGGAAATCCTGATTTCCGGCTTCGCCGTGTTGCGCGTCGCGAAGGCTTCCAGGGCGTTGCCGATGACGTTGACCAGCACCTGCTGGATCTGGATCGGGTCGACCAGCACATTCGGGTCAATCCTGCTCGGCTGATAGTGGAGATTGACACCCGCATGACGCGACCCCGACCCGGCCAGTTGCAGGGCATCGGCGATCAGCTCGTTGAGCGGGCAGGAGCGTATGTCCAATTCTCCCTTGGCGACGAAGGCGCGCATCCGGCGGATCATCTCCCCGGCGCGCAGCACTTCGAGATTGGCGAGGGCGATGAGTTCGCGAATCTGGTCCGCCGACGCATCCATGTCGAGCCGCATATGCGCCGCACCCAGAAAATTGGCCGTGGCGGTCAACGGCTGGTTGAGTTCATGGGCCAGGCCCGCACCCATTTCGCCCATGGTGCTGACGCGCGCGGCGTGCAGCAGTTGCTCGCGCAGTTCGTTGAGCCGTGTCTGGGTCGCGATCTGTTCGCGCAGGCTGCGAACAAAGGCGATTGAGATATGCTCCTTGCCGATCGTGGTTTCTCCGACCACCAGTTCCAGAGGCATGGAATTGCCCTGTCGGTCGCGTCCCGCGGTCGTCTGTGGCGGCGAACCCCTGGGGGGCAATGCCGTGTCGTCGATGATGGCGGCTGGCTTGGCATAGTCGGGCAGCAGCGTCCGCACGTCGCGTCCCGTAATCTCTTCCGACCGATAGCCGAACAGCTTTTCGGCCGCCGTGGAGAAGGAGCGAACGCGGCCGGCTTCGTCGACGGTGATCATCGCTTCGGGCACGGTTTCCAGGATGGACCGCAACTCGAATTCGCGCGCTTTCAGCATTTCGGTACGATGTTCCCGTTCCGTCGCATCCATGATGATGCCCAGCATGGACAGCCTCTGTTCGCCGGGCTGTTCATGAAAGAAGATCGAACCTTCGACGATCAGGGGGTGATCCGTATCTTTGGAACAGAGGCGGAAGGCGCGGCGGTGCAGGCTGGCGGGCAAGGCCTCCTCCGCCAGAATGTCGACACCGAATTGGGCGCGTATATGACTGCGCCACGCGTCCATTCCACCGGAAAAGCCGCTGGCCGGAAGCCCGAAGAGGCGCTTTGCATGGGGTGAAAACTCGATCTCGTCAGTCGACTGCCGCCATTCGAACAGGCCCAGTTCGTGCAGATCGGCGGCAAAGGCGAGCCGGGCCTCGCTCGCCAGCATGGCCTGCTCCGCGCGCTGGCGTTCGGTGATGTCGGTCATCGACAGAACGATCATCGGCGCGATGTCCGGCCGGGGTTGCACGATCTGGCGGGATTCGATGATGCGCAGCCGCGTGCCGTCGCGGCGGCGTTCGGTGATTTCGACTTCGTGCGAGGAATGCGGCGCCAACGGCCGTTTGGGACCGTGGGGCATAAGCGCGTCGGTCAGCCGATGCTTGCACCGTCCCTGGGCTTCCTTCGCGGTCCAGCCGTACAGGCGTTCGCAACCCTTGGACCAGCGAATGATGCGGCCGTCGATATCGGTAATGGCGATGGGCGCCGAATCGATGGCGGTGCTGAAAGCCCAGCGCACCGTGCTTTCGCGACCGATTCGGACCCAGGCCCAGGCGACGATCGCGCAGGATATGCTGACTTGCATCGCGGCCTGGATGATTTCGGCCATCTCCCGCGTCATCTGTCCATTCTTGTAGCTCCATAATTGCCAGAGCGCGGAAGAGACGGGCAGCATGATGCAGGGCGCCAGCATCCATTGCAGGGTTAGTCTGCTGATGTCGCAACGCGGACTTCCCGGCCAGGCGATATGGCGCCGCTGCGCGATCAGCGCGATCGCGATCGCGATCAGCGTCGATGCGGTCGGCACCGACATCAGGGCGCGTCGCGCTCCGCCTTCCACCGAGCTGACGCCGAGCGGTAGCAGCGTGCCGGATATGATGGCGATGGACAAGGCGAGGCAGCCCAACAGCGTGATTATCCATTTGGGGCCGTTTTGCCGTAAAGTCGCCGCCAGCGACGCCAGGGTGAGGAGGAGCATGGCAATGGCGGGCATCAGGCCGGGCCGACCCGGATTGATGCGGGATTGGCCAAGGATGTTCGTGGGAAACAGCCACCGGTCCATTGCCAGGGGAAGGTCCACCCATTCCTGGATCAGCGTGGCCAGCGATATGGTCAGGGGGAGAATGACCAGGATGCGTGCGGCGGGCCGGAGGCCGGTCGCGCCGGTGAACACGGACAGGCTGAGGCCGATGCAGGCTACCGCGGTCCAGGGCTGCATGAAGATTTCGCTGCGGCCGAAGCCCGCGATTCCAAGACTATTGGTGAACCAGCCCATCAGGACGGCCACGCACATGATCAGCGCCACAGCGATCAGGGTGGGAACGGCTGGCGCCACTTGAACGGAAGATGTCCCGCCGACGCTGTGTGGCGACGGTGTCAAAAACTGTATCCCCACTCACAATAGCTGCCGTGGCACCGTAACATGCCATGGTGTGGCGCATGGAATGGTTGATTCAGATTGTAAATATTTCCGACAGCTCGAAATGCCCCCATGACGGCGGGAGTGAGATAGATACCTGAAAAAAATCTAAAGAATCATGATTACGACATCGCAACCATATCAGGCGGGTTTTCCATTTTCGTGGGAAAGCCCCTCGATAATGGCGCGATTGACGAGAATCAGTGCATCGACGGATTCGCGGCCGCGCACGACGTCGGACGTGTATCGCTCGACCCACAGCGCGATGGAGATGATGCGAGCACGCAAATCTTCGGGAAGCTGGTTTTCGGGCGACGCACACAGGTTGGAAAAGAGGCTCCAGGCACTGCGGTTGCGGTGCAGCGCAGGCATCAGCGCAACGCCGGAAAGCCCCGCGTCGCGCGCGGCGATGATCTCCGATGTGATCTGGCTCATCAGGCGATACTCATTGCCCCTTGGCGTCGCGCCGATTTCCTGCGCGCGGCGATAGGCGTTGACTGACATGAAAACTGTCCCCCGGCATGTTGTCCTTCCATAATAGGAAGAAAATCGGCCGGGCGGTCGCGGTCGACGCGGGCAGGTCCTGCCGGTGGTCGAACCCCGCTCGAAAAAGATGCGTGCCCGCCCGGTGGGACCGACATTCTTCCTATAATCAGTCCATCGGCTTCGGCCACTCATCTCAAATGGACTGATCCATGCTCAATGCCATCGGCCTAGTCGTCATCCTGCTGTGCGTGTTCGGCAGCTTTCTGATGTCGGGCGGCAATATCGGCGTCATTCTCCATGCCCTGCCACATGAGATGATCGCCATCGCCGGTGCGGCGGTCGGCGCCTTCATCCTGGGCAATTCGATGAGTACGGTGAAGAAGGCTTGGAAGGGCACGGTGCGCGTTTTCAAGGGCGTGCGCTGGACCGAGGCGGATTTCCGCGATCTTCTGGCGCTGTTGTATACTTTGCTGTCCACCTTCCGGAAGGACGGCGCCAACGCGATCGAGAAGCATCTCGATGAGCCGGAAGCAAGCAGCATTTTCAGCCGCTATCCCAAGCTGTTGCAGGACAAGGGGCTGATCGAGTTCATCTGCGACTATCTGCGCATGATGACGGTCAATTTCGAGGATCCCCATCAGATGGCCGAGGCCATGGAGGGCGATATCGAACGGCACCATGCCGAGGAGCTGCTGCCCCAGAATGCGATCCAGATGATGGCGGACGGCTTGCCCGCGCTGGGCATCGTCGCGGCGGTGCTGGGCGTCATCAAGACGATGAGCAGCATCGACCAGCCGACCGAAGTGCTGGGCGCGATGATCGGCGGGGCGCTGGTCGGCACCTTCCTGGGCGTGTTGCTCGCTTACTGCCTGGTCGGTCCGATCGCGTCGAAGCTGCACCAGATCATCGATGCCGACTTCAAGCCCTATCTGATCGTCAAGACCGCGATCATCGGCCACGCCCAGGGGCAGCCGACCCAGGTGGCCATCGAACTGGCGCGGCGCATGACCCCGTCCGCCTATGCCCCCTCATTCGCGCAGCTCGAAGCCGCGCTCGACGATGTGAAGGACCAGCTCAATGCAAAGCCTGCCTGATCCGGTCGCCCAGGACCGATCACTGACCCTGCCGACGCATGGAACCACCGTGACCGCCGAGGATCTGCGCGTCCGCTTGGTGCTGGCGAGCGATTTCGACGGCGTGATGGAGGTCGATGCCGGCGCGGTCGAAAACGTCGGCCAGGCGGTGCTGCAACTGCTGGTCGCGGCCAGGGCGGAAGCTGACGCACAGGGCCAGAGCTTCGTCATTCGCAATCCCAGCCCCGCCTTTGTCGATCGGGTGATCGCTTGCGGGCTGGCGCCGGCCATCGGCCTTTCCGTGGAAAAGGACCTTCTTTCGTGAGCAAATTGATCCTGACCGTCGATGATTCCGCGTCCATGCGGATGTTGCTGAAGGCGTCGCTGACAGCGCAGGGCTTCAAGATCGAAAGCGCCGATGACGGCCAGCATGGGCTGGAGCGGATGCACGCGGTTAAGCCCGACCTGCTGATCACCGACATCAACATGCCCAGGATGGACGGCTTCGAACTGATCGAGGCGGTGCGGGCGGTGCCGGAGTTTCGCGGCACACCGATCCTGGTGCTGTCGACCGAATTTTCCGACGAGAAGAAGGCGCGCGCGCGTGAAGCCGGGGCGACCGGCTGGATCACCAAACCATTCGACGCGACCAAGCTGGGGGCGGCGATCCGCCGCGTGTGCCCATGAGCGACGAGCTGGACGAAATCCAGGCGATCTTTTTCGAGGAATGCGCCGAAGGTCTGACGATCGCGGAGGAAGGCCTGTCCGCGATGGCGGCGGGCGATGTATCAGCTGATGTGATCGCCGGCGTGTTCCGCGCCGTCCATTCGATCAAGGGCGGGTCGGGCGCTTTCGGGCATGGCGCCTTGCAGGCCTTTTCACATCGCTTTGAAAATGTGCTGGACGAGGTGCGGGCAGGGCATATTCCGCCGACCGCCGATGTGACGCGCATCATGCTCAACGCCTTCGACATATTGTCCGATCATGTTGCGGCAGCGCAAAGCGGCTCGATCTTCCCGGACGACACCGCGCTGCTGGAGCAGCTCGATGCCATCCTTGCCGGCAAGGGAGGGACGGTCGAGCAAAGCGCTCCGGCGCCGGTAGCGAAGGCGGATGAATTCGGTTTCACGCCGGTCGCGGCGGTGGTCGGGGATTTCGATCCCTTCGGCTTCGAGCCGGTAATGGTCGATCTGGATGATCTGGCCTCGGCCGAGGCACCGGGCTGGATCGTGCGCTTCGGTCCGTCGCGCGCGGCCATGGCCAATGGCGCGGAGCCGATGCTGGTGATCCGTGAGCTGGAGGATATGGGGGGGCGGATCACCGGCGTCGATGCCAGCCGCCTGCCGGGCCTGCGCGATCTGGACCCGGAGGACGGCTATCTGATCTGGACCGTCGGCCTGCCCGCATCGGTCGAGGAACAGGCGATCCGCGACTGTTTCGACTTCGTCGCGCCGGACTCGCTGATCGAGATCGGCCGGGCGGAGCGGCAGGCAATCGCCCCGGTGGTCGACGCGCCTGCGGCCATGCCGCTGGTCGAGGATGGGGAACGCCCGCCTCTGACGCTGGTGGCGGACAATGTCGCGCCTCCGGTTGATAAGGCCAAGGTCGAAGCGCCGGGCCAGACGATCCGCGTCGATCTGGGCAAGCTGGATCAGCTGCTGAACCTTGTCGGCGAATTGGTGATCCGGGGGTCGATCCTGTCCGATCGTCTCTCGCCCGCCGATCAGGAGCGGGTGGAACTGCCCGAACTGTCGCGCTTGACACGGCAGATACAGGACAATGTCATGTCGCTCCGCGCCCAGCCGATCCGTCAGGCCTTTTCCCGCGTGCCGCGCATGTTGCGCGACCTGATGGGCGAAACCGGCAAGCAGGTGTCGCTGGAAACCACGGGTGAGATGACCGAGGTCGACAAGGGGGTGATCGAGAAGATCGGCGATCCGCTGACCCATATGATCCGCAACGCCGTCGATCATGGCATCGAAAGTCCCGAGGAGCGCATCGCCGCCGGCAAGCCCGCCGAAGGCACGATTCGCCTGTCCGCCGAACAGAAAGGGGCGCGCATCGTCGTGCGGGTGGCTGATGACGGGCGCGGCATCAACCGCGAGCGGGTTCGCGCCAAGGCGATCGAGCGCGGCATTATCGCCGCCGACGCGCAACTGTCCGACGAGGACATCGACAGCCTGATCTGCGCGCCGGGCTTCTCGACGGCGGAGACGATCTCCAACATTTCCGGCCGTGGCGTCGGCATGGACGTGGTGCGATCCAATGTGGAGGCGTTGGGGGGGCGTCTGGAAATTCATTCCGTGCCGGGCGAAGGCACCACCTTCTCCATGGCGCTGCCGCTGACGCTGGCGATCCTGGATGGGATGATCGTGCGCCTTGGTAAACAGCGCTATGTCCTGCCGCTGACGAATGTGATCGAGACGGTCCAGCCCGCGCCGGGCCAGGTGCAGGCGACATCGCCGACGTCCGAAGTGATCGAACTGCGCGGCAATTATCTGCCAGTGCGGCGGGTGGGTGAGATGTTCGGCCTCAGCGACGGCCGCAAGCCTGAGGAATCGCTCGTCATCATCGTGGAAAGCGAGGCGGCCGGCCATGTCGGACTGATGGTCGACACTATCGATAACCGGCGGGAAGTCGTCATCAAGAGCCTGGAGGATAATCTCCATCCCATTCGCGGCCTCGGCGGCGCCACCGTGCTGGGCGACGGCTCCATCGCCCTGATCCTCGACATCGATGCGCTGGTTGTCGCGACCGGCTTCAAACCTGCCCTGAAAGGAATGGCTGCATGAGCAAGACTCAAGAAACCGAAGGCGAAGAACGCAAGATCGTCACCTTCACCCTGGGCAAGCAGATGTTCGGCATCGACATGCGCGCGCTGATCGAGATCCGCGAATGGGATGAACCCACGCCGCTGCCCAGCGTACCCAGCTATGTGAAGGGCGTCACCAATTTGCGCGGCGCGGTGGTGCCGGTGGTGGGTCTTGCCGAACGGCTGGGTTGGGCGCCCAGCATATTGCATTCCCGCTCCTGTATCCTGGTGGTCGCCATCGGCCAGCGGCAAGCGGGCTTCCTGGTCGATGAGGTCGCCGACATCGTCGTCATCGACAGCGCCGACATCCAGCCGGCGCCCGATGTCGAGGTGAGCGAACAGAGCGCCATTGCGGGCCTTGTCCGCATCGAACGGCGCACCTCGGATGCGAGCCATGCCGAAACCATGGTGCTGCTGCTCGACCTCGACGCGCTCAGCCTGACCCGCCAGATCATGGACCTGGCCGCGTGAACCAAGCCGTCGCCATCGGCGGCGCCGGAGCCGGGTCGCCGCTCGCCACACAAGGCGAACTGACCACTGCCCAGTTCCGCGAGATTGCCGCGATCATGCAGAAGGACGCGCGCATCCATCTGGTCGAAGCGAAGATGACGCTTGTTCATTCGCGGCTCAGCCGCCGGCTGCGCGAAAACGGGCTGGTGCGCTTCGCCGACTATCTGGCGCTTGTGCGCGAAGATGCGCAGGAACGCGCGGCGATGGTCGTCGCGCTGACCACCAACCACACCCATTTCTTCCGCGAAGGCCATCATTTCGACCATCTGCGCGGCCATGTGCTGCCCGATCTTCAAGCGCGGGCGCGCGCCGGGCAGAAGATACGCATCTGGTCGGCCGGCTGCTCCAGCGGTGAGGAAGTCTATTCCATCGCCATGACTCTAGCAGGGGAAAGCGTGTCGGGCGCGGCCTGGCTGAAGCAGGGTGATGTGCGCCTGCTGGCGACCGACATCGCCCCCCCTGTGGTGCAGGCGGTGAGCGATGCGCGCTATTCGACCGGCACGATCCAATCGATCCCGGCCGCCTATCGCCAGCACTGGCTGCGGCGGGAGGGGACGGACAGCCATGTCGTGTCCGATATGCTGCGGTCGCTGGTGACGGCGCGGGTGCTGAACTTGTTCGAACCCTGGCCGATGCGCCAGGCATATGATGCGATCTTCTGCCGCAACGTCATGATCTATTTCGACGACAAGGCGAAGGCGGAGCTGGAGGCGCGTTTCGTCGAGATGCTCGCCCCCGGCGGGACGCTCTATATCGGTCATAGCGAACGGCTGATCGGGCCGGCGGCCGCGCTGATGGAGCCGGCGGGGCAGACCATCTATGTCCGCAAGGAAGGCGCGCGATGAGCGAGAACACCCGCGTCCTGATCGTCGATGACAGCCCGTCCATGCGCGCGATGCTGACGAAGTTGCTGAGCAGCGATCCGGCGATCGAGGTGATCGGCGCCGCGCCCGAACCCCATGCCGCGCGCGAGATGATCAAGACGCTGAACCCCGATGTGGTGACGCTGGATATCGAGATGCCGGGAATGGACGGCCTGTCCTTCCTGGAAAAGATCATGCGCCTGCGGCCGATGCCGGTCATCATGTGCTCCACGCTGACCGCGCGTGGGGCGGAGGCGACGATCGAAGCGCTGCGCCTTGGCGCAGTCGACTGCATCGCCAAACCATCGGGCAATGCGCAGGAAATGGCGCAGAATGGCGCGCTGCTGCGCAAGATGGTGAAGGCCGCCGCGCGATCCTCGGTCCGGCGTGCGCCCGCGCCGCTGGCCCAGCTGGCCTCGTCGGGCAAGCTGCGCGACGTGGTGATCGCGATCGGCGCGTCCACCGGCGGGGTCGAGGCGCTGTTCTCGCTGATCGGCGCGTTACCGCCCGATTGCCCGCCGGTGCTGGTGGTCCAGCATATGCCTGCGGCCTTCACCAGCGGCTTTGCCGTCCGCATGGACCGCGACTGCCGCGTCAGGGTGGTCGAGGCAGCGCATGACATGACCCTGCAACGCGGCACGGTCTATATCGCGCCCGGCGGGGACAGGCACATGGAACTGGTCGGCGGCAGCAGCGGACGCATCCGCCTTCTGCCCGGTGATCCGGTCACGGGGCATCGCCCTTCGGTGGATATGCTGTTCCGGTCGGTCGCCCCCTTGGGATCGCGTGGCGTCGGTGTGATCCTGACCGGCATGGGCAGCGACGGCGCGGCGGGTTTGTGTGCGATGCGCGACGCGGGCGCCCGGACGCTGGGCCAGAGCCGCGAAAGCTGCGTCGTTTACGGAATGCCACGCGCCGCCTTCGAGCTGGGCGCGGTGGAAAAGGAAGTGACTTTGTCGGCCATGCCCGAGGCGATCCTCGGCCTGTGCCGGCTTTAAATCGGGGTAGGGTTCATGCCGGCAGCGTCTGCAATTAAGGTAATGGTGGTCGACGATCAGACGAGTATGCGCGCGATGATCCGCCGCACGCTCCAGGATCTGGGGTTCAAGGATATTCGCGACAAGGCCGGCCCGGTGGAGGCGCTGGCCGCGATCAAGGCCGACCGGGTCCACCTGATCATCTCGGACTATAATATGCCCGACATGGACGGGTTGCAGTTTCTGGAGGCGGTGCGCGCCGATCCGGTGATCGGCAAGACCGTGTTCATCATGCTGACCGGCTCGGCCGACAAGGAAGTCGTGCAGAAGGCGGCGGCGCTGGGCGTCAACAATTATGTCGTCAAGCCCTTTGCCCCCGCCGCGCTCAAGGAGAAGATCGAGCGCGTCTTCGGCGAATTGGCCTGATCCTGATGCGCCGCGTGTCCATCGTCCAGGGCGACTTTCATGTCGTGTCGGAACCAGGCGTCGTCATCACGACGCTGCTCGGTTCCTGCATCGCCGCCTGTTTGCAGGACCCGGTCGCGCGGGTGGGGGGCATGAACCATTTCTTGCTGGGCGAACCGGGCGCCGATGCGCCCGTCGGCCCGGCGGACATGCAGCGTTATGGCGTTCATGCGATGGAATTGCTGATCAATGCGATGATGCAGCGGGGCGCGCAACGGTCGCGCCTGCGCGGGCATCTCTATGGCGGCGCCAACATCGTCGCGGGGCTGGGCGGCATCGGCAGCAGCAACGCCGCCTTCGCCCGCAATTTCATGCAGACCGAAGGCATCGCCGTCGGCCGCTGCGAACTGGGCGGGGTGCAGGCGCGCAAGGTCGAATTCATGCCCTTCGAAGGGCGGGTCCGTTCGACCAGCGTGGAGGAAGCCCCGCCGTTGCCCCGCAAGCGCCGGCCCGCGCCGGTGCTGGCTGCGGCGGGCGACGTCGAGCTATTTTAAGGAACCGGGGAACAAGATGACAAGGCCGGGGGAAATGACAAGGGAAGTCGCTCTGTGCGCCGCGTTGGCGCAGGAAATGCGCGTGACGCGTAGGCTGGTGGAGGAACTGGCGGCCGTGCTGGTCGCCGACGAGCGGTTCGTCATGAACTATCTCGACCAGCTTCAGGCGTTCGACCTGATCGTCCAGCATGTCGATGAAAGCGCGATGCTGCTCGATCGGGTGGCCACGGGGCAGGATCTGGACAGCGCGGTCGACGGCATCCGGCTGACGGTGGTGCAGCAGCGGCTGCGCACGGCGCTGGGCTGAAACGGGGGAACGGCATCATGAGCGGCGGCGGCGATCCGACCATCATCATCCGCAAGGTCAAGAAGGCGAAACATGGGGGCCATCATGGCGGCGCCTGGAAAGTCGCCTATGCCGACTTCGTGACGGCAATGATGGCCTTCTTCATGCTGTTGTGGTTGCTCTCCAACCCGAACAAGGCGCAGCTCAAGGGGCTGGCGGACTATTTCTCACCGGTTTCGTCCAAGGATTCGCCGGCGACGACATTGACCTCGCTTCCCGGTTCGCAGCCGGGGCTGGGTGGCCATGCGCGCCATGCCCAGGCGGCGGACAAGGATCCGGTAGGCGAGCCATCCGCCGAGGCGGGCGTCAAGGGCGCAGCGCGGGGCGGCACGGCAGAGGTGCCGGAAGCGGCGCTGCGCGTGCTGGCCGAGGAGATGCGACTGTCGATCGAACCGGCAGTCACGCCGGTCGATGCCCGGCGCAATGTCGATATCGAGCAGAGCCGCGAAGGCCTGCGCATCCATCTGGTGGACAGCGCCAGACGCTCCATGTTCCGGGGCAGCACGGCCCAACTCAACGATTTCGCGCGCGACATGTTGACGAAAGTCGCGCGCAAGCTCGCCGGAACCAAGGCGCAGATCGCGATCGAGGGGCATACCGACAGCAGCGGGGGGCAAAGTGACGCCAACTGGCTGCTGTCGGCCCAGCGTGCATTGGCCGCCCGTTCCGCCATGGTCGCGGCCGGGCTGACGCCGGACCGCTTCGGCGAGGTCGTGGCGAAGGCCGGGACCGAGCCGGTCTATCCCGATCGTCCCGACCTGCCGGAAAATCGCCGCATCACCATCGTCGTCATGGCCGAACCATCGGCTCTGCCGCGCGATGCCAGCTTCAAATTCTGACGGGGACAGGGCGGGATGAAGAAACTGTTGGGAGCATTACTCGTTCTGGCATTGGGCGTAGGTGTCGGCGGCGCGAGTGCCTATGGTGTCAGGATGATTTATCCTGATGGTAGACAGCGGGTGGAAAATATAACAGAATTTGTTCCTACCGGGACGATGATGGCTCCGCTAGTATTTGCGGACGGTCGTCTTTCCGGATATGTATCCTTCGAGGTCCAGCTTGAGGTCTTGAAAGGCGAAGGAGAAAACGTGAAGGCCAGGCTTCCTCTGCTGCTCAATGCGGTTAATATGCGAACCTATCGCACCCCATTGGCCAGCGGCCGGGACGGCCTGATCCCCAGCATAGACGCCTTTCGCAAGCTCGTGATCGACGCCGCTCGGGAAACCTATGGCTCTGACCTCGTGCGCGGCGTAGCCGTCACCCAGGCATCGCCGGTCTAGGAAAGGAGCATATGTGATTTTGGTTGAACAGTCTGGAAATGGTCCTGATGCGATGCCCGGCCGCCTCTATGCGCCGAGGGAAACCCGCATCACCACCCTGTTGCTGATCGGAAAGCTGCGGAGCCATCATGGGGAATCCCTGTGCCGCATCCGCAACCTGTCGAACGGCGGCATGATGGCGGAAGTCCATGTGCCGTTGACTGAGGGCGATCTGGTGGAGATCGAACTGAAGGCGGGCGACCGGCTGGCAGGTCAGGTGCGCTGGATATTGGCGGGACGCATGGGCATCGCCTTCGGTCAGCCGGTGGAGGTGGGGGCGTTGCTGGCGCGGGCGGCTGCACGCAGTACCGAACAGGGCCTGGTACGCGCCCCGCGCTTCGCAGCGGAATGCGCCATGGACCTGCGGGGCGATGGCCGCCGCCACGTGGGACGGCTGATCAACGTGTCGCAGGGAGGCGCACGGCTGGAGCTGGATTTCGAACCCGAGCAGGACCAGTTGTTGACGCTCGCCATTCCGGGACTGCCGGAGCGATTGGGCGGGGTGCGCTGGACGCGGGATGGCGCGACGGGCCTGGCCTTCGTCGAGCCACTGGCGTTCGAGGAACTGGGGGCCTGGCTGGCGCAGAGAAATTTGCAGTCATGAGAAAGATGCCCGGCCGGATGCCGCCGAGCCTCTGACGATTTCTACCCGGGCGCGCCGAAACTCTTGACCAGGGATCCGGCGATCAAGGCCCAGCCGTCCACCAGTACGAAGAAGATGATCTTCATCGGTAGCGATATGGTCGCAGGGGGCAGCATCATCATGCCCATGGCCATCAGGACCGCCGCAACGGCAAGGTCGATGACGAGGAAGGGCAGCAGCAGAAGGAAGCCGATCTCGAACGCGCGGCGCAGTTCGGAGATCATGAAGGCGGGCATCAGCGTCGTCATCGGCAGTTCCGCGCGATTGGGCGCGGGCTTGCCCGAAAGCTGGACGAAGAGACCGACATCCTCGTCGCGGACATGTTTCAGCATGAAGCCGTGAAAGGGCTTGCTTGCCCGTTCCAGCGCCTGCGTTTCGGTGATCCGGCCTTCATTATAGGGGACCATCGCCTGCTTCCATGCCGTATCGAAAGTCGGCCCCATGACGAAGAAGGAGAGAAACAGCGCCAGGCTGATCACCACCGGATTGGGCGGCACCCCCTGCACGCCCAGGCCCGAGCGTAGCAACGAAAGCGCGACGACGATCCGGGTGAAGGAGGTGATGGTCATGAGGATGCCGGGAGCGAGGCTCAGCACCGTCAGCATCAGCACCAGTTGAATGGCGCGGCCGGACAACGATCCGTCGCCACCACCACCCGGCAGCAGGTCCTTTGCCAGTGCCGTCTCGGGCAGGGCGATGGCGGCCATGGTCGCGGCGATGGCGCCGCCGATCAACAGGCTCTTACGCATCGGCCTTCTCCACGACGGGGCCGTCGAGGATCAGCAGGCCTTCCGGCGCGATCAGCAGCATATGTTCCTGTCCATCCTTGCGGATTAGCGCGACCGAGCGGCGCGGATCGAGCGCCAGCCGCTCGATCAGTTCCATGCGTCGCGTTGCGCCCTGGCCGGTGAAGCCGGACAGAAATTTCTGCGGCAGGCGGATCTCATGGCGGCGCACGATCCAGAGCGCCGCCAGCAGCAGGCCCAGCACCACCCCCAGCGCGCCGATCATGCGCAGCAGCGATAGCATATCCATGGTGGATCAGACCTCGCGCTGGATGACGCGGGTGATTTCCAGCGACATATGTTCGCCGTCGACCAGGATCTTGCCCTCGGCCACCAACTCATTGTTCACATAGACGCGCGTGGGATCATTATGATCGCAATCGAGCGGGATCATCGCCCCGCGGCTCATCTTCAACACCTGGCGGATGGGCAGATCGGTGGAACCGAGCACGATCGACAGATCAATGGGAATGCCTTCGAGGACCGACATGAAGGTCTCCTTTCAGGCTCGTTATAGGAATAATTTTATAGGATCAGATCCGGTGCCCGGCAAAAATTGCCTATAAGGAAAGTGTCTGCCTCACGCAGTCAGGAGCATCAATAATGGACCTGGATTCATCCATCGGCGTGTCGGCCTCCGGCCTTCGCGCCCAGTCGCTGCGGATGCGGGTGATCGCCGAAAATCTGGCGAACTCGGATTCCGTCGCAACCAAGGCGGGCGGTGATCCCTATAGAAGGCGCGTCGCCACCTTCAAGAGCGAGGTCGACCGCGCCACCGGCGCCACGACCGTCGTGGTGAAGTCGATCGAGGGCGACAAAAGCCAGTTCCAGCGCGTCTACGAACCGGGCAATCCGGCCGCCGACGCCAGCGGCTATGTCCAGCGCCCCAATGTCAACAGCCTGATCGAAACCGCCGACATGAAGGCGGCGCAACGTTCCTATGAAGCCAATCTCAACGCCATCGAATCCGCGCGCGGTATGACCATGCGGACGATCGATCTGCTGAAATAAGGACTATTTCCATGACTATCGGAGCATTCGACGCGACAGCCGCCTATGGCCGTTCGCTCAAGACCCTTGCGCCCGTCGGGGGCGAAAGCGCGGTGCCTGACCAGAGCGCGAGCGCAGGCGGCAGCTTTGGATCGATGATCGAGAACATGGTCAGCGACGCCGCCGGATCGCTGCGCACCGCCGAGGCGGAAAGCGCGAAGCAGGTGGCGGGGAAGGGCGACATGATCGATGTCGTCACCGCCATCGGAGCGGCGGAAACCGCGCTCGATACGGTCGTCGCCGTCCGCGACCGTGTGGTGAGCGCCTATTCCGAAATCATGCGGATGCAGATCTAGAGCATCGTGCGCAAAAAGCCTGTCCTGAGCTTGCCGAAGGGTGGGCTTTTGCGCGAAAACGATGCGACAACAAATAATGAGAGCGCGCGTCCTGCGTCCGATTTAATGCAGCGCGCTCTAGTGTGGTGGATTTGAAATACGCCGCATCAAAGCGGCTAGGTCCGGAGCGTATTTCACATCCATAAACCACACTAGAATCTTATATTTGCTAGTGACCCTGATGAATCTGAAGTTCGTTCGACGCCTCGCAGAAATGTGACGAACGTCAGATTCGGGTCACTAGAGCGATTTCTAACCGGATGGATTCATCCGGTGACTCAGAAATCACGTCAAAACAAAAGTCTAGAGCAGCCGAGTCGAGGCAATCGGATCGGACCCTGCTCTAGCGCCTAATCCTGTCAGCCCCGCCCCAGCCGGAAGGAACCCAGATGGCGCCCACCGCTGCCATAGAAATCGCTCGCGCCGCACTGATGCTGGTGCTGACCATCGCCGGTCCCATGCTGATCGCTGCGTTGATCGTTGGCGTCGCCATCGGCCTGTTGCAGGCGCTGACGCAGGTGCAGGAAATGACGCTGACCTTCGTGCCCAAGCTTGTGGTGCTGGGGATCGTCCTGCTGCTCAGCCTACCGATGATAGGCCAGGCGCTGTCGGTCTTCATGGACCGCATCGCCGACACCATCGTCACCGGATAGCGGCATGGACGCGCTTCCCATCGATGCGGCGACCTTCCTCATCCTCTTCGCGCGGGTGGGGGCGGTGTTGATGCTGCTCCCCGCTTTTTCGGAGGAATCCGTACCTCCGCATGTCCGGCTGGTGCCAGCGCTGGGCTTTTCCATGGGCCTTTATGGCCTGCTGGGCCCGAAGGTCGCGCCAGTCGCCGTGTCGCAGGCAGCCCTGCCGATGGTCGTCTTCGCCGAAATGCTGGTGGGGATCGCCATGGGCATGATCGTCAGGATGCTTTTCAGCGCGGCCGCCATGGCCGGTTCCATCGCCAGTATGCAGATCGGCCTCGCCTCCGCGCTGGTGGCGGACCCGTCTCTGGGCGGCCAATCGCCCTTGCTTGCGCGCCTGATCGGCCTGGCCGCGGTGATCGTCTGCATGAGCGTCGGCGTCCACCATCTGTGGATCGCCTCGATCGTCAACAGCTATGCGTTGTTCCCAGTCGGCGGCCTGCCGCCCGCGCAGGACTTCGCCATGCTCGCCGTGCGCGTGCTGGGTGAGGCGACCGGACTTGGCGTCAGCCTCGCCGCGCCGTTCATCCTCTATGGTGCGATCTTCAACCTGGGCCTGGGCCTGGCCGCCCGCGTCGCGCCCGCGATCCAGGTCTTCTTCATCACCCAGCCGCTCAACCTGCTGCTTGGCCTGTCGTTGCTGGCGATGGTCGCGGGCACGATGCTGACCGGCTTTGCCACCGCGATGACCGATTTCATGCGCAACGGCTGGAGCTTCTGACCCATGGCCGAGGCCGACAAGGATCAGCGCACCCATGCCCCGACCCAGAAGCGTCTGGAGGATGCCCGCAGGAAGGGCGATGTCGCCATCGCGCCGGAGATGCGCCATGCCACGATGATGGTCGGCGCGACCGTGGTGATCGGCTGGATCGGCATTCCGGCGCTGGCGGGGCTTGGCAGCCTGCTTATCCGTCTCTGGGGCAGCGCCGACGATTTTCGCCTCGACAGCCATGGCGCGCGCGACCTGACTGCCGGGATACTGAGTCATGTCGCGCTGAGCCTTGCGCCGGTCATGGGCGTGATGTTCGCCTGCGCACTGGGCACGCTGTTCCTGCAAGGACAGGTGACGTTGAGCTGGTCGCGCATCGCACCCAAATGGTCCAAGCTCAACCCGATGTCGGGCTTCAAGCGTTTGTTGGGCACCCGCGCGCTGGTCGAATTTGCCAAGACCCTCGCCAAGTTCAGCGCGATCGTCACAGTTGTCCTGCTGGTGCTGCGCCCGCGTTTCGGCGGTCTGGATCAGCTGGTCGGCTACACGCCCGGCGCGCTTGGTCTGGCGTCGGGGCGCATGGCGTTCGAAGCGATCCGCGCCGTCACCCTGCTGGTCGCATTGCTCGCCATTGCCGACTTCATCTACCAGAACCGCGCCTTCATCAAGCGGATGCGCATGACCCTTCAGGAACTGAAGGATGAGCATAAACAGAGCGAGGGCGACCCCAAGATCAAGGGCAAGATCCGCCAGATCCAGATGCAGCGTGCACGCCGCCGCATGATGGCCGCTGTGCCGCAAGCCAGCGTCATCATCACCAATCCGACCCATTATGCCGTTGCGCTGAAATATGATCATGGCGCCATGGCCGCGCCGGTGGTGGTGGCGAAGGGCGTTGATGCGGTCGCGCTGCGCATCCGCGAGGCGGCCACGGGGGCGAACGTCCCCATCGTGGAAGCGCCGCCGCTCGCCCGCGCGCTTTATGCCACGGTGGATATCGACCGCCCCATTCCCATCGAACATTATGCCGCCGTCGCCGAAATCATCGGTTACGTCATGCGGCTGGCAAAGCGGGGGAAGTAGGCGCGTGATGGCTCCTCCTCCATCGTCATCCTCGCCTCCGCGCGAACGACGATGCGGATCGGCGCCCAATTTGCACGCGCGCCACGCCCCGCTCCCCCCTCCATCATCCTATAAGGACTAAGATGAAGACCATGACGAGATCGCCGATCCTGACTCTTGCCGCCCTCTGCGCGGCGGTGGCACCGATTCCGGCGCTGGCCGGTCCCACGCCGCGCATCAAGGATATTGTCGATGTCCAGAATGTGCGGCCCAACCAGCTGGTCGGCTATGGCCTGGTGGTCGGTCTGCAGGGAACCGGCGACCGTATCCGCAACATCCCCTTCACCGAGGAGACGTTGCAGGCGATGCTGGAGCGCATGGGGGTCAATATTCGCGGTACACAGATGTTGACGCAGAATGTCGCGGCCGTGTCGGTGACGGCCACCATGCCGCCCTTCGCCCGCGCCGGATCGACCATCGACGTGCAGGTGTCCGCGCTGGGCGATGCGTCCAGTCTTCAAGGGGGAACGCTGCTTGTTTCTTCCTTGCGCGCGCTGGACGGCGAAATCTATGCCGTGGCGCAGGGGCCGGTCGCGGTGTCGGGCTTCAAGGCGCAGGGGGCCGCGGCGCGCCTCAGCCGGGGCGTTACCACCACCGCGCGCATCGCGGGCGGCGCGATCATCGAGCGGGAAGTGCCCTTCGCGCTCAAGTCCGCGACCAGCCTCAAGCTTGCGCTCAAAAATCCCGACTTCACTACGGCGGACCGCATAGCCGGCACCATCAACCGTCAGATTCCGGGCGTCGCCGAGGTGCTGGACCCTGCGACGGTGGAAATTCGTCCGGCGGGCGGCTTTGCCGGCTCGGTCGTCGATCTCGTCACTCGGGTCGAGAATATGACGGTGGAGGTCGACCAGCCCGCGCGCATCGTCATCAACGAAGCGGCCGGCACGGTCGTCATGAGCACCGACGTCCGCATCAGTCCGGTCGCGATCGCGCAGGGCGGCCTTACTATCAGCGTCAGCGAAAACCCGGTTGCGTCGCAGCCGGGACCTTTCTCCAATGGCGAGACCGTGACGTTGCCACGCACCCAGATCGTGGCGGACGACGGCAACGGCGCCTCGCTGGCGATGCTGGGGGGCGGTGCGTCGCTTCAGTCGCTGGTGACGGGGCTGAATGCGCTGGGTGTCAGTCCGCGCGACCTGATAACCATCCTCCAGGCGCTGCGCAGCGCAGGTGCGCTGCAAGCCGAAATCGCGGTCCAATAAGATGGCGGGGCCCATCAATCCCATATCGACCACGCCGCCGGCCATGCCCCGCGCCGACGGCGGGGCGGCAAAGGTCGCGCGCGAGTTCGAGGGCGTCTTCGCCGGGCAGATCGCCAAGATCATGATGGAATCGGTCGAAATGGACGGGGACTTCAGCGGCGGGGCGGGCGAGACCATGTTTCGCGGCATCCTGGCCGAACAGATCGGGAACCAAATCGCGCAAGGACGCGGCCTTGGCCTTGCTTCGGCGGTGGAGGCCCAGATTATCCACATGCAGGGAGGACAACGCGATGCCCAATGAAATGATTGACATCATGACCTCCCTGACGGTGATCATGAATGAGGAGACGCAGCGGCTGCGCGGACTGGAGCGCGCATTGGACCTGGCCCAGCTGGCGGTGGCCAAGGCGCGGCTGGTCGCGAGGCTGGAGGAAATGCTGGCGCGCCGCAATCGCCATCACCCCGAATGGGCCGAGGAAATGGACGTCGACACGCGCGAGCGCCTGACCGAATGCCTCGCCGGCCTGCGCGCCGCATCGACGACCAACGCCAGCATATTGGAACGCCAGATCGACCTGTCGATGGAGATGATGACGGCGATCGCCAATGAAGCCCGGCGGCTGGCGGGCAATCGCGCCTATACTTATGGCGCGCGCGGCGATCTGGCGAAAATGGAGCTGGCGACGCCCATATCTTTCAACACCGAATATTGAAGGACGGGGGCGGAAGGCAACGGGCGCGGCATCGACCGCACCCGTTGCCGGTCTGGTGCTGTCAGCTGCCCAGGGCCAATGTCTGCGCGGCGGGCGCGGGACGGCCGAAATAATAGCCCTGCCCGAAGGCGCAATCGAGATCGCGCAGGAACTGCGCCTGTTCCGGTGTCTCTATGCCCTCTGCCGTGACCGGCATGGACAGGCTGCGACCCAGATCGACCACGGCCTTCACCAGCTTTCGGCCGGCCTCCCGGTTCAGCGACTGGATCAGGGTACGGTCGATCTTAAGGTGATCGATCTCCAGATTGCATAGGCGGCTGAGGCTGGCATAGCCCGTGCCGAAATCGTCGAGCGCGACCCGGATTCCCGTGTTGCGCAGCGAACGGATGGTTTCCTGTGCGCTTGCCAGATTGTGGATCAGTGCGCTTTCGGTGATCTCCACGATCAGCCGTCCCGGCGCCAGTCCCGACGCGAACAGGATCTGGAGCAGCATCACCGCATTGCCGGGATCGCAGAGCTGTGACGGCGACATGTTGATCGACACAGTAAAATGCGGCGGCCATTTGCGCGCATCGCGACAGACCTGACGCAGCAGCATGAATAGCATGTCGCGATCCAGCCTCATATCGTCTGCGATCGGCAGGAAGCGATCGGGACCGATCAGTCCCTGGCGGGGATGATGCCATCGCACCAACGCCTCGAAGCCTTTGGGCTGCCCGCTGTCGAGCCGCACGATGGGTTGATAATAGGGCAGGATCTCGCTTCGCATCATGCCGGAGCGCAGATCATTTTCCAGCTCGGCCCGGTTGCCGAGGTCGATGAACATGTCGGGGGAGAAACGGCCGACCATGTCACCGCCGGCCTTCTGCGCATGGGACAATGCGATCGATGCGGCGTGGAGCAGATCGTCGGCGGGCCGGCCTGCCCCATCCTCCGTCACCAGGCCGATGGATGTCGTCAGGTGGATGACATGCTGGCCCATATGGATCGGCTCACCGATGACCTGCTGTACCTGCTGCGCGAAGCTGACCGCGACATCTTCCTGCGCCTCGGCAAAGGGGAGCAGGCAGACAAATTCGTCGGCGGCCAGATGCAGTGTGTGGACGCCGTTCATCCGCCCCAGCCGATCATGGGCCACGATGCTCAGCACCGCATCGCCTTTGGCCGGGCCGCACAGGTCGTTGACGAGTTTGAAGCGATCGAGGTCGATCAGCAGCAGCGCCAGGCGATCGGTCGGACGCATGGTCCCGCGGATGTCATCGATGGCGCGTTGCAGCCGCTGCCGCGGTGACAGCCCGCTCAATCCGTCGAGGACGGGCGAGGAAGGGCTGCGTGACGCGCGTCCAAGCGTGGACTTGATGATGCCGGGAATGGACATAGGTCGATCGATCACCCTCCAATCTCCATTATAGAGGATCGGAGGGGGCGATGTCGGACCGGGATCAATCTTATTCGAACTGGGCCGACAGGACCGTGGCGACATATTCCGGCGCGACGTCGTCGATCGCGATCTCGCGGTCGGGATGTTCGCTATAGCCGAGCATCCGACCCTGCCGGTCGAACGTGACGGAAAGCAGTCGCAGACCTTCTTCCTCGCGAATGACGGCGAGTCCGCCGGCCGATGGAAACCGATCCGGATCGACCACGATGATGGAGCGGCCCGGCAGACCGGACCCCAATGTCGGCCGGCAGATGCGCAGGCCATAGGCACGCGGGCCGGCATTGCGCGGTGCTTCCACCTGTTCCCCAGTGGCCGTCCGGGCGATCAGGCCATCGTTCAGCGGGGCGCCGAAGACCGGAACCAGGCGAACGGTCGCATTGTCCGATGCATGGATGGCGTCCAGCACCAGCGCGGACGCAGTGCCGGGCACGACGTTCGTCAGCGCCGGCTGCGCGGCGCGCACTTTCCGGCGTTTGGCGGGGGTGGGCCGTGCGACCAGTTCGTCCCGTAATGCCAACACCTTCGTCCGCGTTTTGCTGATCCTTGCTTCGGGGTTGGCGACCAGCGGCAAAATGGCGTCGAGATCCCCTCGGGCATGGGCGGCGATCACATGCTGCTCCAGTTCCTCGGCATCGACGGCGCCAAGCAGACGGCACAGCGCCTGCTGGATGTCGGCGCTCCATCGGTCGATCGGCTTGTAGGCATTTTCGACGCGGGACAGGATGACCGGCGCAATGCCATAATCCAGTTCAAGCGCGGCGATCGTCAGGGACGGCTCGGCCGCGCGGCGCGCGCGCACGCTGGCAGCCACCAGCACGGCGAGGCTGTCCGCCAGCAGATCGACGCTGCCGGGCGCCTGGAACTCCCCGGCCCAGGCGGCAATGTCGAAGGCAGGCGCATCAATGTCTATCAACAGCCGTTCCGGCTCGACGCCCAGCGCAGCGGCGATATCCCTGATTTCGTCGGCTCGCGCAAAGATTTCACCGCGTTCGATCTTCGACAGACGAATATAGGTGATGGTCGGAATTGCCTGCGCGAGTTGCAATAACGAACCGATATTCTTCTTCTTCCGATAGTCCCGGATATTGTTCGGGAATATGAATGTGCGGAAAATGTCGATGCCTGGAATCGGCTGCAAGGCGGTCTTCACTCTAATGTTTTTAATGTTTTTGGGACGTGAACGGCTATTTTTCTGTGTCATTTTGCCCTCTGCACGCAGAATCTTCCAGGAACAGCCCGTCACTCCCCTGGCTGCGATCATCCCATGGCGTCCGCTTTTGGTCAATGAATTGTAAAGGATACCAATTGCGGCGTTCTGATTTTCATCATCCTATAGGAAATATATCGCAGTTCATGAGTGACCCGGACTTGCGGTGCAGAACGCGCTATGGGGCCGATGTTTCCCGGAAATTTCACAAACCGTCACATTTTTTTCGTCGCGTCGCTGATTGACGCAGCCTTTCTCGGCCAGGGCCGTTCACGGCAATATAGGATGCTTCCCATTTCCTCTCCTATCGCCCCCGCATTTCCAGAAGATGAACGGCGCAAATCGGAAAATGCGCGTGACAAAGGTGCGCGGCCCCCTTCATGACGACCCCTGTTGGAGGGAGTCAGCCCCGCCCGATGGCCGTTTTCAACAGGCCGATCTGCTTGCGGTAGAGGTTGGTCATGGCGGCGAAGTCGGACTGGACCTCGCCCATCCTGAGCAATTGGTCTTCCAATGTGACATTATTGCCATCAGGCTTGGTTTCGCTGATGTCGCCTTCCAGTATCACGCCGCTGGCCGCCTGCGGCGCTCTCGCCCCTAGGGCCGCCATCCCGCTCGACAGAGATATATGCGGTCGGCTGACGCGGGGTTTCCCGCCATGGCCGCCATAGACATTGACCAGCGACGAAAAGTCGGGGGCTTCGACGGTCCGGGCCTTGAAACCGGGTGTTTCGCCATTGGCGATATTCTCCGCGATCACCCGCTGGCGCTCGGAGAGATGCTTCATTGACTGGCTGATGCCGGCGAGCAGGGAAGGGGTGGATGTCATTTTGGTCGTCATCCTTTCAGACGGAGAGGCGCGAGAGGGCAGCCTGATATTGCGCAAGCCGGGCCTGCTGATAGGCGGAGCCCGAACCGGTGATCGTGCCGTTGACCTGGGCTTCCTTGGCGGAATCCCAGTAAAGCGAGCGATAGGCGCTCTGGGTCATCGACAGGGCGGCGTTGACGCGAGACAGTGCGGCACTGGCGGATTTGGCGTCGGTCAGGCTCAGCAGCTCGGTCAGATTGAGGCTGTAGGTGCCGCCTGGTGTCACCTTGGGCGCATCGGAATCCTTGGGGGGCGCCGCCACCAGCCGGATGGGTGCCATGCCGAGTTTGGCGAGCGCGTCGCTCCCGTCGGGGCCGGCGATCAGTTCGATGCTGTGGCCGGTCTTGACGTCGATACGCAGCACCTGTTCGCCGTCCACCTTGGCGGCGCTGGCGGTGCCGTTGACGCCTGCGATGCGCTGGATCTTTTGGGCCAGCGTCGCCATCGTCTCATCCTTGCCGATGGTGACGGTCCGTACCGCCCCGCCATCGATGCGGAGGTTGAACTTGTTGCCTTCCTTCAACGTCGTCTGGGTCGAGATGGTCGCCGATACGGCCGGGTTGAGTGTCCCCCGGCTGAGGCCGATCGCGCCGAGCGCTGTTGCGCCGCCGGTCACGGCGGTGATCTTCACCGGCTCGACCATATGAGTGACGAGTCCCCATTGGTCTACATCCTCGACCGCGCCGGTAGCGGCATCGATGCGTGCGATGAAGCCGTCCACCTTGCCGCTCTTGGCGCCTTCGAGCGCGCCGTTCGTGCGGCCGCCCACGTAAAGCGCGCCGTTCATGTAGGTGACGCTGTCGGCCTGTTCGTCATTGGTCGTGCCGATATAGCTGGTGCTGGCCGAGGAAAGATCAGCGGCTATCCGGGTCACGAAGGCGTCGCGCCCGCCGCTCATGCCATTGGCCTGGGTGCCGTTGACGGCCACGCTGGTGGCGCCGGCGACTGCGATCTCGCCACTGTCCGACACAGCGATGGCGCGCGCGTCGACGGCGCCCAGGCTTACCGAACCCAGATCGGTGGACAGGGCCTGCGCGTCGATCCGCATCAGCGTGGCATCGGCGCCCCGTTTGGCGAGGGCGAGCAATTCGCCCGACCCGTCGATGGCGAGAGCCGTGATTGAGTCCGATCCGCCGCTATCGATGGTCCGCTTTTGCTGGATCTTTCCGGTGGCGTCGAGCTTCACGATGACCGCATCCCCACCGCCGGTGGAGGCGCGGCCTGCAACGTAGAGGCTGCCGTCATCGCCCACCGCCACGGCGGTCGCGCTTTCGTTGCCGACCTGCCGGATGGAGGTGGCGAAGCTCTGCACCCCGTTGGCAGAAAAGCGCGCGACGAGCATGTCGGTCTGGCTGTCGTCGCTGCCGTTGAAGGCGCCGCTGACCGTTCCGGCAACCACGATATCGCCATTGGCGGCGATGGTGACGGCCGCGCCTTCACCCGTGCCAGCCGCGCCGAGGCTCCGTTGCCAGACGACCTGGCCTTCGCTGTCGACCTTGGTCAGGAACAGGTCGTTGGCGCCGTCCGAGAGTGAACTGCCGAGATCGCCGGCGGTGGTGCCGACCACATAGCTGAAACCCTGCGCATCGGTCGCGATGGCGCGGGCTGTGGTGCCGGCATAGACGATGGGCTTGGCCGTATCCTCATCCTCCGCGTCGGCATTGGCCGCCGCGGCCTGCGCCTGTGCGGTCGCCTTGCTGTTGATGGCGTTGATCGTGCTGAGCCGTTCGGCGGCGAGCGCGGAGGCGGGATCGTCGATGCGGAACATTTGCGCCGATGTCGGCCCGTCCGTCGCGGTGCGTCCGCTGGCGATCATCAGCGCATCGGCAGAGTTGAGCTGATCGATCGAGGCCTTCTCGATCCCCGCAGCCGTCAATACGAGGCCCCATGTGTCGCCGGTCTTTTCGACCGCGAAACGCGATTTCCATTGCGTGGTGGGATTACCGTTCGCGTCCAAGATCGGATTGCCGCTGACGTCGAGTGCGGGCGTCGCGCCGATGGCGGCGTTCAGCGCTTCGGCCACGCTGTCGAGCGTCGGGGGCTGCGTCGTGGTCGACAGGTCGATGCTGACCGTTTCCGTCACCGTGCCGCGCGTAAGCGCGATGCTGAAGACTTCATTGCCGCTGAGACCCGCCAGCGCCGCGTCGCGTGTCCTGCTGACGCCTTCGGCGTAAACCTTACCCGTATTTTCGACCGGCTGGATGCCGATGCTTTCCGTCCGGCGCGTGACCAGGCCATAATTGAGCGTCAGCAGATCGGTTTCGGCCTGACCCAGATAGGTTTGCAAGTCGCTCAGCCCCTGGGCGAAGACCTTTTGCAGGGCCGTGCGCTCGGTTGCGGACGTGGTCGTCTTGGCGGCGCTTTCCGCCAGCAGGCGCAGCGCGTCCAGCGCCTTATAGGTGGTGAAGGCGGTCTGGACGTCGGGCAGATCCGCCAGTCCATTGTCGTTGCTGGTGTCGATGATCGTCTTCAGCCGCTTGATCGCCGCGATCTGCGTGCTCAGCGGCGCATCGCTTGGCTCCTCCTGCCAGGGCGGCGTGGTTTCGGGCAGGGTGAAGGCTTTCTTCGCCGCGATCACGGCCGGGGTTTCGATCGCCGTGCCATAATAGGATGTGAAGCCGTTGGTGCCGCCCAGCAGGGAAAGGCCGACCAGGCCGTTGGATAAATTTATCGTCAAGCGATCCTCCATCGCCGGAAGCTGCCGGCATTATCCTATAAGATAGAGGAATGCAGCCCCGATCAGGTCCGCCGCCGGGGCAATATTTTGGGGAATATGCGCAGATGAACATGATGACGCCGCAGATCGGCGAGCCGCCCGAATTGAAGAAATATTCGGGGCTTCAGCGCGCTGCCGCGCTGATGTTGGCGCTGGGTCGCGATCATGGCGGCCCGATCTGGGAGCAATTGTCGGTCGAGGAGATCAAGGAACTTTCCGCCGCCATCGCGCAATTGGGCCGCGTGCCGTCGGTGGTCGTCGAGCATCTGCTGGTGCAGTTTTCCGGCGAGGTGTCGAGCATGGCCTCGCTCCATGGCTCGTTCGAAACGGCGGAGCGGCTGCTAGAAGGCATCCTGCCCGCCGACCGCGTCCGGGAGATTATGGAGGATATTCGCGGTCCTTCCGGGCGGACCATGTGGGACAAGCTGTCCAACGTCAGCGAATCCGTGCTGGCGGGCTATCTCAAGAATGAATATCCGCAGACGGTCGCCGTCATCCTGCATAAGTTGCGATCGGACCATGCCGCCCGCGTGCTGGCCGAACTGCCCCGCGAGCTGGCGACGGACGTCGTGATGCGGATGCTCAAGATGGACACGGTGCAGAAGGACGTGATCCTTCAGGTCGAGCAGACGCTGAAGAGCGAGTTCATGACCAACCTGTCCCGCGCCCAGCGCCGCGACCCGCATGAGACGATGGCCGAATTGTTCAACGCGCTCGATCGCTCGACCGAGGAAGCGATGCTGGTCGCGCTGGACGACAAGGCGCCGGATTCGGCCGAGCGCATCCGCGCCCTCATGTTCACCTTCGAGGATCTGGCCAATCTGCTGCCGGGGGCGATCCAGACGATCGTGCGCAACAGCAACAAGCGCGATCTGGCGCTGGCGCTGAAGGGTGCGCCGGAAGATATGAAGCAGATCTTCTTCAACGCCATGACCGAGCGCGCCGCCAAGCTGATGCGTGACGATATGGCGGCGATGGGGCCGGTGCGCGCACGCGAGTGCGAGGAAGCGCAGACGTCGCTGGTGCGTCTTGCCAAGTCGCTTGGCGATCGGGGCGAAATCATGCTCGTCGATCCCAAGAGCGACGATGCGATGATCTATTGAAGCCATGATGGAGGCTGCCATTTCCATAAAGCCCTTCGGCTTCGACCGGGTGTTCCGCTTCGGCGCCTCGCCCGAAGAGGAAGGATCGGTCGCGCCGCCCGTCGAGGAACTATACGCGCAGATCGCGGCGCTCCAGGAGCGGATCGAACAGATGCGCCAGGATCAGGACGTGGCCCTGCTCAAGGTCCGTGCCGAGGGCGTGGCGCAGGGTCTGGCGCAGGCGCGGGGCGAGCGGGCCGAAGCGATGTTGTCCGCCACCGATGCGCTTCATGCCGCGCTCGACGACCTTGGCGGCCAATGGGCGCGGGAAAGCGAACGCATCATGCAGGAGGGCGCCGAGATCGCGCTGATCGCGGCGGAAATGATCGCCGGCCATGTGATCCGGCAGGAGCCGGGCCGGGCTGTGGACGAGGCGCTGGGCCGGGCGTTGCGACAGGTGGCGCGCGGCACAGCCTTGCTGATCCGGGTCCATCCCGACAGCCTGGAGGATGTCGAGCGGCTGGTGGCGGAACGCCGCGCCGGGGAGCGTCGCGCACTTAGCATCACAATCGTCCCGGACGCGGAAATCGCACCGCACGATGCCCATATCGGCTGGGCCGAAGGCGGCCTGATCGTGGATGCCGCCGCACGCCGCGCCGCGGTGGCGCGCGAACTTGGCGGCCTGGTCGGGGAGGGCGGGGAGGCGTAAACTTTTCCCGCTTCCGGCAACTATTGCCTAGCCGCTCCTCCTATAATGATGAGGGGGACGGCCAGGGGGGCCGCCCACTCTCTCACAAAGAGGCAGCCTTGAACGCTTTGCGGAATTTTATCGAGCAGATCGGCCCTCGTCGTGCGCTGCTGATGGGGAGCGTCGCCGCCGCCCTGGTGTTGGGCATCGGCTATCTGGCCCTGCGAAGCCCATCGAGCGAAATGGGCTTTCTCTACACCGACCTTGACCCCTCCGCCGCGCAGGCGATCAGCGAAAAGCTGAAGGGACAGGGCGTTCCTTTCCAGATTTCGGCTGACGGCACGTCGGTCATGGCCCCGGTCGACAAGCTGCCGGAGCTGCGTATGGCGATGGCCGGCCAGCAACTGGGCGGCAAGATCGGCTATGAAGTGCTGGATGCCGAACAGCCCTTCGGCATGTCGGCCTCGCGGGCGAAGCTCAATGAAACCCGCGCGACCGAAGGCGAACTGGCCCGGTCGATCGAAAGTCTGGAGCGCGTCACCAGGGCGCGGGTCCATATCGTCATGCCCGAGCGCGCCATGTTCGAAACCGAGCGACGCAAGGCGACCGCGGCGGTGACGGTCAAGACGACCGGCCGTCTGCCGGGGGAATCGGTGCAGGCGATCCGTTACCTTGTCGCATCCGCCGTGCCGGAACTCTCGCCCGAAAGCGTGTCGATCGTCGACCAATCGGGCGCGCTGCTGGCGCGTGCCGGAGAAAGCGGCGGCGCAGGATCATCCGAGGTCGACGAGCGGCAGGCCGCCGTCGAGAACAAGCTGCGCTCGGAAATCGAGGCGATGCTGGCGCCGATCGTCGGCACCGGCAAGGTCCGCGCCGAAGTCGCCGCCGTGCTGGAACGCGATCAGGTGCGGGAGGAAGCGGAGACGTTCGACCCCGATAGCCAGGTCGTGGCCCATCAGGTCACGGTCGAATCCAGCGACCAGAATGACGAAAGCGGCGCCGGCGCGCAGGGCGTGACAGTGGGCGCGCAGCTGCCCGACAATGAGGCCGCGATCAACGGCACGGGAGGCGAAAGCCGCCGCTCCGCCCGTAATGAAACCTCAGAAGACATTACCTACCAGAACAGCCGCACCCAGAAGGTGAGCGTCCGATCGCCGGGCAAGGTATCGCGCCTGACCGTCGCGGTGATGGTGGATGGCGGGGCCAAGGGCCTGCCGCAGCCGGAAATCCAGCGGCTCCAGCGCCTGGTCGAAAATGCCGTCGGTTTCGACGCCGAACGGGGTGACAGCGTGGTCGTGGAGACTATGAGCTTCGCCGCGCCCGGCGATCTGGAGGATACCGATGGCGGCCTGCCTTTCGGCCTGACCGCTGCTAATCTGCTCGACTTTGCCAAATATATATTGATCGGCGGCGTGATCCTGCTCGCCATCCGAATGCTACGGCCCAAGGTCGCGCCGGTCGAGGCCGGGGTGGAGCCGGCAGAACATCTGCTGACGCCGGAAAATGATGAAATGGCGGCGCTCGCTCAGCGTGCGGCTGACGGGGATGAGGAGGCGATTCGGGCGCTTGAGGAGATGCGGGCGCAGGATGTGCCGCTGCTCGATGAGGAGATCGCGCTTGCCCAGATCGACGGGCGGATCAAGCTGTCGGCCTTGAAGCGCATCGGCGACGCCATCGCCGCCGGACCGGCCGAATCCGCTTCGGTGATCCGCCAATGGATGAACGCATGAAAGGGGATGCAATGAGTGAAGATATGGAACCCCGGCAGCTGACGCCGGCCCATCTGACCGACGGTGCCGATGACGTGGAAATGAATGCCGACCCCAACTGGTCGCCGCGTCCCACCACGCCGCCCACGCCCGATGACCTTCAGGCGGTGTTCGACGTGCCGGTCAAGGTGCAGGCCATTTTGGGCCGCGCGCGCATGGATATCGGCGAATTGCTGCGTCTCAAGCCCGGCATGGTGGTGGAACTCGACCGCCGCGTGGGCGAACCGGTGGACATTTTCGTCAACAACCGCCTGATCGCCCGTGGCGAAGTCGTGCTGATCGACAGCGCGCTCGGCATCACTCTCACCGAAATCGTGCGACAGGAGCGTTGATGTCTGCATCGGACCATGACCCGACCCGCCTGCTGCTGGTGGGCGATCTCAACAAGACCATGGGCCTGGCCGTCGAGATGGTGCGCGGGTCGGCCGCCAGCATCGCGGTCGGCGCGGCGGATTACGAGGCGTTTGGCCGCTGGCGCCGGACGGTGGGCGACCTTGTCGTCGTGGATGTCGCGGTCAACCTGCCCGACGTCCTGTCGCGGCTGCGCGGTGAAAGGGCCGCCAACCAGGCGATGACCGCCGCGGTCGAGGATCTGGTCGGCCATAGCGTCGATGAAGTGGAACGCGCGCTCATCCTCCAGACGCTGGACCGCTGCCGGGGCAACCGCACCAGCGCGGCCGCCATGCTCGGCATTTCGGTGCGGACGATCCGCAACAAGCTGCGCAGTTTCCTGACGGAAGACTTCACGCCGCCGCCAGGCCTGCTGCGGCACTGAACAACGCGCGATCACCTCCGCTTCCGTTCGACCTGAACCTCCGCGTTCCTCCCCTCTCATCGGAACCTTCCCATGAAAGTCCAACTCCCCGCGAAGTTCGACGAGATGATCGTGCGTCTCGGCCCCAATCGCGACCTGGCGCTGGCGCTGGGCGTGACCGGCATTATCGCGATGCTGATCCTGCCCATGCCGGGCTGGATGCTGGACCTTGGGCTGGCGCTGTCGATCACGGCCTCGGTCCTGATCCTGATGACCGCCCTGTTCATCGACAAGCCGCTCCAGCTGTCGAGCTTCCCGACGATCCTGCTGATCGTCACCATGTTGCGGTTGGGTCTCAACCTGGCCTCGACCCGCCTGATCCTGGGACATGGACATGAAGGGCACCATGCCGCAGGCGGGGTGATCGCGGCCTTCGGCGAGTTCCTGATGGGCGGCGAGACGGTGATCGGCCTCACCATCTTCGCGATCCTGATCGTCATCAACTTCGTCGTCATCACCAAGGGCGCGGGGCGCATCGCCGAAGTCGGCGCGCGCTTCAGCCTGGACGCGATGCCCGGCAAGCAGATGGCGATCGACGCGGACCTCAATGCCGGCACCATCACCGAAGCGCAGGCGAAGGAACGCCGCGCTGAAATCGAGGCAGAAAGCGGCTTTTACGGCGCGATGGACGGCGCGTCGAAATTCGTGAAGGGCGACGCTGTCGCCGCGCTGCTGATCACCGCGATCAATGTCGTCGTCGGCCTCATCATTGGCGTCGCCATCCATGGCGTGCCTTTTGGCGAAGCCTTCACCACCTACACCATCCTGACCGTCGGCGATGGCCTCGTCAGCCAGATCCCGGCGCTGATCGTCTCGACCGCCGCCGGCCTGCTGGTGTCGAAGGGCGGCATTTCGGGCAAGACTGGCGCGGCGCTGGGCGAACAGCTTGGTCGTTATCCCAAGGCGTTCGGTGTCGTCTCCGCGCTCATGCTGGCGCTGGCGCTGATGCCGGGGCTGCCCTTCGCACCCTTCGCCCTGTTCGGCGGCATTTGCGGATGGCTCGCCTGGAGCATGACGAAAAAGGCGGAAGCGGCGGCAGTGCAGGCCCGCATGGAGGACGTCGCCGCGCAGCAGCAGGTGCCGCAGGTCGAGGAGCCGATCGCTCGCACGCTCGCCATCGATGCACTGCGCATCGAACTGGGCTATGGTCTGTTGCCGATGATCAACGATGCCAGCGCCGAACCGCGTCTCGACGATCAGGTACGCGCGCTGCGGCGGCAGATGGCGATCGATTTCGGCTTCGTGCTGCCCTCGGTCCGCATCCTCGACAATATGGCGCTCCAGGCCAATGAATATGTCGTCTATGTCAAGGAAACCGAGATTGCGCGCGGTGAACTGCGCATCGGCAAGCTGCTGGTCATCAACGCGGCGGGCCAGGATCTGGGCATCATGGGCGAGCCGACCAAGGAGCCGGTCTTCCATCTTCCCGCGCTCTGGATCGACCGCGACATGCGGGAGGAAGCGGGGTTTCGCGGCCTCACCGTGGTCGATTGCGGCACGGTGGTCACCACCCATCTCACCGAAATCGTCAAGGATAATATCGCTGACCTGCTTTCCTATGCCGAGACCCAGAAGCTGTTGAACGAGGTCCACAAGGATGCCGAAAAGCTGATCGCCGACCTTATTCCCGCGAAAATCTCGATCTCCGGGGTGCAGCGCGTGTTGCAGAACCTGCTGGCCGAAGGCGTGTCGATCCGCGACGTCCCGACCATATTGGAAGGCATTGCGGAGGCGACGGCGATGACTGGCAGCCTGACGCAGGTGACAGAGCACGTGCGCGCCCGTCTCGCCCGCCAGATTTCCGCGCAGCAGACCCATGACGGCACCATCCCGGTGATCACGCTGGGCAGTCAATGGGACGATGCCTTTGCGGAGAGCATCGTCGGGCAGGGGGATGAGCGCCATCTCGCCATGGCGCCGTCCAGTCTTCAGGCGTTCATCGCCGCCGTGCGCGACGCCTATGACCGCTTCGCCACGCAGGGGGAGATACCCTGCCTGCTCACCAGCCCGCCGCTCCGCCCCTTCGTCCGCTCGATCATCGAGCGGGTGCGTCCGGCGACGGTCGTGCTGTCGCAGAATGAAGTCCATGCCCGTGCGCGGCTGCGTAGCCTCGGAACGATCGGCTGACGCGACCGGCGCGGCGCGGACCCCTCTATAATGACAGAATGGAAGCGCGTGTCGCCACAAGATCGAGAGACCATGCCAGCAGCATCCGTGATTTTATCCGTTCCGACGCCCACAGCCGCCGCGTTGCCGCAAGAGGTCGCCGCGACATCACCCGCCATGGCAGGGGCTTTTGGCGCCTTGGTCGATTTGCTGTCGACGAGCGGGGAGGGAGCAGCGTCAATCCCCGCGGCGGTTCAAACCGGCCCGTCAGCGATGCCCGCCGCCGGCGACATGGCGGACAAGTCGGACTTTTCGTCAGACTTTTCGGCTGTTCCCGGCAGGGAAGCGGAGACTGCTCCGCTTCCTCAACCTCATTTGGACGCGACTGACACCATCGCGCTGGCGGTGCGTCGGCCGACGGTCGTGCCCGCCGATCCAGCGACGCCCTCGTCCAATGGCGTCGCGCCCGCGGACCAGGATGCAGCCACGGAATCCGCTGATGGGCTACCATCCGCGGCAGGACAGGTTGTAGCGCATGATCTTCCGACGATCTTAGGGACGCAGCCAAATCCGGTGATCGCCGATCCATCGGAAACAACCGTCAAGGCGAAGGGTAAAATCTCCGGGAAAGAGGACGTGGCCTCGGATCGGGATGTCGCTCCGACAGGTCAGAACAACGCACCGATACCCGTGTCGGCGTCGATGGAGAGCGTAGTGATGGCCGTCGCGCAGCCAGTGCCCGACAGCGACGGGCACAGACTGCAACAAGATGCGGTCCATGACGAGATGCCGCTTGCGGCAGCATCGAAGGCTGAGCCTGAAGAGCTACCTGTCGTTGCGGCCCGGCCTGAAGCGCGGCCCGCCGTCCAAATGCAGACGATGCCGAAAGCGCCGGCGGAGGAAGACGGGCGATCCGCTGCTGCGCCTGCCAATGCCCATCCCCTGCGCGGCGAGGTTCCGGTCGCACCAGAAGGCCCTGCCCTGACCCTGAATATGGTGAAGGCGGACGGGGCGCTGCCGTCCCCCTTGCTGACGCAGGCGATGGCGCCCGCTAACAACATCCCGGCCGTCAGCCCCTATCCCGTTGTGCTGCAGGCGGCGGCCATGTCGCCAGTCGTGCAGGCCCGGCCTGGCCATATCGGCGCCGACATCGGTGTCGAGATCGCCAGGGCGGCGAAGGGCGACCGCGACGACCTGCTGATCCGTCTCGACCCGCGCGAGATGGGGCGTATCGACGTGCGGCTGTCCTTCGATCGCGACGGCACGCTGCGTGCGATCATGTCGGCCGACAGTCCGGCCGCGCTCGATATGCTGCGACGCGAGAGCGGCGACCTCAATCGGGCGCTTGCCGATGCGGGCGTGCGCCACGATGCCCAGTCGCTCCGTTTCGATACGCGTTCGGGCGATCAGGGGCAGGGTGCCGGTTCCGGACAAGGCGGGCAACGCGGCCAGCAGGAACAGGGCGCGCATACTGTCTTCGACAATGGCGGCGATGAGCTTGCCGATCTTCATTACCGGCCGCTGCGCGTCAGTGGTCAGGTCGACCTCATGGCGTAAGGATGAATGAAATGACGACGGTCAACACGACGACGACTGCCTCGAACCCGGCCACTTCACAATTGGCCGGGTTGTCCACCGATTACACCATGTTCCTGAAGCTGCTGACCACACAGATGCAAAACCAGGACCCTCTCGATCCGATGGATACGTCGGAATATACGCAGCAGCTTGTGCAATATTCGCAGGTCGAACAGGCGATCCAGCAAAGTGCTTCGTTGCAGGACATCGTGTCCCAGCTCAGCGCCCAGCAGATGTCGCAGGCGTCGAGCTTCATCGGCAAGGAGGCGCGGTTCGACTCCGCCGTCGCGGGCCTTGGCGCCGACCCCGCCGCCTGGACCTATTATGTCGACGGGATGCCGGGTTCGATCACCGCCACCATAACGGATTCCTCCGGCAAGGTCGTGAACACGGTCACGCTGGACCCCGCCGCGCAAGGCCGGTTCGAATGGGATGGGACTAAGGCAGACGGCACCCGCGCCGCGGACGGGGCTTACACCTTGTCGCTGGCGGCGGTGACCGCTGGCGGCGACAAGTTGGATGCGACGATCAATTCGGTGGCGAAAGTCACCGACGTGGTGAGCAGTGGCACCGATATCATGCTCGGCGTCAACGGCATTCGTATGCCGCTTTACGGACTGGTGGGCGTGTCCGCCATCGATTGACTGGAAGGTGGGGAGAGGCTGATCCGGGCTGCCGGATCAGCCATGGATACGCTTTGTCGCGCCGGCGGTATCTATTGCCGTACTCAGCATGGTGCACCCGCCCATCCGCGCCGGCAGGGCGAGCATCATCAGGCAATCTTCGATGGACGGATCTTCGGCAGGTCCGATGAGGTCGATCATGTCGTCCCGAGAATAGTCGAAGGCGTTCATGCAATGATGGGCGGCGGCTTTCCAAAGAGTGTTCGGGCATTCTACCCGTAATTTCAATGTGAACTCAAATTCCCTGTCCGATACTTCAATCATATTGACAGCGTCGTCTGTGTCAGTGAACATTTTCACATACGCTCTCGATCATGATGTCCAAACCGATACGGCATGGCAATTTTCAGATGGTAGAGACCGTCCCCCGAACTCCGCCGATCTCCTGCTATATGTGGGATTTCCTTCCAACTAAGGGGTTTCCCTTATGCGGGTCGGAAAAGCGCGGCCGGGAGCGCTGAGGGCCTGGATCGCCCCCAAGATTCGTCGCCTGCGATGACCGGATCCGCCTTTCCCATCCTATCATGAAATCAGGTCTGATCGCAGAGCGGGGATGAATGATGAGTGGCGCGGACATAGGGGCACGGCTTTGCTTTTTCGAACTGGACGAGAAGCAGCGTCTCCTCCTCCGGGCCTCCAGGCCGATCCTGGAACGGTGCATCGGCCCAGCCCTTGATCGCTTCTATGACCGCGCCAGGGCAACGCCGGATACGGCGCTCTTCTTTCGCGACACGGCGCATATGGCGACGGCGCGGTCGGCACAAATTTGCCACTGGATGCACATTGTCGATGCGCGTTTCGATGCCGCCTATCATGACAGTGTCCGGCGGATCGGGTCCGTGCACGCGCGCATCGGGCTTGAACCCCGCTGGTATATCGGTGGCTATTCTCTCATCCTCGAAGAAATTATCCGTGCGGTCGATCGTGCCGCATCGACGTGGCAAAGGCTGTTTGCGCGCAGGCGCGGCGGCGGCGGAATGACGGCGGCCCTCGTGAAGGCAGCGCTGCTGGACATGGAATTGTCGATATCCATCTATTTCGAGGAAGCCGCGATCGAGCGGAACGAGGCGATCGCAAAGCTGGACGGGGCCTTGGCGCGGCTGGCGATGGGCGATCTGGCAGAAAATGTGAGCGGCCTGCCCCCGGCATTCTCCTCGCTCGAAAAATCCTATAACGAGACGCTTGCCAATCTGCGCGAAACCATCGGATCGATTGTCCGGGCGTCAGCCACCATCAAGGGCGGTTCGCGCGATATCGCCGACACTTCGGAAGGGCTGGCGCGCCGGATGGAGAGCAATGCGGCCGCACTCGAACAGGCGGCGGTGACGCTGGGGCAGGTCGAGGATCGGGTGAAGGCGACCGCTTCGGGCGCGCGGGAAACGCTCTCCATTGCCGACGAGGCACTTGTGGCCATGGGGCAGGGCAAAATGGGCGCCGGCGATGCGGTGCGCACCATGCATCTGGTGCATGAAAGCGCACGGGGCATCGATGCGGTCATCGAAGGCGTCGACAAGATCGCCTTCCAGACCCGTGTGCTGGCCATGAATGCGGCTGTCGAAGCCGGTCGGGCAGGGGATGCCGGGCGCGGCTTCGCTGTGGTCGCCGACCTCGTCCGGGCGCTGGCGATGCGGGCCGAGGAGGAGGCCAGGAAAGCGCGCGAGGGGCTGTTGGCCACCCAGTCCGAAATTGCGGCAGCCGTGGGGGCTGTCACAAGGGTAGATGGAACCCTGAACGGCGTGTCCTCCAAATTCGAACGAGTCCATGCGCTGATAGCGCAAATGTCGGACGACAATGCAGCGCAGTCGAACGCGATTACGGAAGTCAACAGCACGGTCGGTATAATGGATCGCGCGACCCAGCAAAATGCCTCGATGATCGAAAAGGCGGTGATCGGCGCCCAATCCCTTCATGATGACGCCGCACAACTCGCCGCCCAGGCGAAACGCTTTCGCATCGGTGCGGCAACGGCAATGTCACGGTAGACGATATTTTCGCTGCTCTGCCGAACGATCGGAGATCGAATCGGAGAACCGACGTTCGTGCGCGCGCGCCGGCCGCTTCATGCGGCGCTTCTCTGTGTGCTGGCGGAAGAATGGCGATTGTCCGGCACGGCAAGGCCCAACTGCTCGCGAAAATTCGTCCCCTTATAATCGGTTCGGAACAGGCCGCGCGCCTGCAGAATTGGAATCACCGTGTCGACGAACAGGTCAAGCTGGCCTGGGAGCGGTTCGAACAACACAAAGCCGTCGACCGCGCCGCTTTCGAACCATTGCTGCAGCCTGTCCGCAACCGTCTCCGGTGAGCCGACGAAGGCGCCGCGCGGCGTCGCCAGACGCTCGGCCACCTGTCGCAGCGTCAGATTTTCAGCGCGCACTTCGGCTAGAATGCGCAGCGTGCCGCTCTGTTGGCTGTTGAGGCCAATATGTTCGACGTCCGGGAAAGGCGCGTCCAGATCATATTGGCGGAAATCATGATCGTTGAACGTGCGTGACAGGAAACCCAGCCCCGTCTCGATCGATTCCAGCGCAGCCAGTTCGCGATAGCGCGCTTCCGCATCCTCGTCCGTATCGCCCACGATCGGGGCGATGCCGGGCAGAATGAAAAGCTGTTCGGGATCGCGGCCGAAGCCTTTGGCCCGCGCCTTGACGTCGGCATAATAAGCCTTCCCGTCCTCCTGCGTGGGCGCATGGGTGAAGATCACCTCGGCCCGGCGGGCAGCGAAGCTGCGGCCGTCGTCGGACGCGCCGGCCTGGAAGATGACGGGTTGCCCCTGAGGCGTCCGCTTGATGTTGAGCGGGCCGCGCACCTGAAAAATTCGCCCTGATGGTCCAGCCGGTGAAGCTTGTCCGAATCGACGAATTGTCCGCTTTGCTTGTCCGCGACATGGGCGCCCTCCTCCCAACTGTCCCACAGTCCCTGGACCACGTCCAGATATTCGGCGGCGATGCGATAGCGAACGGCATGGGCTGGATGCTCGGTCTTGCTGAAATTGGCGGCAGTGTCGCCCAGCCACGAAGTGACGACATTCCAGCCCGCACGTCCGCCGCTCAGATGATCGAGCGAAGCGAATTGCCGCGCGACGTTGAACGGTTCGGAATAGCTGACCGTCAGCGTGGCGACCAAGCCGATGCGCGATGTCGTGGCGGCCAGCGCCGACAGGATGGTGATCGGTTCGAAGCGATTGAGATAATGGGGGCTGGATTTTTCGGTGATCGACAGGCTGTCGGCCACGAACAGAAAGTCGAACTTACCACGTTCGGCGGCTGCCGCCTACTGCTGATAATGGGACAGGCTGGTGCTGGCGTTGACGTCCCGTTCAGGATGCCGCCAATCATTCCAGGTGCGCCCGACACCATGAAGGATGAAGCCAAGCTTGATGTGCCGTTGCTGAGTCATGCCGTGCCTTTCGGGATGAGCGATCCCTTCATGGTTAGGGCGCGGCGGCGCAGGCGACCAACGCGGACTCCTCGATCATTTATGATTTGGGTAAATAGGCGTGCGCTGGAGCGATTTCCAAGCGATCGAAATCGATCGCTGGTTAAGAAATCGCGGCAAACAAAGGGCTTTAGAACGGTTTCGATCTGATCCAATCAGATCGAAAACCGTTCTAAAGACCCTCTGCCTCGACCCAGTGCGCGCTGGTCAGCTGGCGCGCGAGCGCCCAGACCTGCCGCCTGATGTCGGGGACGGCAACGATTTCCCAATGGGCGCCGCGCGTCATCGGTCCGACGATAAGCAGGCGCTCCTGCGCATTCCCATGAACATCGATGGCGCGGCACTGGCGATCGACGTCGATGCCGATGGCGAGCGGATCGGGACGAATGTCGCCGCGGTCGAACAGGTTGCGGAGCAAAGGGTCCTTCACCCGGCGAAGGTCGCCCAGCGGCCCGGTGCAATTGACGGTGCGCGCCACCCGTAGGGTTTCGATCGCCGCATGGCCGCGCGGGCGCAAATCCACGGCCAGCCCATCGCCATCCGCTTGCGCCGCGACGACTTTCGCCGCGCGCACCTCCAGCCTCCCTTCGGTCCGCAAGGCATCGAGCCGGGCGGCGACCTCGGGTGCGATGCGATGGCGATGCACGTCCCAATAGGGGCGCAGGTGGCGCAGGAAACGGCCGCGCTCGTCGGGACTGGCGGCGCGCCACATGTCCTGGGCGAAGGGGCGAAGCTCGTCCACGGCGTTGCGCCAGCCAATCTCCGCGCCCCGCGCGCGGATGGCGCGCACCAGTGCGGAGGCTGGGCCGCTCGGTCGCTCCCTTCGCGCGGCATAGGGTTGCGCGGGGGCATGTGCATGGGGCGCGAGGCCGCGGCGCGAGAGGGCGATGATCCTGCCCCTGAAGCCGCTGCTTTCGAGACTCAAGGCGCAATCCAACGCGGTAAGGCCGCTTCCCAGCAGCAACAGGCTATCCCGTGCATTCAACCCTGCCCCCAAGTCCGCCGCCCAGGGATCATCGACATAGGCCGGACGCGTTTGGCCGACAAAGGCGGGCAGGTCGTGCGGCGGGAGGTTGCCTGCGGCGATCACGGCGACGTCGGCGGCGACCGTCCCGCCTGGCCTGAGCGTCAGGAAGGCGCTGTCCTTGGCTAAGGTCAGGTTGACGGCGTCGTCCTGCAACAGCGTCAGCCGATCTCCGGCCGCAACGCGCATGGTATCGAGCATGGCGCAAAGATAGGCGCCATAGTCGCGCCGCCGGGCGAAACTTGTTTCCTGTCCCAGGGCCTGCGCCCGCAGCCATTCGGCAAAATGTCCGGGTTGGTCCGGCAATGCGCTCATGTTGGCGGCGCGGACATTAAGGACATGGTCGGCGTGCGCCGCGCCATAGGCGAGGCCGCGACCCAGCCGATCCGGCCTGCGTTCGATCAGCGTGACCCGGACAGTGCCGTGCCGCAGCAGGTTGACCGCGAGCAGCGCGCCGCTGAAGCCCCCACCGACGATGGCGACATGATCGACCCTCAGCATGGATCAAGCATTTCTAATGGCTCGCTCAACATTGCTTATGGGACATATCTCTACTCTATGAATAGATAAAGATGCATCTTCATGGTCGGAAGGATGATGATGAGCCTGTTTCGCTCGTGCAGCCAAGGCTCTGCTCGCGGATCGAGGCTGTGACACCAACGCCATTCGCGAGGAAATCGCCGTCCACGGCGTACAGGCCATCATCCCGGCCACTCAAGAAATGGTGGCGCATCGCCACCCGTTACGACAAATCCTATCTCGGCTTCGTCAGCCTAGCCCAGCATTGCTGCGGCTGCCCTTTATCCACAAAACCTAGAGGCCGCTCCAAAGCACGGCCTCAACTCTCGCTCTGACGCTCATTTCCGCCCAAGGCACGAAACAGGCCGATGCGATTGACGGCGGCTGCGAGCTGGATGGAGGCCAGGGCTTGGCGCGCGGCATAGAGTGTGCGTTGCGCGTCCAGCACAGTCAGGAACGGCTCCAGACCCTGCCTGTAGCGTGCCTGCGCCAGCGTGGCATTGGCCGACGCGGCCGACACACCGGCATTTCGTGCCGCAAGCTCGTCGCTCATCGTCCGTTTGCGCGCCAGAGCGTCGGCGACTTCGCGAAAGGCCGTTTGGATCGTCTTTTCATATTGTGCGAGCGCCGCTTGTTGAAGCGCGTCGGCATAGTGCACACCCGCGCGTCCCGCCCCTGCACGGAACAGCGGATAGCTGCCTGCTCCGGTTGCCGACACCGCAAAGGCGCCGCCCGTGAACAGTGACGTGAGTGCAGCGTCGGCGAACCCCGCAAGCCCGGTCAGTGTGATCCGAGGGAAGAGGGCGGCGCGTGCTGCACCAACGTCGGCATGGGCCGCTCGCAGCATATATTCTGCTTCATGCACATCCGGCCGTTGCAGCAATATGGCGGATTCCAGTGCGGCGGGCACATCCCTGACGAGCGCCGAGACCGGGGCAATAGCATCCGGCAGGGACGCAGGATCGATGGGCACGCCCACTAGAAGCTCCAGCGCGTTGACATCCTGCTGGACGGTCGTCATCCAGCGCGCCACGTCGGCGCGCGCAATTGTCAGGATTGTTTCCGCCTGATGCAGATCGATGGCTGATCCGATGCCCTGGTGCAGCCGTTCGCGCGTCAACATTACCAATCGGTCGGCATTCTGGACCGTATCGAGAGCGATCTGCAACAGGGTACGGTCGGCTGCGCAGGTCAGCCATGCTTCGGCTATGTCGGATAACAGTGTGAGGCGCGTTGCCCGCATGGCCGACTGACTCGCCTGATACCGATTCCACGCCGCCTCGTTGAGCGCCCGCAAACGCCCGAACAGATCGATTTCGAAGGCGGTGCTCCCAAGCGACGTCGAATAGCCCGATTGCATGACGCCGCCCGGTCCCCCCGATCCGGCATCGGAACGGGTGTAGCCGAAGCTAGCATTGATCTGCGGCAGAAGATTTGCCCGCTGAATCCTGTATTGAGAGCGTGCCGCCAGGATATTGGCGATGCTGATACGGAGGTCTCGGTTATTCTCGACCGCCTGCGCCATCAGATGTTCCAGGCGAGGGTCGCGGATGAGCTGCGCGTAGGAAAGAGGCGGAGATTCGGTCGCGGGGCTGACGGGCATCCTTTCCCAACCCGCCGGGACCGGAGCGGCAGGGCGAACATATTCCTCCGTCATCGAGCAGGCCGGGAGTCCGATCAGCATCGCCGGGAGAAGTGGGGCGAGACGGGTTTTCACAGACTCGCGGGACCCGCAGGGCTTAATCGCCGCCATTGCCGCTTTGCGAGGAGCCGCACGAGAATGAAGAACAGCGGAATATAGAAGATGGCGAGGGCCGTGGCCGTCACCATCCCTCCGACGACCGCCGTGCCGATGGCGATGCGGCTGTTGGCGCCCGCGCCCGTGGAAATGGCGAGTGGCAGCACCCCGAACACGAAAGCGACGCTGGTCATCAATATGGGCCTCAGTCGGAGCCGCGCCGCTTCCAGCGCCGCGTCGACCACCGATTTCCCCTGTCTTTCGAACTGGTCAGCGAACTCGACAATCAATATGGCATTTTTTGCGGCAAGGCCCATCGTGGTCAGCAGGCCGATCTGGAAATAAATATCGTTTTCCAGCCCGCGCATGGAGACGGCGATTACAGTGCCGATCAGGCCCAGAGGAACGACCAGTAATACCGCGAGAGGGACCGACCAACTTTCATAGAGCGCCGTCAGGCAGAGGAAGACGAGCAGGAGTGAAAGCAGATAGAGAATCGGAGCCTGTCCAGAGGAAAGCCGCTCCTGATAGGAAACCCCGGCCCAGGCGACGGTAACGCCACTCAAGCCCGCCGCCAGCTCCTCCATTCGGGCCATCGCCTGGCCGGTGCTGACGCCCGCGGCCGGCATGCCCTGAAATTCGGCGGCGGGAAAGCCGTTGAAGCGCGGCAGGATAGTGGGTGCCTGCGACCAGGATGTTTTGGCGAAGGCGGCAAAGGGCGTCATCTGCCCTGTGGTGCCACGGACAAACCATTGGTTGATATTGTCCGGGCTGGCGCGATAGGGCGCATCCCCCTGCACATAGACGCGCTTTACACGGCCACGGTCGAGGAAGTCGTTGACATAGGTACCTCCCCAGGCGGTCGACAGGGTATTGTTCACGTCATCCTGCATCAGGCCATAGGTCGATAACAGTTCCGCATCGCTGTCGACTTTCAAGGTGGGGACGTCCGGCAATTCGGTGAGGCGCACCGCCTGGAGCAGCGGGTCTCGCTGCGCCTGGTCGAGCAGCCGGTCGCGCCGCTCGTTGAACTCTTCGCGCGTTAGGCCGCCGCTATTTTGTAACTCCATGGTGAAGCCGGCATATTGGCCCAATCCGCGTATCGGCGGCGGCACGAGTGTGAACACCTGGGCATCGGCCAGCGTGCGGAATGCCTTGCCGGCGCGTGCCACAATGGCGTCGACGCTGTTTTGCGGCTCGAATCGTTTTGACCAGTCGGTAAGATCGATGAAGCCCTGGCCGGTATTCTGCGCGGCCGTGACGCCGCCGCCGCCGGTGACGGTAAAAAGCGTGGTGACCTGCGATGCTTCCCGTTCCGCGAAATATTGTTCGACCTGGTTGCGGACAGCATCCGTGCGCCCTTGGGTGGCGCCCGCTGGCAGTCGAATCTGGACCAGGGCGCGGCCCTGGTCTTCGGCCGGTACGAAGCCGGACGGCAACCGCTGAAACAGTAGGGCGAGCAGAACCACGATCAGCCCGTAGATGATCAAGAACAAGAATTTGCGGCCCAATATCCGGCGCACACCCCCCAGATATTGATCGGTGAATCGCGCGAGGCAGGTTTCGAAGGCATGGCCAGCCCGTTCCATTTGTCGCATTGCACGCGGCCAGCGGCGGGACATCCAGTTTTCCGACACCGTGCCGGCCGGTGCCGGCGTCTTGAGCAATGTTGCGGTGAGGGCCGGGCTGAGAATCAGCGCCACCAGCACCGACAAGATCATGGAGGATACGACGGTCAGGGAGAATTGCCGGTAGATTACGCCAGTCGATCCGCCGAACAGCGCCATGGGCACGAACACCGCCGACAGGACCAGAGCGATCGCTATCAGCGCCACGTTGATCTCCCGCATCGATTCGATCGTTGCATCGCGCGGGGTCATGCCGGGATTTTCCCGCATCAGCCGCTCGACATTCTCGACGACCACGATCGCGTCATCGACGAGCAGGCCGATCGCCAGGACCAGACCGAACAGAGTCATCGTGTTGATAGAGAAACCGGCGACATAGAGAATCCCGAAGGTTCCAAGCAGAACGACGGGCACCGCGATTGCCGGAATCAAAGTTGCGCGCCAGCTTTGCAGGAAGATGAACATGACCAGCACGACAAGGATGATCGCTTCGATCAGCGTCTTTACGACTTCCCTTATCGAAAGACGGATGAAGGCCGAACTGTCGCTGGAATAGACGACTTTCAAGCCGGGGGGGAAATTCCTCGCGACGCTCTCCACCGTGGCCTTGACCAATTCGGCAGTCGCCAGCGCGTCGGCGCCGGGGGTGAGAAGAATGGAAATGCCCGCACCGGGATGCCGGTTGATCCGGCTGCGCGGCTGATAACCCTCCGTTCCCAGCTCAACGCGAGCGACATCCGCCATACGGACGGTGGCGCCGGTCGGCTGGGTTTTAAGGACGATGTTCGCAAACTCTTCGGCCGTGCGCAGGCGCGACTGCGCGCTGACGGTAGCTTGCAACATCTGAGTGTCGGGCTGGGGCTGACCCCCTATGTCGCCCGCGGCGACTTCGCTGTTTTGGGATCGGATGGCTGCGACGACGTCGCTCGGCATGAGCTGATAGGCGGCGAGCTTGGCGGGGTCGAGCCAGATCCGCATCGCATAGGGCGACCCATACACCAGGGAATCGCCCACGCCCGGAACGCGACCGAGCGAATCCTGGAGCGTCGATATCAGAAGATCGGCAACGTCCCGATTGGTCAGCCTGTCGGTTTCGTCATAAACGCCGACGATCATCAGGCTATCGGGATTGGCCTTCCGCACCACCAGCCCCTGTTGCTGCACGGCGACCGGCAGACGCGGGATTGCCTGTTGCACCTGGTTCTGGACCTGAACCTGGGCGATATCTGGATCGATACCTTTCTCGAATATCGCGCTGATGGCAACCTGTCCGCGCGAAGAGGAGGTCGAACTGAAATAGAGCAGGCCATCGATCCCCGTGAGTGATTGTTCGATCACCTGGGTGACGCTGTTCTGCATGGTATCTGCCGACGCGCCGGGATAGGTGGCTGCGATCGTTACCTGTGGAGGGGCGATGTCGGGATATTGGGAAATCGGTAGCGCCATTATCGCGAAAAGCCCACCGAGCATCATGGCGATTGCGAGCACCCACGCGAAACGTGGACGGTCGATGAAGATGCGTGAGAACATGAGTCGCCCTTCAACGCCCGCCGAACGGGGGATTTGTTGCCGCCCCGGCCCTTCGCCGCGACGTCGAATCGGCGATGGGACGCAGCATCGCGCCGGGCCGGAGATTGCCAATCCCCTGGGTGATAATATGATCGCCGGGCTTGAGTCCGCCGGTTACGACCCAATTGGTCCCTTCGGTGCGATCCGCCGTTATGTAGCGCATGACGGCTTTGCCATCACTGCCGACGATCCATATTCTGGCATTTCCTACCGCATCGCGCGACACCGCTGGCTGGGGCACGAGATAGGCGGGTCTTTGCGCCGGTTGGACGAAGGACGCGCGGACGACGACACCCGGAATGAGGAGGCCGTCGGGATTGGGCAGCCGAAGTCTGAGCGTCACCGTGCCAGTCGATTCGTCAGCTATGGCCTCGGAAAAGAGTATGGTCGCCATATGGGGATAGATGCTGCCGTCGGGCAGCGTGAGCCGAACCTGGGTGGCGGGCGCCGGCCCTTCATTTTCGCCAAGATGGCGCCGAAGCGTCAGCAATTCGGCGGCTGACTGAGGTATGTCGACATAGATGGGATCGAGCCGCTGGATAGAAGCGAGCGGATCGGCTTGGCCGGGCGTCACGAGTGCGCCAACGGTGAAGATCGATCGACCGATCCGACCCGTGATCGGTGCCGGGACAGTGGTAAAGCGTAGATTGATCCTGGCCGTTTGGAGAGCAGCTTCATACTGGGCGACCGAGGCGCCCGCCTGATGTGCGGTCCCTACAGCGGCATCGTAATCCTGACGGCTCACTGCTTCGATGCCGACGAGCGGACGATAGCGTGCGACCAACAGGTCGGCCGTAACTTTGCTTGCGCGGGCGCTGTCGAGATTGGCTTGGGCTTGGTCGACGGTCGCCTGATAAAGGCTGGGGTCGATTTCATAAAGCGGCTGGCCGGCGCGCACGATGCCGCCCTCCTGGAAGCGGAGTCTTTGAATCACCCCGCCGACCTGGGGCCGGACCTGAGAACTTTGCGAGGCGACGACGCGCCCGATGAACTGCTTGGTTATCGGAACCATCGTCGGATGTGCGACCACATAAACGACCAGCGTTTCTCGCTTGTCCTTCGAATGGGCCTGCTCGGGCGCACACCCCGAAATGCTCGATCCGAACAGCGTAGCGAGGAGAAGGGTGGGGAGGGGAGTCCGACGAGATGCCATAGTGCGTGCCATCCGCATTTGAGATTCGTTGCTACCTCGGACACCAATGTGCTTCACGCGAAGGAAACTAGCATTGCTTGTGGACCTCCAACCGGCTGCCATGACTATAATCCTGGTCCTACCGGCCGGCATGTCACGTAAGGGGATAGGCACAGGGGCCGGCACTGGATCGGTGATAAATATAGGGCGCTGGCGCGCGCATCAGCCGCGCGGCTCGAAACGGGGTTCGCGTGCTCGCAGGATGCTGACCGCAAGCAGTCCGCCAATCAGGGAAAGATGTTCATAGATACCAGCCAGCGTTGCGGCGCGTGCGGGACCCTGTTCGTTCCAGAAGTCGAAGGCGACCGGGATGGTGAGCAGGGTAAAACCTGCCAGCAAAACCGCTCCGAGCCATGTCCGTTTCGTCCAGATCACCAGATAGCTGCCGCCCAATTGAAGTAGTATGACGGCCAGATTGAACAGGTGGGCCGGCTCGAGATGGAATTTGGTCATGATCCTGACGCCGGTATCCCACCAGAAAAGCTTGGTGAGACCGCTCACCCAGAAGCAAAGTGTCACGAGCAAGCGGGCGATGAAGCTCGCCGACGGCGTTTGCAGCAAGGAATGGGGCAGATCTGTCGACATGGCGTCTTCCTAATTTCCGGTGAGGTATCTTATTAACATAATAAACTAGGTAAATAAGCTAAAATCGACGGGTGGCTCACTTTATGAGATGCCGGGCGTCCTGCGCAGCGCTCGCCTTTGGCGGATCGTGCTTCTCATGCAATATCGCGGCCGACCCTTGCCGGCGGGATCTTCAGCGGCCGGCCGCAGGCATGGCCTGGCCAGAGGCCCGCGGCACGCATCGATCGGGCGCGCCGCAGACCCTCCTTTTCGTTCAATAGGAGAAGCGGACCCCGACCTTGAAGTTTCTGCCGACAACATCATAGGGTGAACCGGTTTCGAACGCGACAAGCGCACCTACTGGCTGCTTCTTGTTGAACAGATTGTTGATCGTCGTGTATAGTTCGAACTTCTTATTCCCCTGATCGAGCACCTTGATGCGCGCCGACCAGTTAAAATAAGTGGCGGCGGGAAATTTGTTTTGACTGATGCTGTTCGGCAGCGCCGGATCGTATCGAGGATCATCGGGACCAATGAGAAGCGCATCGCCGCCGATCGCCGACGTATAGCGCATCTGCAACGAGGTCATGAAATTGCCGACGTCATAGGTCAATGTCGCATTGCCCGTCCAGCGCGGCAGCCCGCCATTGCCGAAGCCCGCACGATCGACAGTCCGCGTCCGTTCAATCGTCGTCAGATGGTCCACCCAGGTGGCGAGCGCCCGGAAATCCAGGCTTCCCGGAAGGCCGACGCGCTCAAGCGAACTGCGATAGGATAGTTCGAAGTCGAGGCCGCTGGTGATCAGCCTGTCCTGATTGACGGGGACCAACTGGATGGTGGAGATAAACGGCGTCGTATTGGTGAAGGTGATGAGCTGGCAATAAATCTGATCGCCCGCCGCGCACGCATCCACAATATCTCGCGCGGTCGGTGAACTGATCACGCCGTCCACCTTGATCTTGAAATAGTCGACCGAGAAGCGCAGGCCGGACAACCAGTCCCAGCGTGGCTGGAACACCGCGCCCAAGGTGAGAGTGTTCGCAACCTCCGGTACAAGATTCCGGTTCCCGCCAGTCAGGGTCTGGACCTGACCTGTTGCGTTATTGATCGGGTTGAAGAAGCTGGCGACGTTCGCCAGGCTGCCCGTGCTGAACAGTTCGGCAAGAGAGGGGGCGCGGATATCGCGCGATCGTGTGACACGCAGGCGCAGCATGTCAACCGGCTCATATGTCGCGCCGATCTTCCATGTCGTGACCGTCCCGCTGGTCGAATAGTCGGTACGTCGAATGGCGGCATTGAGGTCGAGGCTGTTCACGAGCGGCAGGTCACGTAACAGAGGTGCGCCCAGTTCGGCATAGGCTTCCTTCACCGTCACCCTGCCGTTGTAGGTCGCCCCGTTCGAGGCGGCGAAGGCCTGAAGCTGGGAGAGCGGGTCGGCAATGCTGCTCAGCTTCTCCCTGCGATGCTCGGCGCCGACCGCCAACTCCCAAGGGCCTGCGCCGATCGAGAAAAGCTCGCCGCGCAAATTCGCCGATATGACATCCTGCGTGTAGAGAACGCGCGTGTAGGAGGGATCGGCGACATAGTCGAGCGCCGCTGCCGACGGCGACCCCGCGCCGAACAGGTTGATGGGAACGCACCCCGACTGAACCAGCGCACGTTGCGCCGCCGTCAGGTTCGGATTGCTGGCGATGGGGCCGCAGATGGGTTCGCCATTGGGACCTGCGACGGCATAGGCGGCGGCCATGAAGTTGGCGTTCACGATGTTCGACGGCTTGCTGTTGAGGAAATCCGTTTTGCCGTGAACATAGGCGATGTCCCATTTCCACGTGTCGGACAGATTGCCCCTGACCCCGCCCACGGCTCGCCAAGACTCGCTCTTGATCTGGCCCAGCGTTCCTCCAAATTCCGTGGTGAAGCGGCCCATGTTGAAGGAGGTGATGTTGTTGGCGATCATGGTGTCGCGCACTGATTGCGGCAGGAACGGGTTGTCCCGGGAAATCACGATGTTCGGCGCCTGAAAGTAAGTGGTGAAGGCGTCCGAGGTGAGCCGGCCGTAGCCGATTTCGCCGAAGACCGTGAGATCGTCGGTGAGGTCATAGTGGCCCAGCGCCATCGCCGTATAGCGTTCATAGGGTTGAGCGAGATTCCAGTTGCCGAACGGGTTGCCGCGCGGGTTGGACCCGCCCACCATCAGGTTTGAATAGACCTGACCATAGTCGAAGCGCGTCGGAACGCCGCCAGGTCCGAAGGTGATGCCGCGAAGTGGTCCCGGAGAATTGATGACGCTGCCGGCGGCCTGATTGGCATAGGTCACGTCGGTCGCAAATCCCTGGGCCGGTACGCCGACGGGTCGGTTGGTCCCATAGGAGATGATCGCGGATTCCCTGAACCAGTCCCGGCTGTAGGTGGTGGCGATCCCCTTGTTGATCGCATAGTCGCCGCCGATTACGATGCTACCGCGATTTTCGTGAAACGTGAAGCCGGCGGCGAGACTGGCGACCGTTTCGGCATAATCGCCATATTGCGAGATGCCCTTTTGGAAATTGCCCTGAATGCCTTCGATATGGTCCTTCAATACGATGTTCACGACACCGGCCACGGCATCGGAACCATAAGCAGCCGAGGCGCCTCCCGTGACCACGTCTATCCGGTCGATCAGGCTGGTCGGCAGGCGATTGACGTCCACAGTGCCGTCCGCATTGGCGGGCACATAACGATAGCCGTTGACGAGAACGAGAGTGCGCTGCGGGCGAAGGCCGCGCAGGTCGACATTGTTCTGCGCGCCTCGCAGGCTGCGCTGCCCCTGAGTCGGACCCGATGTCTGGCGGAAGGAAGGCACTTCGGTAATGGCTTCGCCAATGGTCGCCGGCGCCCGTGCCTGCAACTGTTCTCCGCTAAGCACGGATACGGGGGTCGGGGCGGAGAAACCGCCGCTCAATCGGCTTCCGGTCACGATGATGTCCGCGGTATTCGAATCGGACGTATTCGCGTCCGATGCATCGCTCGAATTTCCACTTGCATCCTGCGCCGAGACGATCTGAGGGGTTGCGAGGGCCCAAAGCGACACAGCCAGAAACAATCTCAAGCGGGGCTGACCCTTTCTCATTTTCGCGCTCTCCTTCCCATATCAATTAATTGTATGCGTCCGCCTTTAGTGTGTTAAAACATAAAAATCTATGATTATATGTTTTCCCTCGAGGAAGGTTTTTACGAGTGAAGGTGCGTAGCGGGAAGGATGTACGATATGCCTCGTTTCAGCCGACGGGAAATTGCAGAAGGCATCATGCTGCTTCCCATCGCCGGTGCGGGAAAGGCTCTTTCGTCGGTTCCGCTCCCCCGACCAAGGCGGCATCGCATTTTTCTAGGCAGCTATACATTCACCGCCGGTGAAAGAAAATTTCGCAATTTTGGACCGGACGATATGGCGGGCGAAGGCATCTACAGTTTTGATTTCGATGCGCGCACAGGTCTGGCGGGGAAGGTGACGCTGGCGGCCAGAACCCCCAATCCGGCCAATCTCATGCGGCATCCTTCATTGTCGGTGCTGTATGCAGCCGGTAGCCGTCATCCCGTCAAAAGCGGCCAGAATCTGATCACCGCTTTTCACCTGGCGGAAGGCGTATTGCACGAAATCAACCATGGGCCTTGTGGCGGCATCAATCCGACACAAGGCAGCGTCGATCGATCGGGACGCAATCTGCTGACCGTCAATTTCGATAGCGACAATCTGGTATGCCTGCGGCTCCGCTCGGACGGCGGGATCGGCCCAATATCTAGCCGCGTGGGCAAAGATCCTGGAGAAGATCCGTCCCAAAGCGATGGCCCGCCGATGCAAAGCGGCGCGGATGCTGCCAACCACGGCATCGCCGACCGGACTCGGCCGCATATGGCGCTGTTGTCCCCGGACGGCCGTTTCGCTGTCGTTGCGCAAATGGAGACCGACAGTTGCGCCATTTTCCGCTTCGATTCCACCAGGGGCAGCCTGACACCCCATGGCGAGGCGCTTGGCGCCAGAGGATCAGGGCCGCGTCATATCGCGTTCGGTCGCGATGGTCGTTTTCTCTATAGCGCTGATGAGCATGGATCGACCGTCACCGCTTGGCGCTGGAATAATGGGAAAGGGGAACTCTCCGCCTTCCAGCGGCTTGGCACCTTGCCCGAGGGGGAAGCCGTCGCCGGGAACAGGGTGGCTCATATCGCGGTCCATCCGGCCGGGCGTTTCCTCTATGTCAACAATCGGGGACCGGGAACTATCGCTGGCTATGCGATAGATCAACGAGCCGGAACATTGACGCGGATCGGCTGGACTTCGATAGGCGCCGTCATGTCCTGGCATTTCGCGTTCGATCCATCGGGGCGCTGGCTTCTCGTGCCCAGTAATTCGGACAGCACGACCCGAATCTTTGCCGTCGATAAGCAAACCGGCCGCCTGTCGGCCACGGATCAGATATTGACCACGCCATTTCCCACCAGCATCCAGATCGTCTGAAACTGACCGGGGATATCGTGGCGCTCCGTTTCCCTGGGCGACATTGCCGGGATTCGCGCCATCGGGTCCGACATATTCGATATATGCCCCGCACCGGCACGCGCGAAGGGGTGGCTTCAACCACCACCGATGCGGTATCGGAATTTTGTGAGCCGTCGGAGTTGCGCTATACTCAGGCTGAAAATGGGGATATAGGACGAGGCCGGTAGCTTTATGGATGATCTAGTTTTCTATGCTAATATTGCTGGTTTGTCATTCATCTTAGCGGACATACGACGCTGACCACGTGAAATTGGGGCAACGTGTCCGTGAATGATCTTTTAAATAAGGATGAATGGCTGGCTTTGGCGGCGCAACTGCGCGATGCCAAGGTTTTTGGCCGATCCTTCAATCTCAATCAGCTTTTCGATCTATTGATCGAGGCTGCTGTCGAGGGGCGGACCTTTAGGGAAATTGAAATTGCCTGCCTGCTGTTCGGCGAAAGCAAAGGGCCGGCCGCCGTTCAGGATGCGACGGTACGTGTCTATGTGCACAGGCTTCGCCAGAAACTTGACCAATATTATGCGACACAGGCTCCGCAGGCGCCTCGGCGCCTCTATATGCCAAAGGGCGAATATCGGCTGAGTATATTGGAAACGGCAGCGATACCTGTCGAAGAGACCCCAGCCGAAATCCGGCGACCCAGCTTGTCGTTCAGGGCGACGCTCTGGGGCGTCGGGATACTTGCTGCGCTAGGGCTGTTGGTCCTCATCTTGACTCGTGCGCCGACACCGGATTCCGGCATGGCGGCCATACGTTCCTCCAGCTTCTGGGGACCTACGATCGCGTCTGGCAATAGCGTGATTGTGCTTGGTGACTATTATATCTTCGGCGAATTGGACGGCTCGGGCCAGGTTCACAGGCTGGTACGAGAATTCTCGGTCAATTCCCGCTATGATCTCGCCGAAATGTTCATGGAGAAGCCGGAACTGGTCGAAAAATATGTGGATCTTGGCCTGCGCTATTATCCCATTGGCGTGGCGCGTGCGCTCCGTGACATATTGCCCGTGGTCCAGTTCGGCACCACAGATGAGGCGCGACCGCGTATCATCTCGGCTTCGAACCTATCGCCAGGGATGATCCGAACCCGCAATCTTATCTATGTCGGTTATCTGAGTGGCCTAGGCGCCCTGCGTACTCCGGTGTTCAATGGCTCCAGGCTGAAGATAGGTTCATCCTATGACGAACTGACCGATAGCAAGACTGGTCGGCTCTATGCGATGTCAATAAATCGTTCGGAAGACGGCCAGACGCACGAGGAGTATGCGTATCTCAGCCGCTTCGCCGGCCCCAGCGGAACAAATATCATCGTGATCGCCGGTACGCGTGACGCTGCGTTGATGCAGGCGGCGGACTTCGTATCGCACAAGGCCAATCTTGAAGAGGTGGAGCGGCAAGTGGGAGGCGCCAAGGCATTTGAGGCGCTGTTGCGTGTCGAAACCTTGGGAGACGAGAACGTCTCCGGCAAGCTTGTCTTCGCTTCGCCGCTCGCGGCCGACAAGATTTGGGGGGCTTCGACGAAAGAAGGTTTCCCGGACGATGACATGGGGATGCGCAGTTCCAACCGCTAGGCAGGCCGATCAACGTAGCAGTAACGTTGTGGAACTGTAATCGCCTTGCACGGTGCGGCCGTCCTGACCACGGCGGGCCATTCCTTCATTCTCAAGGGGTGCCGCAATGCCCGGCGGAAAGGCGAAATGGTCGACATACCAGTGCGCGTTGTTGGTTTTGTGCGGAGGATTAATTCTTCTGCTTATCGTTATGGCTGTCCATCATGGTTGGTCCGACGGGACCAAGCGGGCTGCGCTCGTGGCTGCCGATCCCGATGCGATCCTTACAGATCCATCGCTTGTCGCAACCGGTATCACGCTTGGTGCGCCGGTGTTCCGGGAGCATTGCCAATCCTGTCATGGCCCAGCCGGAGAAGCGGATCGCACTAGAGGCATACCTGACCTCACGGATCAGGACTTCCTCTATGGCGAGGGACATGTGAGCGAGATAGAACAGATCGTGCGCCATGGCATCCGTGCGGGCGACCCCGAAGGCTGGAATGCCGCCGACATGCCCGCCTATGCCACGCTGCGGCCCTATGCTCGTGAGCCCATTCCGCCTCTTGCGGCCAGACAAATCGACGATGTCGTAGCCTATTTGCGCACCTTCGCCGGGGACGATCCCGATCCTCTTGCCAGCGAGCGGGGAAGGGCGATCTTCGCGGGCAACGGCGCTTGCTGGGATTGCCATTCGGAGGATGTGTCCGGTGATGCGGCAATTGGCGCGCCCAATCTGTCGGACGAGATTTGGCTTTATGGCGACGGATCGCGGGCATCGATCCGGCGGTCCGTCGCCCATGGCCATGCCGGCATCAGTCCCGCCTTCGGCAGGCTGCTTTCACCACTCGAGACACGTGCTGTCTCTGTTTTTGTCGCTTCGCTTCCATCGAAGCACGCCAGGAAAGGATGATCATGAACGATCATGATTCCGCGGGAAATGGATGGTCTCTGGCACAGCCGAACAGCAGACGGGCGCTGTTGCTGAGCGCCCTAGGTGCCTTGACCGGGCTCGGCATTGCAGGAATGGGCCTCTTCACCGCGCAGGGCACGCGCACCTCGCGGATCCCGCCCGAGGATATCGCTATCGTCAATCAGATACCGATCCTGATGAGCGATTACGTGATGCAGTTACGGGCCGTCAACGATGTTTCCCTGGCCAAGGCGACGCCTGTGCAGAAGCGCCGGGTGCTTGAGGATATGATCCGGGAAGAACTCTATGTTCAGCGGGGACTCGAATTCGGCTTCCAGACCGACACGACCGAAGTGCGCAATGCGCTGGTAGGCGCCGTGGAGGCACAGATCGCCGCCGACGCCGCCATGACGCAGCCCAGCGATGATACGCTGCGGCGTTTCTACATGGCCAATCAGGACAAATATGCCGATGAAGGACTTATCAGCGCGGACGACTATCACATAACCTCTTCTGCGGCGGCTGCAGAGATTATCGCCGATTTGCGCCGGGGCGGCATTTCGCCTGCAAAGATTGCGCGTTGGGGACTGGTCCGTACGTCTCGCTCGACAACTGGCGAGGAATATTATTTTGCGGCGCGCATTCATCTGGGCAACCAGCTATTCGCCATCGCCCGCCGGATTGCTGCAGGCGGCATTTCCGATCCTGTCGCCCTGCCGGACGGCCTCCACATCATAGCGGTTCGGACGAACAGCATGCCATCGCCCCGGGTCTTTGAAGAGGCTCGCAGTCAAATACTCTCCGATTATGTTGCTGCCGAGGCAAAGCGCCTAATCGCCCGTAATGATGTTTTCCTTCGCAAGCGCGCTGATGTGATTGTTCGGGACGGTTTTGAATGATCCGTCCGCTCCTACTTCTGTTCATCGCCGTCTTCTGGAGTGGCGGCCAGGCGCAGGCGCACACGCGCAGCGAGTCCCGAAGCGCCTGGACGCTCGAGGGGCGTCAGGTCCACATGGCCTTTACTGCGGCCGAAGCGGAGATCGCGCGTATCGACAAACACGTCCAGCGCCCGGACGACAAGGAAATGCTGCGCTATCTTGCCGCCCATCTTGGCGTGGCCGTCGACGACAAGCCTTGCACCGTGTCAACGCCGCCCAAGGTGCTAAGCGCGGCGCCCGGCTTTCGGCGCGCGGAATTCCAGTTCATCTGCCCAGGCACCGAGGGAATGCGTCTGATCGATACCGCCCTGTTCACCGAGGTTCCCACGCATGTCCATCTGGCCCAGATCCAACGGCTCGATGGCGAGTTTGTCGAGCAGATGATTACCGCGGAGGATCAGGGGATCGACATCGACAAGGAGGGGGGCAGCGCGCTTCGTGACGCAAGTTTCGCCAGGTTCATCGAAATGGGCCTGATGCATATCTTCACGGGCATCGACCATATCTCCTTTCTTATCGGCCTGGTGCTCATCTCGCGCCGGTTGCGTGATCTGGTTTTCGTGGTGACGGGCTTCACGATCGGGCACAGCCTGACCCTGGCGCTGGCCGTGACCGGAATCATCCGACCCCATGCTGAGTTCATCGATGCCCTGGTGGCTTTGACGATCGCGCTGATCGGTGCGGAAAATGTCGCATTGTCTTCACGCCGTTCCGGGACGATTGCACTTACGGTAGGCGGCATGTTGGTCGTCATGCTGATCCTTCGCCTGTTCGGTATCGGACTTCTGCCACCATTGCTTCTTGCCGGCGCTGCCCTGTTTTCCGCCTGCTATCTCATTATCTCCGGGCATCTCCGGGATGCGGGCCGTATCCGGCTGTTGGTCACACTGATCTTTGGGCTGATCCATGGTTTCGGTTTCGCGGCCGATCTTCTTGAAAGCAGGCTACCGGCCGAAAAGCTCGCCGAAATATTGATCGGCTTCAATCTGGGTGTCGAGATCGGTCAGCTTAGTATCGTATTGCTGCTAACGGCCTGCGTCGCTCTGCTCGCAAAGATTCGGTTGGCGATGCCGCGTCCCATTGTGACCGATGTCGCCGCCGCGATCCTGGTTGCCGTAGGTACTTACTGGTTCATTAGCCGAAGCTTCGCTTAAGGAAACGGGCGGTTGGAGCAGCCGGGCGAGCGCCGGGACAGTTATGCGCCCTATCCTGCAGAGAAATATAGCCCTCCACCCTATTGATCGGGGCAGATGCCTCGGCCAACATGGTGGAGGGCGGTGGGATGATCTCGATTCAGCGAGCTGCGCTTTGGGGTAGTGAGTCAAGGAATTGGGCGAGAGCGGGCGCCCAAAGTGAGGAGTCCACGTAGGATAGATGGCCACGGGTCTTGGGGCCTGCCGGGATCAGCAGATATTTTGCGTTAGGAATCTGTTGTACGGCTGCGTCCACAGTGCGCAGATGCGGCGGATTTACGTCATCGTCGGCGAAATTGATCGCCAGCAGCCGCGCCTTGATCCGGTTGATCCCCGGCGCAGGATCATAGTCCTCCGCCGCTTCCCGGCCCCACAGCACATCATTGGCATCGGTCTTCTCCGCCTCCCGTTGCGCGCGGAGCACCCATTCGCGGCCGCGGGCGGGATTGGGCGCCTGCGCTTGAAGATTGACGGAACTTTCCATCATCAAGGACAGGGCAGGGGCGGTGATCGTCCATAGCTTGGGCGGTGTGGTATAGTTGCCATTGTTCCAATCTGGATCGCCACGGATTGCGTTGATCGTCACTTGGCGCATCATCCAGTTCCGGCCGTTCAAGGCGACCGGCTGGCTATTGATGGGCACGGCCGCGTCCATGAAATCGGGATAGGTGATCGGCCACATCCAGCTATGCATACCACCCATGGAGACGCCCAGCACAAGCCGCAAATGGCTTACACCAAGCACTTCGGTCAGCAGCCTATGTTCGAGTAAGATCATGTCGCGATAGCGATAATGCGGAAAATTGCCTTTCAATCCATCGCTCGGTTTTGATGAACCGCCGCGACCAAGGGCATCGGGAATGATGATGAAATATTTCGAGGCATCGAGTGGCTTTCCGCTGCCGAAAAGCGGATCCGCCGTCTCCGGCTTGAACCAGTTCTTGCCTACGCCACTGGTGCTGTGAAGCAGGAGTACCGCGTTGATCGGCCTGCCTGAAGCATCACGACGCAACGTACCGAGCGTAGTGTAGGCCATCTTCACTTCGGGAAGTGAAGAACCGTCTGCGAAGGTGACGTTAGCGATCGTGGCGGTTGCGGAACGCTGTTGGGGCCAGGTGCGCTCGGCGGTCTGTGATGTTGCCGGACCGGCGAGCGCGGCAATCATGAGCGCGGTGATCGCGATAGTGAATTTTCTCGGCATGTCTCTCCCTCACGTCAGGATCATTGTCCGTTACATGCTATCGTAAAAACCTAGTATATGATGTTTTTTGCCTGTCAAGGCAAAGCCCATGCAGATGTTTTTCGCTTTGGCGCGTTGGCTGCTTGACCGTTCAACTATGTTGCCTATTTTTAGGCCATGGTATCTATAAAACTAGATCATGCGAATCGGGAGCCGCCGGAGTTCAATCGCCGGGGTGTTCTCCGTTATGTCCAACTGGCCGCGCTGTTTCGACGAAAGATCGAAACGGGCGAGTGGAGCGAGGGCGCGCAGATTCCCACTGTCATGGAGCTTGCCGAGGAGTTCGGGGTCGCACGTGAGACGATCCGGCAGGCGCTGGGCATTCTCCATCGAGACGGCCTGATCGAGCGGCATCGTGCCAAGGGCACGTTCGTGACCGGAGGCCAGAAGGAACAGCTCTGGTGTGAGTTGACCACGAGCTATTTCGGCCTGCTGCAAGCGCGCGAAGGGGCGGAGATCGAAGTATTGTCGGAAACGCGACGGGCCCAGATTCCAGGGCTACTCGAATTCGGCACCGCGACTGGCACTTATCGCCATCTCGTGCGCCGGCACTGGCGTAAGGAAGAGCCGTATTTGCTGGCTGATGTCTTCATTGCGGAAGATTTGGTGAAGCTGATCCCTCGTGCCGCTTTCACGCGGAAAACGGCGCTTAAGATCATCGCTGATGTTCCCGATATCGATCTGAACGACGTTGAGCAGACGCTGACGATCGGCGCGGCCGATATCGAAATGGCCGACAAACTTCAAATGCAGCTCAATGCGCCGGTAGCGCATGTGAATCGCTATGCCTTGAATTCGAAGGGAGAATTGTTGCTGTTTGCCCGTGGTACGTACCGCGCCGATGTTGTGCGACTGAACGTCAAACTCAAATAGTGCTGATGAGGCTTTGGTCCGGGCTTTCGCCTGGGGGCGTCGGTTTTCGGCATTGACCCGGTCATCGCCGATGACCGAAATCTGTTTCAGCCGTAGCGACGGCGGGGATTGTCGACCAGTATCCGCCGGAGGATGTCGGCATCGTTGATCCAGTCAGCCAGGAGATCGAACAGGTGCCCTACATCGGGCGCCTGTTCCCTCATGCGGACATAGGGCCAGTCCGATCCCCATAGCAATTGGGCGGGATTGGCCTCGATCAGCGCGTCATGGAATGGACGTAGCGGTGTGAGGTCGCCGCCTGGAGCGACCCGGCGACAGAGGGTCAGCTTCACCATGACCGCCCCTTCGCGCACCATCGCCAGAAGGCGCTGAAAATCGGGATGGGACAGGCCCAGCGACGGGTCGAAGCCCCCCATATGATCGAGTACCGGATCGACACCCCACTTCTCGACATCGGGCCATGCGGCGAGAAGCGTAGCAAGCGGCCCCCAAAGTTCGGCATGCCATCCGAGATCCGGGAACTTCGGGGCGACGCCGGCAAGCCCTTCCAGCGTGACGGCGCCGCTATAGGGCGAGCCGTCTGGCAACCGGGCCTCCACGAAACGCAGCCCTTTCACACCGGCCACGCGCATTTCCTCCAAAAGGGAATCGGGTGTCGTGGCATCCGCGACGGCGATGCCGCGCAGGCGCCCTTGGGCAGCGCGCAATCCACGGACCAATACGCTGGGGTCGTGCCCATAGGGACTGGGCTGCACGATCACGCCGCAGGCCACGCCGATCCGATCGAGCATGGCCAGATGCCGCTCGACGGGCGCCAGGGGGGGCGCATAGCTCGGCGGATTGGCGAAAGGGAGATCGGCCTCGAAAATATGCGTATGGCAGTCCCAGGCTCCTTCCGGCGGCGCTTTGGACGGGGCGCTAGGGAACACGGCATCCTCGGCCGTGGCCATCAATGCGTTCATCATATCTGCTCCTGAATAGCTGGGCTGTGCTCGCTCCCCCTTCCGGCGAGCGCCAAGATTAGTTTCCAGCGGACGGATTTTCGCGGCGTTGGTCGAGTCGGGCAAGTATGTCGGGAAGCTTCTCCTCGGCCTGCCGGCTCAGATCGGCGTAGAGCGAATGGCCAAGAGCATCGATCGCGACAGTGAGCGGACCGAGTTCCCGGACCAGCAGGCGGCTAAGCTGGAAATGGGACGGCAGATCGCGCCATTCCACTTGGCGCACTTCCCGGATCGCGGCGGAAAGGATCGGGCTACCCCCGCCCAGCATGGACACATAGATACAGCCGATCTCTTTCATCGCCTCCACCGCCGCCGGTCCCAATCCCCCCTTGCCGCCGACGATCAGGAGATCGAGCCCGCGGATGATATCGGGCATGACATCGTTGAAGCGCGTGCTGGTGGTCGGGTTCACATAGTGAACGTCAAAACCGCCCGCCCCATCCGGCTCGATCATGGCGGGAAGATGGAGGAAGGCGCCGTCGATTGTCAGCGGCAGCGGCGTATCCGTCTGTATCGCCTGGAGAATCCGCTTGTGGGTGGGCAGGCCGCCCGTGACGACAATTTCACCCGAAAGATAGAGAATATCTCCGGCTCGCAACTCCAGAATCCGCTCGCGCGGGCACGGCAGCTCAAGATGGTGGGTCGCCATCAGATAAGCCGCTCCACGCGGCCATCGCTGTGGATACGCGCCTTGGTGCGCCGATTGATCCAGCAGTTGAAGCAGACCGCGACCGGCGTGTAGCCATGTCCGAAGGCGTAGTCGATATGGACCGCAAGCACCGTGGTTCGCCCCCCCGTACCCATCGGGCCGAATCCGGTCGCATTCGCCGCCTCGGTAAGTCGTTCTTCCATGGCCGCCAGCACGGGTTCCGGATTGACCGAGCCGATCGGCCGATAGGTGGCGCGTGTCGCCAGCTTGGCCGTCATATCGAAATTGCCGCCGATGCCGACACCTACGACGACCGGCGGGCAATGCTGCGATCCCGCAGTGATGATCGCACGCATCACGGCCGCTTCGATGTCCGCCAGGGAAGGGGAGATGAAGGTTTCGATCGATGCCCAGCGGCCGGACCCGAGCGCCTTGGGAATGCAGGTGATGTCGATATAGTCGGCATCGCCAATCAACTCGACGCTGATCGCAGGCATTTCCTTTCCGGCATAGCCGCGTTCATTGGTGAGCGGATTGTTGACATGCTTGAGCAGAGGTGGGTCGATCGTGGCGGCCAGATGCGCAAAACCCTCGACGATCGCCGCCTTTAGATCACCCGACCAGCGCGCGCGGCCCCCGATTTCGAGCAGATACATCGGCACGCCGCTGTCGGAACAGACATAGCGGTCGTTGGTTTCGGCCGCCTCGGCGCTTTTTAGCATGAGATCGAGCGTCGCCCGCGCACTTTCGCTCGTCTCCTGCTCCCGGGCTGCGGCCAGTGCCGACTTCGTATCGTCGGGCACCTTGCGAAGCGCATCGGAATAGAGGCGCTCTGTCACCTCACGTACCAGATCGTTGTTGATCATTGCCACTTTCAAAGACCTATCATTATGGGCTATAAGCTATGCAGCGACGCGCGACGTGTCAAGAATTGGAGAGCAATTGGGTGTCCCAGATACTGGAAAAACCAAAAATGCTGGTGATTGGTCTGGTCCCGCCCGCTCTGCGCGAGTCGATGGGTGCGTTCTTCCAGCTTGAGGATTATCCGTTGGAAGGGCCGGACGCCCAGCCGGTGTCGATGCTTCCGTCAGGTTTCGATGCATTGTTGACGCGAGCGATATGCGGCGTTCCACCGGGCGTGACAGATGCGCTGCCCGAACTCAGGCTCATATTGTCGCTGGGCGCCGGAACCGAGCGGATACATGTCGCCGACCTGCATGAGCGCGGTATTAGCTTCGTCAATACGCCTGACTCGATGACCGAAGACGTAGCAGACTATGCGATCGGTCTTATGTACGCGCTGCGTCGCCATATCGTCGCCGCCGATAATTTCGTGCGGTCGGGCCAATGGGGCGTGAGCGCATTTCCCGTTGCCCGGCGGATGGCGACCGCATCGCTGGGCATCGTGGGACTCGGCCGGATCGGTTGCAGAATTGCCGACAAGGCGGCCGCCTTGGGATTGACGGTCCACTATCACGGTCGAACGCCTCGGCCCGAAATCACCCATATCTATCATGACAGCATCGCGGATTTGGCGGAAGTCGCGGACATTTTGGTGTTGGCTTGCCCCGGTACGGACGAAACACGCCATATCATCGACGCGCCCGTGCTGCGGGCGCTCGGTCCGAATGGGTTGCTGATCAATATCGCGCGCGGCTCTGTCGTGGATGAGGCGGCGCTGCTGACTGCTTTAGAAAATGGCACAATCCTTGGCGCGGCGCTTGACGTGTTTGAAAGCGAGCCTGGCATAGATCCCAGGTTTCTGGAGCTTCGCAATATTCTCCTGTCCCCCCATGCTGCGGCGATCACGGAGGAAGCCAGAATGGACGCCGTCGACCGCCTGGTGTCGGCGGGACGGAGTTTTACACAGGGATCGACAACGGGGGAAATGATGGGTGAGGACAGAAAGAGGATGAAGATGTAAGCCCAATCGCCTTGTACCTGGCCGCACTGAAATAGATTAGAATGTAAAGTGTATTCCGGAGAGTATCATGAAGAATATCATAAAGTGGGTCGCCCTTGCCGGGGTCGCTATGAGCGTACCGGCACTTGCGCATCATTCCTATTCCGCTTTTGACCGGACCAAAACGCTGACATTGCGCGGCACGGTGGCGGAACTCGATTGGGCGAACCCACATGTCTATATCGTATTGATGGCGTCGCCGCCCAAGGGCGGCAAACCCATCCGCTGGATGATCGAGGGCAACCCGCCGGGACATATGGCCCGTCTCGGATGGAAAAAGAATGCCGCAAAAGTAGGAGATGTCATCCAGGTCGTGATCAATCCGCTACGCGACGGACAACCGGGCGGCCACTATCTCTCGGCTGATCTGCCAAATGGTGTGAAGGCGCTTTCGGCAGCCGATGCGCGCGCCAAATAAAAGCTAGGCGGCGGACGGTTCGTCCGTGCGCGCAGCGGGCAAGGATGTGCCCGTCGATGAACATTATTGTCGGGAGGATTTAAGTGAGGCACGGCATGACTAAGGGGATGCAATTGCTGCTCGCTGGCGGCGCTTTGATATTGGCGGCAGGACAATTGGCCCGCGCCCAGACCACGGAAGACCCGTCGACATCTCAGGCGGAACCGCGCCCGGCAGGAGCCGATGAGGTCGATCTCAAGAAGACCGATAGCTATTATGCTGACCCGAGTGTTCCCAACATAGCGGGCTTCTGGCGCCCTGATCCCAAAGTGCCGCTCGAACGCTTCTTTTTGCTCGATGGCACCCAGTTGCCGCTACGCGACAACACCGGGCAGAATGGCTTCCCCTACAAGCCAGCCTGGCAAAAAGCCTATCAGGCGAGGCGCGACGCGGAGCGCGCGGGGCAACCCTTTGGTGATCCGAGCGCAGTTTGCTGGCCGGGCGGTCTCTATAAGGATTATATTGGCTATCCCTCGCCCATCGAGATCATTGAGACGCCTGGGCGCGTGGTTCTTACTCATGAACGCATGTCCCCGGTGCGACGCATCTATACGGACGGACGCGGCCATCCGGGGCCGGACGATCTGGTCCTGACGGCCAACGGTCATTCGATAGGAAAATGGGAGGGCGAAACGCTTGTTGTCGACACGGTCGGATTGCGCAAGGAGTTCACGCTTTCCGCTTCGCCAGGAATGCCGCACTCGGAGGCGCTGCACGTTACCGAACGGTTCACGCGCGTGGATCCTGTGACCTTGAAGCTCGAAATCATCCTGGATGATCCTGTGGCATTCACTCAGCCTGTAAAGAACATCCTCTTCTTCAAGCTGTGGAAGAATGATGAGATGACCGAAGATTTCTGTGTGGACGACAACCGCTATGTCGTGGACGAAAATCTGCGGACTCATCTCGACTTGCGGGAAAAGAAGCGCTTCGGTTCGGACCTGCCCGAGTAAGGATAGGTCCTTCCGCCTGGGTGAACGCCAACGATGTTCGCCCAGATCGGAAACGATCTAGGGGTTGACCGGGTGTCGAAAAACATAAAACATTATGTTATAGATATTTGAGTGATAGCGGCTATTGATTCGAGAGGCGAATCACTGTGCGCGCGGCAACAGCCGCATTGCGCGGCGGCGCGGCGGCTTCCGGACTACTATGGTAAATGGAGAGTAAGATGCGGACTATGATCAAACTGGGCACTGCGATGGCTGTTGCGGCGTTGATGGGCGGAAGCCTTGCAGCTCAGACCCCCGCGAATATACAGGCGATCGTGCAGGTGCCCACGCTCTCCCAGGAGGCGGCGGTGACTATCGGCGAAACCTGCATGGCCATGTCCAAGAAGAATGGCTGGCGGGAAGCGATTACGATTCTCAATGCCCGTGGACAGGTGATCTATTTCAACCGCGTCGAAGGCACGCATGACATGGGCATGGAAACATCGCTCATGAAGGCGCAAGGGGCGCTGTTTTCTCGCCGCATCGGCCGCGATATCGGCCCCCTCAATCCTGAACTTATCCGGATCAAGAATATCCTGATGTCGCCGGGCGGCATTCCGATCATGGCCGGCCGGGATCTGCTGGGCGCGGTCGGTGTCGGGGGAGGCATCAGTATCAATGATCATGAATGCGGGATGGCCGGGCTTACCGCTGTCGGTCTGGCGCCCAAGGAGGTGCCGCCGGCTGCGGTGAGCAAGCCGGCCTCTCCGGACAAGCCATGACGGCCTATGCCTTATCATTGTCGGTTGAATAAGGACTTTAGTAATGCCCCATATTAGCGATGAGGAACTGGCTCAACTTTTCCCGGCGGAGGACATTGCCTTTCGTTCGCCGTTGCCGACCCAGATAATTTCCAGTCCGGAATATTTTCCGGAGCGGCAAACCGCCCAGCAAAAGCAGGTAGAAGCGCGGCTGAAAGAACGCGGTAGCGAGATGGCCGCCAAGCTCGGGATGAGCCGGCGCCGTTTCTTCCAAACGGCTGCCGGTATGGCGACCGCCTATCTTGTGATGAATGAGGTTTACGGCAATCTGTTCGACGTTTCGGCGGCCGAAGCGGCAACCCCGGAGCTCGCGGACGAGAAGCGCGCCGCGCTTGCCCATCAGAATATCTTCGATGGCCACACGCATTTCATGCGCGACGACACGCGGCTGACCAATCTTGTCAACATGCGCAAAGCCGTGGGAAGAGCTGGTTGGAACAAGTCGCTGATCGATACCGAGCAGACGGTCGACAGTCTGAAGTTCAACAATTACTTCAAGGAAATATATCTCGACAGCGATACGGCGATCGGTACGATCAGCAATTCGCCGTCGGAGGTCGAACAGGACTGGTTCATTCCCAACACGACCGCTTTCGAGGCGCGCGACAAGATCAATCGATGGGCCGGTTCGCGCCGAATGCTGGCGCACTATACTTTTAACCCCGGCGATCCCGCATGGCTTGAAGGTATTGAACATGCCGGAACCTTCAAGCCGGACGGTTGGAAGGGCTATACGATCGGGGATAATACGAACAAAAAACTCGCCAAACCCTGGCGCCTTGACGATGAAAAGCTCATGTATCCCGCTTATGAGCGAATGTTGAAGCTGGGTGTCGATCAGCTTTGTATCCACAAGGGGCTTTTTCCGCCGTCGCTTGAAGCCCAGTTCCCCAATCTCAAGGAATTTGCCGGGGTTGGTGATGTTGCAAAGGCAGCCAAAGACTGGCCGCAGATGAAGTTCATTATCTTCCATTCGGGCTATCGTCATGTCGGTTCCCCCGATGCGTCGCCCGACGTGGCAATGGCGGAATGGGATCAGACCGGCCGCAGTTCCTGGGTTTCCGATCTTGCGGAGATTCCGGAAAAATATGGCGTCGACAATGTTTATGGCGATCTCGGTCAGCTTTTCGCCTACACGGCTGTGGCCCAACCGCGTTTGGCCGCGGCGTTGATGGGCACGCTTATTCGCGGCCTGGGTGCCGACAAGGTTTTGTGGGGCACCGATGCGGTCTGGACTGGGTCCCCCCAGTGGCAGATCGATGGCTTGCGCCGTCTCGAAATTCCTGAGGACATGCAGAAAAAACATGGCTTCAAGCCATTGGGCGGTCCCGATAGTGCCGTTAAACGCGCTATTTTTTATGAAAATGGCTTCCGCGTGTTCAACTACAATCCCGAGAAGGAATTGGGCAAGACCGATCGGTTTGCGGAGATGAAGGCGGACTATATCCGCAGTGGGCCTAACCCCAGCAATCTGCGCTATGGCTATGCACGTCTCGGCTGACGCAGCTCCCCGAGATACCAGAGCATTTTTCAGTCGGGTGGAATACCCGACGATTCGGAAATTGCGTCAAACCAAAAGCCTGGAGCGGTCGATCCGACGCAATCGGATCGCAAATCGCTCTAGGCAAATGGACTGATTGCCATCCTTGCCCAAGGGTGGCGGTTGGCCCTTCTCAATAAAGCGAATGGCGGCATCGCGTGCTGCGATGAAAAGGAGATCGGCGCTATGCTCATAGATAAACAATCGGCATCTGCCGACCGTGATGCGCTGTACCGGAAGATCACGCTTCGTATCCTCCCGATTGTCAACGGCGGAGCAAAAGTCGGCCATTCGGCGGCGTAAAACCAGGCCATCGTGTTACATGCCGGGGGGA
>NZ_JCATID010000020.1:0-113366 GCF_059693745.1 Sphingobium sp. WR1 | reverse complement strand
ACTGCGCTTGATCGATGAGCGCGCGTCCGGTCAGCTTCGCTACCGTCGAACTACACCATCACCCGGGGCACGACCAGAGCGGCAGGGGAGGCGATAATTGCTTCGGCTGCCGGTATATAGGTCGTGACATAGTTGCGCCGCACGACGATAAACGCTTGCAGCGCGCGCCGTGCCGCGACCTCGTCGGGTAGGGCCTGAACCTCAGCGACGAGTTCCATCATGTAATTGAACGCTGCTTGCGCCGCTGGATTAACCGGTGTGCCATCGTCCAGCCGCTCCATGCGAAAGAACGGCTGATTATTCAGTGGTTCGCGCCCGCTGACCCCGAGGCTGAACCCATACTCGGCAGATAGCGGTACCAGCACCGTATGGCAGAGGGTGCGTGCGGAGTAGGCCCGGTCTTTCTCATTCGCATCGACATGAGTTGGTTTGAACCAGTAGAGATTGACCCCGTGATGCAGTGCTTTGGCGAGCATGGCGGTGCCAAGCATGGCAATGCAAGTTGCGGAGACACGATACTCGATTACTTCCGAGAGGCGCTGCACTCGCTCGGTCCAGTAGGGATCGGGTATGTTTTCATCCTCGGCGCAAGCTCGCACGACGGGCTCGGCGCGCGCCTTGCGAAAGAGGTTTGCCATTTGGCCTCCGGTGGTTAAGAGTGGAACGGATGCGGAACAAGGGAAACATGGGTAGCAGATGATCGACAAGCCTCTCAAGACGATTAGCCTTTTCAGTGGTGTCGGGGGGCTGGACTTTGGTTTTGAAGCGGCGGGCTTTCAGACGCGGGTAGCTGTCGAGTTTAACTCATTCTGCTGCTCTGCCATCCGCGAAAACCGCCCGGAGTGGGGCCTGATTGAGGGCGATATTCACGGACCCGAAGCGACGTCTGACAGGATTGCGGCCGTTGGTGAGTTGCAGCCGGGGGAGGCCGACATGCTGATTGGTGGGCCACCTTGCCAGCCGTTCTCCAAGGCAAGCTACTGGATGAATGGGGATACCAAACGGCTTGATGACCCGCGCGCCGATACGTTGACCGCCTACTTGCGCGTCCTGCGCGACCTTCGGCCGCGCGCCTTTCTACTCGAGAATGTCACCGGCCTCGCCTACATAGGCAAGGATGAGGGACTGCGCCACCTGCTAGACGGCATCGAGGAGGTCAATCGGGAGGCCGGGACTAACTACCGTGTCGACTGGCAAATGCTTAACGCTGCGCACTATGGCGTTCCTCAGAACCGCGAGCGGGTGTTTCTTGTCGGAAGCCGTGATGGACGCCACTTCCAATTCCCGCAGCCAACCCATGGCTCCGCTGAGGATGGTGATCTCTTGGGGGAGCGTCACCCGTTCACGACAGCTTGGGACGCGATTGGCGACCTGCCAGCCAACCCGAATGAACCGTCGCTCGCCGTAGGGGGCAAGTGGGGCGACCTGCTGCCGAGCATTCCAGAGGGCGAAAACTATCTCTGGCATACAAACCGCAAGGGCGGGATGAACCTGTTTGGCTGGCGCACTCGATATTGGAGCTTCTTGCTCAAGCTAGCCAAGAACCAACCCTCATGGACAATCCAGGCGCAGCCCGGCTCCTCTATCGGACCATTTCACTGGAATAACCGAAAGCTGACGGGGCGCGAGATGTGCCGCCTCCAGACGTTTCCCGACGGACTGACGTTTTCCTGCGGGCGCACAGAGGTCCAGCGCATGCTAGGCAACGCTGTGCCCTCGTTATTGGCAGAAGTCTTGGCACGAGAGATTAGGGCGCAATTGCTCGATAACCCAACAGCTCAGTCCCTAAAACTGCTGCCACCTCGGCGTACTCCCGTGCCCGATCCCGAACCGTTAGCGACTGTACCTGCAAAGTATAGAGACATGGTTGGCGATCACGCGGACCACCCCGGCACCAGCAAGGAAGCGAAGGCGCGGCGCTCGGCTTCGAGGGTTCAGGCTATCGCGGCAGAGTAACCTGTTGAGAGGAGCGGTATGACCTCTAAGTTAGAGCAGGCACCGTACCGAGTTGCGCCGACGTTTCAATACGGAGTACCAGAGCGGACTTCGTGTTTAGCGGTCGCTGCCAATCCTCCCCCGTTTGAAAGCTATGTGGGATGCTGAACGCAGAACCGGCGACCTTTAAGGCTTGAGCCCGGAAGAACGAGGGCGTTGACGCACGCCGTTCCCTCGGCTTACCAACGCCACAACCCGAAACAGGCCGACGTTCGCACCGCCGTCGTCGCATAGACGAGGAAAGAGTGCAGCGCGCGTGTTTGATCCAACCATACATGCCAGCGCAATTGCGCGACATCTCCAACCGGCTGACTTCATTGAGGACAAGCACCTCCTGACCCCTGCCTACCGGGACGCAGTAATCGCAAAATCTGTTGCGCTCGGCCAATCCGGTTTCACCTCAGTCTCACTGCTGAAAAATAAGCTGAGGGGCAAGTATGTCTACCAGCTCACGGACATTTCAGAGCGGCTCGTCGTCAGGCATCTCGCTAAGAATATTCGCCGCCTAACTGGGGTGCGGCAAGACGACCGTGAGTTCATTATCCAGTGCATAAGGCGATTTCTTGAAGACGGCGGTAGATACCGGGTCTATAAATTCGATGTAAAAAGCTTCTACGAGAGCGTGTCGCCCGGTACCGTGGTTTCGGCACTTGAGAGAGACGCAGGTTTTTCAGGTCAATCCGCACGCGTTCTGCGCTCGTTCTTTGCGGAGCTTAACAAAGCCGGAGTTTCAGGTTTGCCTAGAGGCTTGGGATTAAGTGCTACGTTGGCAGAATACCTTCTCCGTACCTTTGATCGTCACGTGTCCGAACTAGATGAGGTATGGTTCTACGCACGGTTTGTGGACGACATTTTCATCATTACTGATGGAAGTGAGGCGAAGGAAGAGATGGTATCCAGCGTTACCAAGGCTCTTCCTCAGAGCCTCTCCTTCAACTCGAAAAGCTTCGCGATGGATTTTGAAGGTTTCAAGAAGGGGACAACCGGGGTTGCCCACATTTTCGACTTTCTTGGATATCAATTTACCGTTGATCGCCCTGCTCGACGGCCAGACAACAAAATTTCTCGAACAGTTAAGCTTGATATTGCCTCAAAAAAGGTAAAAAAGATTAAATCGAGAATTGCGATGACATTAGTAAAGTTTGCTGATGATGCGAACTTCGCAGATATGCACGCTCGTATAAGACTGCTCACTAGCAACTTTAACTTCGTTGATCGTCAAACTGGTGTTCGGCGCGCATCTGGTATCTACTTTAATTACCCGCTCATAGATCATGGTGCCTCGGTTGCTTTGGGTGAGTTAGATAAATATCTTCGGAACGTCCTTTGGTCGGGCCACCCAAAAAACAAACTGCGCCCAATGATCACTCCCGCTCAAAGAGCCATGTTAACGAGGCTAACGTTTAGTGCCGGGTATTCAAACAAGCGCTTCTTCTCGTTTGGGCCTGCTCGGTTGGCTCAACTAACATCGTGTTGGTCTCATGCGTAAACGCGTCGTCGCCAAGGGCAACATCCACAAGACGGACTACCTACGGGCATTGGTTACCGACACGATGCCGGGCGATGTCCCCATCATAATTTCAAATGATGGTTTCTATCGGAACGCGAAGGTCCCCAGTTCAAACGCTCACAATCGTGAGTTTGTGACGACGCTGCTGTCGGGTTCAAAGCCCTACACGATGCCCTACCGCTATCACATCAGCCGGGCCAATGGATCATCACGCAAGCTCAGTCTCATTCATCCTGCTGGCCAGCGAGATATCGCTGAGTTCTATGCTCGGGATGGTCAATTGATCTGTTATCACTGTAGGAAGTCCGAAGCGTCAATTCGCTCACCGCGAAAGATTGGAAGCTTATTTTTCGTTCGTGGACCGGCGAGCGAGAAGAATATGCTCAAGAAACCGGGCGTCGACACAGTGGATATTGAGAACTCCGTGTCAAATCCGGCATCGTACTTTTCTTATAAAGGTGTGGATAGAGCCTTTAAGTTCTTTAATTCTGCTGACTATACGGGCTTGGAAAAAAAGTATGGTGTGATGTGCCTTGCGGACGTCTCAAAGTGCTTCAATAGCATATATACGCACACTCTCTTCTGGGCGACCGCCGACGTTCAGACAGCAAAAGACAGCGTTGCACAGGACACGTTCAGCAATCGCTTTGATCGTCTTATGCAATCGGTCAACTTTAATGAAACAAACGGAATTTGTATTGGTCCCGAAGTTAGTCGGGTGTTCGCGGAGCTTATTCTTAGTGAAGTTGATCGTCGAGCAATCAAGAAGGTGGAAGGCCTTGGTCATCGTTGGAAAACGGATTTTGAGTTCCGCCGGTATGTCGATGATTTTTATATTTTTGCCCGTGAGCGTAAAATTGTAGATGAAGTTTTATCTGCGCTCCGTCTTGCGCTTTCCGACTTTAATCTTCACCTCAATGAGGAGAAAACAACTATTGTCCCGCGCCCTTTCATCACCAAGAAGTCGCGGGTGGTGCATGGCGCTGATAACATATTGCAGAGCTTCTTTCGCGGTTTCATAAGAACCGACAAGCTGCTTGATGGCACCTATTGCTACCCACGAGCCATATACAGGTCCCAAGCTCTTCTAAGGTCGTTCCTCGACGGGATAAAAGCAAACTGCTTCGACAATGGCGCAGGGTATGACGCCATCTCGAATTATGTCATTGGCGCTCTGGCTGGCCGCATTTCTGCTCTCATATCTGATTACGACAAAGGAATTTTACGCGAGGCAGTCGGCGACGATGATTACGTCGCCGCGATCATGGCCCTTCTAGAAGCGATTTACTTCCTCTATAACGTAGACCCGACTGTTCCATCTTCGCTTCGGGTGGCTCAGGCTGCGATACAATCGTTCAACTTCTTCTCAGAAAAAATTCCTGAACGGAAGACATTTTTGTCGGAGCAGATTGTGAGATGGACGTTTCAATTTGCGAAAAGCTTTCAAGCGTCAGCGACTTTTAAGGCAACGGAGTGCGTTCCTCTTGAAGCCATTAACGTTCTGCTTGTTCTGGGAGACGTTGGCCGCGAGGAGGGACTTACCCTGAAAGCGCTTCACGATTTCTGTAGTCCATGTGACCACCATCAGTATTTTGAGATCGTGTCTTACCTGTTCTGTCTCAAAGGTGACACGGCCTTCGCTTTGTTGCGCAGCGAACTTTTTGCTCGCGCTTCTACACTCCTTCTCACTGGGCCGGACTTGAGGCTCGACGCCCAGTCTGCGCATCTCGCACTCGACATTCTTTCCTGCCCATATGTCGGCAAAGCGGAGCGCGCTGCTTTGTTTCAGGGGCTGCGGGCGCGAATGAAGCTGCCAGTCATCTCGCTGGTGGATGCCCTTGCTGCGGTCGAAAGCTTCGAGGCATCGCCATGGTTCGTGCAATGGGGCAATGTTAACCTGCTTCGCATGATCCGAAAGAAGGAATTGAGCGCGGTCTACTAGGATGGTAGCGAGATCGCGGACCTACCTCGAAGCTCAAGGCTCATGGCCTCGGCTGTGAGCTTACACTGCCCGACTTTGTCGTGACGCTCAAATTTGGCCGAGCGGCATTGTAGGTGCAGGGCCTCGTGCACACACCTAATGCGACGGGGTAGGTCCACTATCGCATTAGGGCTTGCCCCAGTGAGACCGGCGGCGGACCCGCCCAAATGTCTCGTAAGGGTGGTCTCATACCGAAATTCAGCCATTCTCACAGCGTTTAGACCCTCGTGAGACGCAGGCTCCTAGTCACCGGAAATTCGAGCGAGGTTCCGGGTGTTCGTGAGCATCGCCATCAAAACGTGAAGCCGCCGCGTCCCGGACGGGATGGCACATATCTGCGGACGGTCAGCGACATGCCCGCGTCTGTGAGTTCGCATTTTACGACTTGAAACCCTTGATAGTCATTGCCTTTACGGGCGTGCCGCTCAAGGACTGGGTAAATCTCCCGATAGACATCCTTACCAACTGCCACGGTGGCCGCCGCATAGGTGTCGATATAGTGGCTCAACGCCTTGCTGGCAGCCTGCCCTGTTTCAGACTGTTTTACGGCTTCCCCGACCACGGGAGTTGAAACGGCTGCAAGCGCCCAAAGGAGAAAGCCTTTGAATTTCAGGGAACCGATCTGAATGTCGTTCAGAAGGATGGCCGTGGTATCTAGCCCCAGCGCCCGATATTCGGCTGCGATATCTTCAGGCACGTCGCTTATGATCGCGTCCCAGAGAAAGTCCCTCAAGGCTTGCCAAAGCTCAACTACCTCGCGCGCTGACAATCCATCAATGTCATCAAAAACCGCCTCAAATGGCACATAGGCGTCGGCGGCAAACATCGTGGCGGAAGTGGCGGAAACGGGTGAGGTGGCCATGGCACAGCTCCTGATGGCATCGGCACGATTGATCCAGGAGATAGTAAACCTGATAGTTTGAGGCGACTGCGCAAATTGGGTAGGCAACGCCCCGTATACGAAGCGACCAATAACGATTTTCAGCGGCGATTGGGCCATCGCAGTTAATGAACGGGTCGGTTCCGCTGTGCTGGTCTTGCAATACACTTCGGGCTGGCGTCCACCGCGCAAGCGGGTAGGCTTCCCCTAATTCTTAGGAGGAATGTTGTGATTGTAGGCTACCGACGGAGCAGCACGTCCGAGCAAATCGCCGGTCTTGACGCCCAAGAGCGCCAATTGCTTGCAACCGGGTGCACACGAGTTTTTACTGAAATGGCCTCTTCGGTCGCGGCGCGGGTGCAACTGGATGCAGCACTGGATTTCGTCCGCGAGGGTGATGTTTTCGTCGTGACGCGTCTTGACCGACTGGCTCGGTCCACCACCGATTTGTTGAGTATCGTGGGAAAACTGGAAGCCAAGAGGGTTGGCCTGAGAATTTTGGATTTCGGCGGCTCCGAGATGGACACGAAATCGCCCAGCGGGCGGATGCTGCTCACTTGTTTGCGGCCGTCGCAGAATTTGAAAGAGCCGTGATGCTTTCGCGCCAAAAGGACGGAATTGCTAAGGCGAAGGCGGCTGGGAAATACCGGGGGCGAGCACCGACCGCCCGCGCCAAAACACAGCAGGTGTGTGCCATGAAAGATGCCGGAGCGGGGGCTTCGGAAATTGCTGCCGTCCTCGGCATCGGTCGTGCCTCGGTTTATCGGGTGCTTGCCGAGGCGGCGGCATGAAGTCGGCTCAGGAACGCTTCGCAGACCTAACCGCGCTATTGGAAGACCTGCACGGGTTGGCCGTGGAAGGTCGGCATCCCGATCTGACGGAAGACATTGCCAATGTGCTGTGCGGCAGCCTTGTGGTGGGCTTGGCGAGGGGGAAGCGGCAGGTAGCCATCATCCGGCGATTGCGAAGGGTGGCCGCATGACCTTGCATCGCGGCTGGTGCCGCACATGGTATAACGGCTGGTCCCCAGAGGAGCGACAAGCGACAATCCCAATTCAGCGCGCCGCCTTCCGGCAAGGTCTGATAGCGCGTCCAGTATCTTGCTCGATATGCGGATTTGATCGGCCCGCGACACCGGGAGCGATCACCTTACATGTCGAAAGATACTCTTCCCCGTTGGAAGGCTATGGATGTTGCCGCCGATGTCACGGTGCAGTCCATGCCCGGTTCGTTCGGCCTGAGCCTTGGTTGCGGCTGTTGGATAATCTAGGGCATCAAGGCTGGGCAACATGTCTAACCCTGTCTGCCCAATCGCAATGGCAGCCGTTCGCGCTCATTTATCCGGACGGCCTGCCAATGGTGTGATTTCGGTTTCATCATACGTTGGGATTGCTGATCGCCCTGTCAACGCGCATCAAGACAACGGGGCAGAGCAACGCTATGGGCTGCCAAAACGTGCTTTAACCTACACTTCGCCGCAAAAAGTGATGTCAACTTACGTTCTGCTCCAAACACGACCTCGGCGACCGTGCCGTGGAAAATTGGTGACGAAACTGTCCCCTTCCCGATGGAGGAGGGCCATACCGTGCGTGAACATTGCCGCGTGGGAAACTGGTCGAAAATTCATACTCCCACGAGCAACGATGTTCCGCGCCTTGCTGGGTGGGTTCCCTCGTCATCCCTGCGTAAGGTCAAAACGGCCGCCGATGGACGGCGCGTTTACACGGACGCGGATTTCGAGTGGCCGGAAGGCAGCGCGGGGCTGCGAACGGCGGCTGTGAAAGTCATGAAACGGATCATGGAACAGCGCCGCGAATGTGAGGCTCTGGATCACCAATCCCTTGTTCTCAATAAGACCACCAAGGGAAAGGTTTTCTCCGTTCCCTGCTTTACCGCCGGGGAGATGCTGTCTTTCGATTTCGTGGCCGCTGATGCGACGAACGGGCGCAGCTTCGCCAAGGTTGACCCCATGGAAGAAACCGAGGCTGTTGTAGCCTGTAGGAACGCGGTCCTGAGCAATGCCACCCATCCGTCAACGGTCGATTTCCCACTGGGATATGACTTCCGCACGGGAAGGGAGGGACGGACGCAGGTGTTGATGTCGGCGACCGCGAAGAACGCTTTCAACTTGGAGCTGAAATTCAAGGTTCACTGCGATTTCAACGGCACCAACCTTACGGATTTCGGGATGTCCGAAACTCAGTGAGTGTAGATAGTAGATATGGCTAGATATAAATGAAGGGGGTTTTATCGTAACTTATTGTTTTCATTAAATTGTGTGGGGCGTAGGTTGCCCCACATCTAATGGCTCCGCTGCATTTGTCTGAGCCAAATTTCTGGCCTCTGTGCTGTCGGATTAGCGGCGGAAGACCGTGAAGATCGTAAGGAACAACGGCACATTTGTGAGGATGTTCCTTGCAACTGGGTGCCAAGCTCCAGTCTTTTTTGAGGCGTTTTTTTTATGATTGATGCCAATCCTGATCTGCACCCTTGATCTGTAACACAAGGCTGATACACAGAGAGGTGTAGCAAAGCTAAAAAGTGGCGGATTTGCGAGGGTTTCGGTTTCTTAATGCCTTCCCCCCTAGGCTCCACCATTTCCTCAGCATATATCGGTTTTCAACAGGCGGATCAGAATTCTGATCTGCCGCTTCCGCCATGGTCTTGAAATGCCCGTTCGCCGACTTCGGCTTCGGAACGGTCAGGATCTTGCGCGTTCGAAATGGCCGGCGCGCAGAAAGTGGATGATCTGATCGAGCACGGGACGGGCATAGATCATCGCGGTGTGCGCAACAGGCAGGACGATATGGTCGGTCTGGCCCGCAATATGCGTCGCCGCCACACGAACCTTGCCATCATTGGGCGCGCGAAAGACGCGGTTGGGGAGAAAGCCGTTGAGCGGACGGTCGCCTGCTATGACGCCGAGCGGATAGTCGACCTGACCCAGTAACGTTTCCACCTTCAGGTCGCGGTTCGTGCGCAGGAGCGTGCCGGCCTGATTGAGGATTAGTGGATGGAGGCGCAGCCGATAAACGAGGTCGGCCAGTTCGCTGCCGCCATTGGGCGGACCAAGCATGACCATGTTGCCGAGATGAAGCGGCCGGTAACGGGCCAGATAAGCGCGCAGCAGGAGGCCGCCCATCGAATGGCCGATGAAATGCAGGCGATGCGCCGCGTGGACCGGCGCGGCGATGATCCTTTGGTGCAGATGGTCAAGCACTCGGTCGATCGGCCAGCGCCAGCTGGGATAGCCGATATTGGCGACGGCATAGCCATGTTGCCGCAGGCGGCGGGCGAGCAGGGCGGTCTGGACCGGATGGCCGCCGAAGCCGTGGAGAAGGATGATGGCGTCAGTTGTCGACATGACTTTGACCGTCATCGAGTGGCTGATATTCGCCGGTATCGAAATTACGCAGCCATGCCGAACCGACCGGACTGTCGATCAGGTGCAGCCAGCTGTCATCGACGTTCAATACCTTGCCAACAGCGATGTATTCGGCTTTGCGGGCATCAAGTTGCTCGTCGCTCAGGTCACGATAGTCTCCCCTGATCCGCCAACCACTGTCGGGATGAGCATCGCCTTCGTCGGTCATATCCGGCTCTTCGCGATAGATATAATAGACAGGGACGCCGTCATCGAGAACGCAGCTGTCGACCATGCAGCGATCCCAATATTCGCGTCGAGGCGATTGGGGCGGCACGTCCCTGTCGCCCTCGTAGATGAGATCAATGATGTGAAAGGGCTGGAATTGAATCATGCTTCCTTCGCGCAATTGGGGCATGTCGGAAGGTGTGTTCGCCAGTACGCCGCTCCATCCGTCCGGCCCGAACGTCTTCAATTCCACCCACATGCGCTCGGCATCCCATTCAAGGCTTGGCGGATGACTGCGGATAACCAGCTTGACCAGATCGCCGGGTCGCAGAGCAGCGATCCGTTCCGCAGAGGGCAGGAAGTAAGTATAGGGCGCCTCGACTTGGATCGGGCGGGGGTCATCAACCGTCCAAGAGCCGAAGGCGCGGCGGCGGAGATTGTGGAGGCGGTCCTTGAGGCGCATGGCGAGCGAAACTAACGGGGTCGTGCGCGAAGACAATGGCGTTCGGTGAGGCGAAGGCGATCGTCCTTCGATACACGCCTTCGACAGGCTCGACGGTGTTCGGGAAGCACGGACGGGGCGTCTGACGGCAAAAAAAAAGGCGGCCGTTGCGGGCCGCCCTTTCCGTTTGTCCTGACCGGCGCTTATTTGGTGCCTTCGGTCGTCTTCGCCTTGCCGCCCTTCTTGCCCTTCTTGGGTGCGGCGGGGGTGATTTCGAAGGCCAGCGCCCCACCTTCGTCGCTGTCCTTCATGCGGACATGAACTTCGCCGCCATGGACCAGCTTGCCGAACAGCAGTTCCTCGGCCAGCGGCTGCTTGATCTTCTCCTGCATCAGGCGGCCCATCGGGCGGGCGCCGTAGAGCTTGTCATAGCCCTTCTTGGTGAGCCACGCCTTGGCGTCCTCGTCCAGGGTGATGTGGACGTCGCGATCGGCCAGTTGCAGCTCCAGCTGGAGCACGAACTTGTCGATGACGCGCGCGACGATTTCCGGCGGCAGATAGCCGAAGGGCACCACGGCATCGAGGCGGTTGCGGAATTCGGGGGTGAAGAGCTTCTTCACCGCATCTTCCTGCACATCCTCGCGGGTCAGTTCGCCGAAACCGATGCTTTCCTTCGCCATGTCCGACGCACCGGCATTGGTGGTCATGATGAGGATGGTGTTGCGGAAATCGACGGTCTTGCCGTGGTGATCGGTCAAACGGCCATTGTCCATCACCTGGAGCAGGATGTTGAACAGGTCCGGATGCGCCTTCTCAATCTCGTCCAGCAACAGCACGCTGTGCGGATTCTGGTCGACTGCGTCGGTCAGCAGGCCGCCCTGATCATAGCCGACATAGCCCGGAGGGGCGCCGATCAGGCGACTGACCGAATGGCGTTCCATATATTCCGACATATCGAAGCGCTGGAGCGGGATGCCGAGCAGGGTCGCGAGCTGGCGCGCCACCTCCGTCTTGCCGACGCCGGTGGGGCCGGAAAAGAGATAGTTGCCGATCGGCTTGTCGGGATCGCGCAGGCCCGCACGCGACAGCTTGATCGCGCTGGACAGCACCTCGATCGCCTTGTCCTGGCCGAAGACGACGCGCTTCAGGTCCGTGGTCAGCGATTCCAGCACGCTCTTGTCGTCGGACGACACGGTCTTGGGCGGGATGCGGGCCATGGTCGCAATGACCTGCTCGATCTCCTTGGGCGTGATCGTCTTCTTGCGCTTGGACGGCACTACCAGCATCTGCATCGCGCCGACTTCGTCGATCACGTCGATCGCCTTGTCGGGCAGCTTGCGGTCGTTGATGTAGCGCGCCGAAAGCTCCACCGCCGCCTTGATCGCGTCCGGCGTATATTTGACGTGATGATGTTCCTCGAACGCGGTGCGAAGCCCGGCGAGGATTTTGATCGTATCCTCGATCGTGGGTTCGTTGACGTCGATCTTCTGGAACCGGCGCAGCAGGGCGCGGTCCTTTTCGAAATGGTTGCGGAATTCCTTGTAGGTGGTCGAACCGATGCAGCGGATCGTGCCGCCCGACAAAGCGGGCTTCAAGAGGTTCGACGCATCCATCGCGCCGCCGCTGGTCGCGCCCGCGCCGATCACCGTGTGGATCTCATCGATGAAGAGCACCGCGTGCGGCATCTTCTCCAGCTCGGTGACGACCGCCTTCAGACGCTCTTCAAAGTCGCCGCGATAACGGGTGCCCGCCAGCAGCGCGCCCATGTCGAGCGAGTAGATGACCGCTTCCTTGAGCACGTCGGGCACGTCGCCCTCGATGATCTTGCGCGCCAGGCCTTCCGCGATCGCGGTCTTGCCGACGCCGGGATCGCCGACATAGAGCGGGTTGTTCTTCGACCGGCGGCACAGGATCTGGATCGTGCGCTCCACCTCCGCGGTGCGGCCGATCAGCGGGTCGACCTTGCCGCGATCCGCCTTTTCATTGAGGTTGACGGTGAACTGGTCGAGGGCGCTGTCCTTCTTGGCCTTACCGTCCTGCACCTTCTTTTCCTCCTCGGCGGCGCCCTTGGTCTCCTGACGCTCGGGCGTGGGCGTGCCCTTGCCGACGCCGTGGCTGATATAGCTGACGGCATCCAGACGGCTCATATCCTGCTGTTGCAGGAAATAGACGGCATAGGATTCGCGTTCGGAAAAGAGCGCGACCAGGACGTTGGCGCCCGTCACCTCATCCTTGCCGGACGACTGGACGTGCAGGATGGCGCGCTGGACCACGCGCTGGAAACCGCTGGTGGGGGACGGGTCGCTCGACCCTTCGACCTTCAGACTGTCCAGTTCGGTGTCGAGATAATGGGTGACGGCGTCGCCCAGTTCACCCAGTTCCACGCCGCACGCCTGCATCACCTTCGACGCATGTTCATCGTCGATCAGCGCGAGGAGCAGATGCTCCAACGTCGCATATTCATGCTTGCGCTCCGACGCATGGGTCAGTGCGTTGTGCAGGGTGGTTTCAAGGGCGGGTGCGAATGAAGGCATATTATCTTACTCCAAGCTCCCGGTAGGGAGCGACCTTGAACCCTATGTCGGCATTGCTCGACGCATGATCAAGGCGCGTCGCCCGATCAGCGGAATTGCCAGACTGCCCAAGCCCGAAAAAGCCCTGCGGGGCGCTGGGGGCGGGGCGCCGGTTCACCGCTTGAATAGCGCCTCGGCTGTTGCCTTGTGGTTAACGGCGCTTTCAATCTTTGCTTTGGTCCGCGCGATTTCGGCGTCGAGAGCGGTGATACGCGCTTCCAGCTCGGCCAGGGACAGCGGACCCAGATCCTGTGTCAGCAGGCGGGCCAGCGGATCATCTCCCTTGCGCGGCAGATAGTCTTCCAAGTCCATGAACCGCAATGTTGACCCTGCGCACCACTCTGTCAATAAGGGCGCGCGTTCCCCCCAACTATTTTGGGAGGTGCAACAAAACGGCAGCTTTTCGGGGGGCGGCGGTGATGGCGAGTGGGTTTGAGGTGCCAGCGGAGATGACGGCGATCGGGATCGCCGCGCCCGGCGGGCCGGAGGCGCTGGTGCCGGAACGGCGGCCGGTGCCGGCGCCGGGGGCTGGCGAAGTTCTGATCAAGGTCGCCGCCGCGGGCGTCAACCGTCCCGACATACTCCAGCGGCAGGGGAAATATCCCCCGCCGGCGGGGGCATCCGACATTCCGGGGTTGGAAGTGGCCGGCACCATCGTCGCGGCCGGGGGCGGCGCGGACATGCTGGTCGGGCAGAAGGTTTGCGCGTTGCTGGCGGGTGGAGGCTATGCCGAATATGCGGTGGCGCCCGCGGGCCAATGCCTGCCGGTGCCCGACGATTACGACCTGGCCGAGGCGGCGGCGCTGCCCGAGACGCTCTTTACGGTGTGGACCAATTTGTTCGAGCGCGCCTATGTGGTGGGCGGCGATACGGTGCTGGTTCATGGCGGCACTAGTGGCATCGGCACGATGGCGATCACGCTTTGCCGGCTGTTCGACATCGCCACCATCGTCACCTGCGGCAGCGACGAGAAATGCGAACAGGCCAGCGCCTGGGGCGCAAGCCATGCGATCAACTACAAGACCCAGGATTATGTCCAGGAGGTGAAGCGGATCACCGGCGGGCAAGGCGTGCAGGCCGTGCTGGACATGGTCGGCGGCGACTATGTGCCGCGCAACCTGGAATGTCTGGCCGAAGACGGGCGGCATGTGTCGATCGCGGTGCTGGGCGGGGCGAAAGCGACCGTCTTCATCCCCGCGATCATGACGCGGCGGCTGACCATCACCGGATCGACGCTGCGGGCACGCTCGACGGGCTTCAAGAGCCTGGTCGCGGACGAACTGATGCGCAATGTCTGGTCCTTCGTGGGGGAGGGCAGGCTGCGCCCGGCGATGGACCAGAAGTTTGCGCTGGCGGACGCGGCGAAGGCGCACGCGCGCATGGATGCGGGCGAGCATTTCGGGAAGATCGTGCTGGTGGTTTGAAAAGAGGGAAAGGCGCGCCTCGATTCATGGCGGGCCGCCGCTATCCTCAGCGCAGCGGTGTCCAGGTCTGGGTCTTGCAGAAGAAAGCGATGCAGCCTTGCACCTTCAGCGTGCCATCGTCGTTGCGGCTGACCTTGCTGGTGTAGCTCTTGCCGCTTTCGGGATCGTAGATCGTGCCCTTCCAGATGTCGCCCGCGTCCGAGAAGTCGGACAGCAGCGCCAGGCCGACGAGCGGTTTCGAGCGAAGGGCCGGGTCGGGATTCTTGGCGTCGGTCTGCGGGCGGCCGGGGGTGGGCTTGACGATCTTTTCGATCTTGCCGCAGATTTGCCGGCCACATGGCGCGATGTTGACGATCGCCTTGCCGTCGACCGTGGCCCAGCGGCCGGTCACGGGCTGGGCCGCCTGCGCGGGCAGCGCGGCGAAGGCGGCGGTCAGGGTTGCAATGGCGATGGCTGCCAATTTCATGCGATCCACTCCTGTCGTTAGGGTGATTTCGAGGCGGATGGAATCATCTGCCGGCTCGGAAATCACGGAAAGACTATAATCTCCGAAATAAGCAGGAAAATGGCGGCCCGCTACCGCCATTTTCAGGCGGAGCGGGCGACACGGCGGGCGACGCTACGGCAACGCCCGCCGCTCTTCGCAATTTTTTAGAAGGCGGTGCTGATCGAGCAGGCCGCCGGACCCAGGATGACGACGAACAGGGTCGGCAGGATGAAGAGAATCAGCGGCACCGTCATGATCGCGGGCAGGCGCGCGGCCTTTTCCTCGGCGCGCATCATGCGTTCGTGGCGGAACTCGGCCGACAGGACGCGCAGCGCCGACGCGAGCGGCGTCCCGTATTTTTCCGTCTGGATCATGGTCGTGACCACGCCCTTGACCGCGTCCAGCTTCACGCGGGTTGCGAGATTTTCGAACGCCATGCGGCGGTCGGTCAGGAAACTGAGTTCGATCGCGGTCAGCTGGAACTCGTCGCCCAACTCGGGATAGGCCTTGCCCAGTTCGCGCGCCACGCGACTGAAGGCGGCGTCGACGGTCAGGCCCGCCTCCGCGCATATGACCAGCAGGTCAAGCGCATCAGGCAATCCCTTGCGGATCGCGGCGGACCGTTTCTGCACCTTGTTGTCGATATAAAAGTCGGGCGCCTTGTAAGCGAGCAAGAGCGGGACCGCGAAGGCGAAGAAGCGCTTCACCGGCCCCCATTCAGGCTGGATGCCCACACCATAGAGCAGGATGGCCGCCAAGCCCCCGAAAACGATCGGCAGGATCATGCGGCCGAAAATGACGGCGACGGCCAGATCCTTGGACCGGATGCCGGCCTGTGCCAGGCGGATCTGCGCATCCTTGAGCTGGTCGTCCTGCAACACCTTCAGACTGGACAGGAAGGACCGCATCTGGTCGGTCGTCTGGTTCTTCTGCACCAGCTTGGCGCGGCGCTTGGCGGTCGAGGCGGTGATACCGGCCTTGAGTTGCTCGCGCCGTTCGCTGAGCGCCTTGACCCGTTTGGCCATCGGATCGCGCACCGTCATCACGGCATAGAGGGCGAACAGCATGACCAGCGTCGCGATGCCTGCGAGCAGGGTGCCGAAATCGGTGGCGGTCAGGCCGAACAGGGTGCCGGCGGGGGTGGGCGCGTCCATGGTTCTACTGCCTCCCCATCAAATCTCGAAATTGACCATCTGGGCCATGATGAAGGCGCCGATCGCCATCCAGCACATGCCGCCGATGCCGATCACCTGCATCGTCGACAGGCCGAACAGGCCCGCCGGATCGGGGGTGAAGAAGGGCGACATATAATTATAGTTGATGTAGCAGATCATGCCGAACACCAGGAAGGGCAGCACGCCGATGATATAGGCGGACGCCTTCGATTCCGACGACATGGCGCGAATCTTCAGCTTCATCTGCGCGCGCTGGCGCAGCACGGTGGCAAGGTTGGACAGGGTTTCGGCAAGGTTGCCGCCGGTTTCCCGCTGGATCGCGAGCGTGATGACGAAGAATTGGAATTCCGCCGTGCCGAGGCGATCGGCGGTTTCCTGCAACGCCTGCTCCATCGTCCGGCCAATCTTGATGCGTTCGGTGATGAGCTTGAACTCCTCCCCCACCGGCCCCGGAACTTCGCTCGACACCACGCCCAGCGTCTCGGCGATCGGCAGGCCCGAGCGCAGGCCCCGCGTCAGCAGTTCCAGCGCATCGGGGAATTTGGCGGTGAATTGGTTGATCCGCCGCTTGATCAGTTGCCCGACCCACCAGTGTGGCAAGGCAAGGCCCGCCGCAAGGCCAACCATGAGCGCGAACAGGAAGGGAAATCCGCGCAGCGACAGGAGGGCCGTGATGACCAGGAAGATGACGGCGCAGGTCGTCATATATTGGCTGAGCGTCCACTTCTTGCCCGTCATGCGGATGCGCTTGGCCAGATTGTCCGGGTTGGGGATGAGCGACACCAGCAGCTTGGCTTCGGTGCCGGTCGGCCGATTGGAGATGGCCTTGCGCATACGCGCTTCCATCACCGCCTCGGCCGAATCGCTGTGACGACCCCGGATCAGGGCGACGCGGCGCTTGCGCGCCTTGTCCGGCGACGGGCCGGCGAAGGCGACGAGGACAAGGCCCAGCATCGTCGCCACCAGCACCGCGATCAACAGGATATTGCCGTCCATCTTTTCGCCTGTCCTTGATGGGGCAGCGCCGCCGGGGCGACGCGCCCGTCAGTCTTCCACCGCGGCCTTGCGACGCGACGGAATCATATTCTTGAAGTCGATCTTGCCGAGCAGAGATTCGCCCTTTTTCGCGGTGGGCTTGCCGTCGGCGGCATCATTGGCGTCCGCCGCGCCCAGCGTTTCGGTGAGCAGCGTGCCGCAGGCCGCGCCGACCTTGCTGCCCTTGGCGGTTTCAGCGAGCGTCTTGCCGAGCTTGGCCGCCTGCGACGCGATGCGCAGATCGAACGGGATGAGGACGTCCACCTTGCGTTCGATCGATTGCTCGAAATCCTTGCGGCTGATTTCGGGCGATCCGGGATGGACGCGGTTCGCGGCCACCACCACGCGCGACTGAGGCGCGTTGGTCTTGAGCCAGGACAGGATGCGGATCGTGTCGCGCGCCGCCGCCAGCGTCAGTTCCGTGACGACCAGGGTCACATTGACGTCGCTCATCAGATGCGGGTGCTGGATCAGCATGGTGCGCGGCAGGTCGATGACGCTGCATTCGAATGCCGCGCGAAATTCTTCCAGCAACTGGTAGAAGGCGCCACCGTCGGTCAGCATCGGCTGGCTGATCGGCGCTTCGGCCGACAGGATCGCCAGCGTATCGCTGGCCCGTACCATCGCGCGCTCGATGAAGAGGCCGTCGATACGGCTGGGATTTTCGATCGCGTCGGTCAGGCCGCGGCCCGGCTCCAGATCCATCGCCAGCGCATTGGTGCCGAAATGAACGTCGAGATCGAGCAGGGCGGTCGGCCGTTTCTTCTTTTCCGACAGCATCCAGGCGAGCGAGGTCGCGATGCTGGAGGCGCCGACGCCGCCGCGCGTGCCGACCACCGCCATGGTGCAGTGGGGGCGTTCCGGCCCGGCGTCGCGCGGCGCCAGGAACACCGCCTGCGCCTGAGCCAGCGCATCGCGTAGCTGATCGGCGCCGAAGGGCTTCAGCAGATAATCCTGGATGCCGCTGGCGATGAGATCGCGATAGAGACGGACATCATTCACCTGGCCGGCGGCGATCACCACCGTGCCGGGTTCGCACACTTCGGCGAGGCTGTTGATATCGTTCAGCGGATCGCCGCTTTCGGACATGTCGACGAACAGGATTTGTGGGGATGCGGTGATCGACAGGCTCTGCACCGCGTTGCGCATCCCGCCCTTGTTCACCTTTTCCGGCGCCCAGCCCATTTCAGCGGCGACGCCGCGCAGCACGTCGAAGCTGTAATCGTCACAGACGAAGGCGTGGAAAGGATCGCGCAGGCCGGCGCCGGGTTTCCAGGGTGCGTTCATCTTACTGGGCTCCCGCCGTGATCTGCCTGAGGTCGCCGGCGCCGGTCGGCGCCTTGTCGCGATAGGTGGAAATGGCGCGGTTAGAGGTGGCCGTGCGCAAATCGCTGTCCGTGGTCTGGCCGCGCACCAGATCCTCCGGATTGGCGATCATGGCGGCCAGATTGCCATTCACGCCGCAGCCGAAATTGGACGAGCCGCCCAGCGATATTTCGGTTTCCTGGTTGGCGCTCCAGTCGGGGCAGCCGGGCACGCTGGCGCTGGCCCGGCGCACGATGAGGCGAATGGCGCCCTGCGGCGCGACGCCCGCGACGGCGGAGCTGTCTTCACCGACCAGCAGGCCCCGGCGCGCCACGACATTGGCGATGCCTTCGCGCAGCGCAGGGCCGTAATAGCCGTCCGAGACGATGGAGACCTGATCGCCATAGCCCAGATTGATCGAGGTGAACCATTCGTTGAGCCGGCCTGCCTCGCTGGGCGTCAGCGTGTCGCCTGCACCAGCCTGCACGTCGAACGTGTAGGATGCGTAGCTCACGACCGGCTGGTGGATCGACTGAACGCCGCGATTGGGGCTGTCGGTCGCGCAGCCCGCCAGCGGCAGTGCGAGCGCGGCCAATGCGGCCAATGTCCTGATGGACGGACGGGTAGGGATTTGACGGGTAGGGATTTGGGAGGTCATATCGTCGGTCCTTCCGTCAGAAGCTGAAGCCGGGGGCGGCGGTGTCCTTGCCCGAACCCCTGTTGCCGGGAGCGGGGGCGGGGACTGGCGCGCCGGGTGCACGGCTCGGCATGGGCGAGCGAGCGCCGCTCACGCCGGCATGACTTTGCTGCCCGAGCAGACCTTGCGTCACATCGGCGTTGCGGAAACCGTCGGTGGGCAGGCGCACGTCGGATGCGTTCATCGGCTTCACCAGATAGGGGGTGACGACGATGACCAGTTCGGTTTCGTGGCGCTGGAAGTTGCGCGACTTGAACAGGCTGCCCAGGATCGGGACGTTGCCCAGGCCCGGCACCTTACTGATGTTGTTCGACGTATCTGCGTTGAGCAGGCCGGCGATCATGAAGGCCTGGCCCGAACCCAGTTCCACCGTGGTTTCCGCCGTGCGGCTGCGCAGCGCCGGCACATCGGCATCGACCGAGAAGTCGAGGCTGGAGACGGTCGGGCGGACGCGCAGGGAAATGCGCCCGTCGGCCAGCACCGTTGGCGTGAAGGCCAGCTGCACGCCATATTGCTTGAATTCGATGCTGTTGCCCGACGACGGCCCGTTATTGACGGTGTAAGGATATTCGCCGCCCGCCAGGAAGCTGGCGGTCTCGCCCGACAGCGAGGTCAGGTTCGGCTGCGCCAGCGTGGTCGCAAGGCCGCTCGATTCGGCCAGGTCGAGCGCGCCGGCAATGTCCATGCCCAGGATGCGGGCCACGCCGCCCAGGCTATAGCCGCCGTCGATCGGATTGGTGAAGGTCCAGCTATTGTTTTCGCCATCATATTGCGCGAAATCGCGCGTGCCGCCGCCAATGTTGCCGGCTATCTTTCCGCCGCCACGATCCGCGCTGGCAAAATTCGTGCCGATCCTGTGCCCGATATCCTTGCTGACTTCGGCGATCTTGACCTGCAACATTACCTGCAGCGGGGTCGCCATGCGCAGGCGGCTGACCACGGTGACGTCCTTGCCGACGAAGGCCTGGGTCAGACGCTCCACCTCGGCCGCGTCCTCGGGCGCCTTGATCGTGCCGGTCAGCAGCACCATGCCGTTCATGTTGTTCACGGCGATATTGGCTTCGGGCATCGCCAGGCGCAGCATGTCGTCGATGCTGGTGATGTTGTTGCCGACACGCACATTGCCCGAAAACAGCACCTTGCCATTGGGCGCGGTGACGAAGACGGTGGTTTCGCCGGCCTTCTTCGCGATCAGGTAGAGCTGGTTCTGCGAGCGGACATGGACGTCGACCACATCGGGGTTGGCGATCACCACGTCGGACATTTTTGACGGCAGATTGACCACCCGGCTGCCGCCCACCGACATCAGGATCGCATTGTCCTGCGCGCTGGAAAGCGCGGCGTTGAGCGTAGCGGTCGGCGCTGCGAACGTCGCGACGGCCAGACCCAGCGCAATGGCGGGAACAGCGTGCGAAGCGTGATGGTGCAGGCTCTTCATCTTACTTTCCCCCGACCGGAATTTCGGTCACGTTGGTGCCGCGCGCCACGCGGATCGTCGGCCCCTTGAAGGCGACGGTGCCGACCGGCGCGCCATTGGCCGTAGCCATCGCCGAAACGGGCGCGTCCGCCTTCGCCGGAACCGAGCTGCGCTGGTAGCGCGACACGTCGGCGCCGGTGGAATAGGTGGAACCGCGATCGACCGGGCGCGCGGCCAATTTGGTCAGGATCGCCTTTTCCGCGCTCGGGCTGGCGCCTGCGGGCAGGTCGACATCGGTGCCGGCGATGGCGGCGTCGAGTTCCGACGCATTGTCGGCGATCGAGCGCAGCGACATGGACAGCGAACCGATCGTCTGGGCGACCGCGATCTTTTCGGCGATCTTGGGCGTCACTTCGATCGTGACGTTGGAATAGGTCTGAACCACGGGCTTGCCGTCCGGCCCCATGGCGTCCATCCGCTGGTCGGTGGCCAGCACGCGCAGGTTGCGCAGGATGGTTTCGGACACTTTGAGCGGATCGCCGTCGCCGCCGCCCGAGACGCTCTGCGTCAGGACGAGGTCGATGCGGTCTCCGGGGAAGACGAAGCCCGCGACCGAGCTTTGCGCCGACACCGGAACCGTGACGGCGCGCATACCGGCGCCCAGCGCGGCGGCCAGGAAGCCCCGTTCACCCGGCTTCACCAGCGCGCCCTGCGTCATCGGCTGGCCCGCGGAAATGGCGGTGCGCACGACGCTGCCGGCCAGCTTCGCCGGGTCGGCCTGACCCTGAAGATAATAGGCCTGTTCGACCAGATCCTTGGGCCAGGGCTGGAAACGGAAGCTTTCCGGGTCGAGGATGGTGCCGACGGGCAGCGCCTTGGTGGCGACCAGCACGCGGGGCAAATCTGCTTCCGTCGGCATGGCCGAGGCATTGACCTGTGGCGCGCTCGACGAACTCAGCATGTTCCGCGCGAGCAGCGCGGTCGTAACGGCTATGATCAGCGCGCCCACCAGCAGCACGATCTTCTTGGCATCCATGACGAAATTCGCCTCCCTCGAACGGGTGCACTGCCCCCAGTGCCCCGACCATCACGCAAATTGGTTAAGATATCGTTCGCCAAGCAGCCAAAGAGCCGCGATCGATATGGCGACGCCATAGGGAATCTCCGGCTGGCCGGGCCTTTTGGCCCAGCGATGATGGATGACCGTCGCCAGCGTCACCGCGCCGCCCAGCAGCGCCATCAGCACGATCAGGCTGATCGTCGCCTGCCATGGAAACCAGAGCGCCAGTGCGCCGAGCAGCTTGACGTCGCCGCCGCCCATCATGCCGATCGCGAACAATATGGCGAACAGGGTGAAGACCAGCACCCCCGCCAGCAACTGCACCGCCATGCCCGGCCAGGGCTCCAGCCCGCAGGCCAGCCACCAGAGCGGTGCGAGCAGCGCCACGGCCAGATTGAGCCGGTTCGAGATGATGCGCGAGCGCAGATCGGTGATCGCCGCCACGATCAGCAGCGCGCCCAGGGCGACCATCAGCGCCAGCCGGAAATATTCCCCAAACATGGGCACTATTCCCTAGACCGCATGACTTACTAAACCGTAACCATGAAGGGCATGGATTCGCCTGATTTCGCCTCCGCAATTTCCGTTGCCGCCTTTGATCGGCGCGCCTGGCCTATGGGCGGGCGGCTGGACCATTGGAATGCGCCCGACGGCTGGGCGCTCCGCCGCTACCGGCTGGGCGACGGGAGTCGCGGCCGGATGCTGCTGCTGAACGGCCGCGGCGACATGATCGAGAAATATCTGGAAGCGATCGACCATATGGCGCGGCGCGGCTGGGAAGTGACCAGCTTCGACTGGCGCGGGCAGGGCGGATCGGGGCGGCTGACCGACGATCCGTTGTGCGGCCATATCGGCGATTTCGCCGACTATGTCGCGGACCTCAAAGCGTTGGCGGCGGAGTGGCGCGCGGAAGGGCGGGGACCGGCGGTGATGCTGGGCCATTCGATGGGCGGGCATCTGCTGCTGCGCGCGCTGGCCGAAGGTATGCCGCAGCCCGATGCCGCGGTGCTGATCGCACCGATGCTGGGTGTGCACAGCGCGCCGCTGCCGCGCTGGCTGGCCGTCGCCGTGACACGGATGATGATCGCCTGGGGGTTGGGCGACAGGCGCGCCTGGACCCAGAAGGAGGATAGCGAACGGCAGCGGATCATCCGGCAGACAAGGCTGACCCATGATCCCGATCGCTACGCCGACGAACTGTGGTGGCGCGATCATAGCCGGGAGATCGCGCTGGGGCCGCCGAGCTGGAACTGGGTGGCGCAGGCGCTCGATTCGACCCGGCTGCTGGCGGAGGCGCCGGAACTGGCGCGGGTCGTCTGCCCGATATTGATCCTGGCGGCGGAAACGGACAGGCTGGTGTCGACCGCCGCGATCCGGCAGGTCGCGGCACGGCTTCCCAATGCGCGCCTGCATGTCTATGGGCAAGAGGCCGCGCACGAGATATTGCGCGAATCCGACCCGGTGCGGCTCGATGCGCTGGGTCGGATCGATATCTTTCTGGACGAGATCGTTCTGGACGAGACTGGGATTTGACCGTTTTCGACATCGTGATCGTGGGCGGCGGCATGGCCGGCGCGAGCCTGGGCGCGCAACTGGCCGTCGATGCGCGCGTGCTGATCCTGGAGATGGAGGAGCGGGCGGGCTATCACGCCACGGGCCGCTCGGTTGCCTTTTGGGAGGAGACTTATGGCGGGCCGGCGGTGCAGCCGTTGACCACCGCTTCGGGGCCGTTGCTTACCACGCCGGACCCGGATTTCCATGCGTGCAGCTTCCTGTCGCCGCGCCGGACGCTGCATATCGGGCGTGCGGAGGATGCGCCGCTGCGCGACGCGCTGCTGGCGCAATTCGCCGGGAAGGTCGACCTCCAGCCGGTCGATCCGGGCGCGCTGGTGTCGGGGCTGCGGCCGGACTGGACGCTGGGCGTGATGGAGGCGAGCTGCCGCGACATCGACGTCGCAGCGCTGCATCAGGCCTATCTGCGCCGCTTCCGCGCGCTGGGCGGCGATGTGCGGCTGGCCTCGCCCCTGCTGGGCGCTCGGGCGATAGCGGGCGGTTGGCGGATCGAGACGCGCGACGGGGCTGTCGAATGTCGCGTGCTGGTCAATGCCGCGGGTGCCTGGGCGGATGAGGTCGCGCGCCGCAGCAGCGTCATGCCGGTCGGTATCACGCCGTTGCGGCGCACGGTGGTGCAGTTGCGGGTGCCGGACATGGTTTCGTCCGACCTGCCGCTGGTGATGGACCTGCGTTCGCGCTTCTATTTCAAGCCTGGGGGGCCGGGCCGCGTCTGGCTGACCCCGCATGACGAGGCACCGTCGCCGCCCTGCGATGCCGCGCCCGAGGAACTGGCGGTGGCGCAGGCGGTTGCACGCTTTCAGGAGGCGGTCGACTGGCGGATCGAGGCGATCGAGCATAAATGGGCGGGGCTGCGCAGCTTCGCGCCCGACCGTGCGCCCGTCTACGGCTTTGATCCTTCCGCGCAGGGCTTTTTCTGGTTTGCGGGTCAGGGCGGTTTCGGCATCCAGACCGCGCCGGCCGCTGCTCTGCTGGGCGCGGCCTTGCTCACCGGAGCGGCGTTGCCGGAAGCGGTTGCCAGCATCGATTCAGCCGCTTATGGTCCGGGCCGGTTTCGGTAGCGCAACAAGCCAGGAGGATAGACCATGGCCCACAAGTTCGTGATCGAGAAGAACAAGGCCGGCGAGTTCGTCGCCAAGTTCAAATATAATGCCGAGGTCATCTTCTGGACTGAAGGCTATACCTCCAAGGCGAGCGCCAAGAACGCGATCGACTCGATCCTGAAAAACGGTCCCGGCGCGCCGGTCGAAGAGGCGGAATAAGCCGGACTTCGGATAAGTAGGGCGCTTATCCAATTCCTCACGTCGCCTCGGTCCTGGCGGAAGCGACGGTCGCTTTGCCCTGTCAGCGTTCGATCAGAGGTTGACGGCTTGCGCCTCAGGCCGCGCGTTCTTCATCCAGAAACGCCGCCACATCGTCGAGCAGGACATCCTTCGACAGGAAGGTCCGGCCGATGCCGCGCGCCAGCAGGAAGGGCAGGGCGCCCGCCGCCATCTTCTTGTCGTGCAGCATATGGCCGACCAGCGCCGGGCCGTCCGCCGTCACATGGGCGGTGGCGAGGTCGTGGGGCAGGCCCACGGTCTTGAGGTGGGCGGTGACGCGCTCGGCATCCTCCGCCGGGCACAGCCCCAGCCGCGCCGAATAGCGGAAGGCGAGCGCCATGCCCGCCGCGACGCCCTCGCCATGGAGCAATATGTCGGAAAAGCCGGTGTCGGCCTCCAGCGCATGGCCGAAAGTATGGCCCAGGTTCAGCAGCGCGCGACGGCCCGACGTCTCGCGCTCGTCATCGGCGACGATCGCCGCCTTCGCGCTGACGCTGCGCTCGATCGCATAGGTGCGCGCGTCGGGATCGCCCGCCAGCAGCGCGCCGGCATTGGCTTCGCACCAGGCGAAGAAGTCGGGATCGTCGATCAGGCCATATTTCACCACTTCCGCGTAGCCGGCGCGGGTTTCGCGGGCCGGCAGGCTGTCGAGCGTCGACGGGTCGATCAGCACCAGCGCGGGCTGGTAGAAGCTGCCGATCAAATTCTTGCCGGCCCGCGCATTGATCGCGGTCTTGCCGCCGACCGACGAATCGACCTGCGCCAGCAGGGTGGTCGGCACCTGGACGAAATGGCAGCCGCGCTTGAGGATTGAGGCGGCGAAGCCGACCAGATCGCCGATCACGCCGCCGCCGAGCGCGATCACATGGTCGCCGCGCTCGATCTCGTGGCCCAGCAGCGCATCGAGCAACTGCTCCAGATGCCGCCAGCTCTTGGTCTGTTCGCCGGGCGGCAGGATGATGGGTTCGACCGCGACATTGGCCGCGCGCAGGCTGGCCTCCAGGCGGGGAAGCTGGGTTGCGGCGACATGAGCGTCGGTGACGACCACCAGCCGTCCTTTCCGCGCATAACCGCGCAGCCTGTCGCCCGCGCGGTCCAGCGCGCCCTGTTCGATGACGATATCGTAACTACGCGCGTCCAGCGCGACGCGGACTAATGCCATGCCGTCAATTGCTCCACGATGCGCTCGACCGCGACCTCGTGCGGCGCGGCGACGCTCTTCACATGAATGGGGGCGAGCGCGTAGATCGGGTTGCGCACCGCAGCCAGTTCGGTGAGCACCACGCGCGGATCGCGATTCTTGAGCAACGGCCGGCTTTCGCGGCGCGCCACCCGGTCGACCAATATGTCTATATCGGCGTCCAGCCAGATGGTGGTCGCTTGTTCCAGGATCAGCTTGCGCGTCTCTTCCTGCATGAAGGCGCCGCCGCCCGTCGCGATCACCTTGGGCGCGCCGTCCATCAACCGGGCGATGACCCGCCGTTCGCCGTCGCGGAAATAGGCTTCGCCATAGCGCTCGAAAATCTCGGCCACGGTCATGCCCGCGGCCTTTTCTATCTCCTCGTCGGCGTCGACGAAGCTGAGGCCGAGACGGGCCGCAAGACGGCGGCCGACGGTCGATTTGCCCACGCCCATCATGCCCACCAATACGATGGGACCTCGCCTGACCTGGCCGTCCGGGATTTTGCTGTTTCGTTGCATGGCTTGCGGGGCTATACAGCCAGCCGTCACAGAGGCAAATCGCATCTTTTCTTTGTCCCCCGGCCTTTCAGGCCCGGAAAGCCAAGCCAAGGACCTATGAAGAATAATCGCAACTTCAGCAGTTTCGAAGGCAGTTCGCGTCGCCGCGGCAGCCGCCTGCCTCTTCTCCCGATCATCCTGGTCGTGCTGGTCGCTGCCTTGCTTGCCTTTTTCTGGTCGCGCGGCGGAGAAAAGCCGCAGCAGCGCGTCGAAAAGATCATTCCCGCCGAGAAGCTGGGTCAGTAAGGCGGATGCGCTGGCCGCGGGCGAATGCCAAATGGGCGTTGGGCAGCTTTGCGCTCGCCCTGACCCTGCCCGTGGTGGCTCAGCAGGCGCCCGAATCGCTGCTGCCGCCCGGTTTCGGCGACGCGCCCGAAGCGCCGACGCCTACGCCCCAGCCGTCGCGCCCCGCCCAGCCGACCCCGGCTTCGCCGTCCGCGCCGATGGTGCAGCCGCTCGATCCTGCGACTCCGCCCGACCTGGCGGCCATCGCGGCCGCCCAGAACGCCGCCGAAGAGGAACTGACGCCCGAGGAGATCGCGGCGCAGAAGGCCAAATATGACCTGCCCGACACGGCGCGCCGGTCGCTCGACCGTATCGGTCCGCTGACACCGCAGACGCGCGGGTTCGAGCCGGACGCCTTCGGCAATCAGTCGGGCAAATTCCTCGCGACGCTGATGAAGGAAACCCACGCGCCGATCGTGTCGCGCTGGGCCTCCATCCTGCTGCGCCGCGCGTTGTTGACCGCCACCGATACGCCGCGCGACATTGACGGCGCGGACTGGGCGGCCGAGCGCGCCTGGCTGCTGCTGCGCATGGGGGAAGCGGACAGCGCGCGCCTGATGGTGCAGAGCGTCGACCCGGACCGCTATTCACCGCGGCTCTACGCGATCGCGATGCAGACCTATCTGGCGACCGCCGATCCGGCGGGCCTATGCCCCTTGTCGGAAGGCGCGTTGCGCTTCAGCAAGGAGCCGGGCTGGGACATGACGCGGGCGATCTGCCCCGCGCTGTCGGGCGATCAGGGCACGGCGAGCGGGGCGCTCAACCAGGCGCAGCGCAAGGGCGTGGTGCGCGGCATCGACTATCGACTGGCGGAAAAGGTCGTCGGGACCGGCTTCAATGCGCGTCGCTCGGTCAAGATCGAATGGGACGGCGTCGATCGCCTGACCGCCTGGCGCTATGGTCTGGCGACGGCGCTGAATGTCGAAATTCCCGAGGATCTCTACGCCACCGCCGGACAGCATGTCCGCGCCTGGGAAGCGCGCGCGCCGGCGCTGGGCGCGGTGCGCCGGCGACCGGGCGTCGATATCGCGGCGCGGTTGGGCGTTTTTTCCAGCGCGGCTCTGGTCGGCTTCTATGGCCAGATCAGCACCGATGGCGATGCGCCGAACGATGTCGCCGACAAGGTCGATGCGTTGCGGACCGCCTATTCGGGCGCGACCGTGGGCGACCGGCTGGGCGGGATGCGCAGTTGGTGGCAGGATGGCGCGAAGCCCGATTATGTCGGCCTGATCGCGACGGCGCGGGCCGCCGCCGCGCTGCCGGTGGCGCAGGCGTCGGCGCAGGATGCGTCCAATCTCGTCGCGTCGATGCTGACCGCCGGCTATGATCGCAACGCTGCCCGATGGGCGCAGGCGATCGGCCAGATGGACGGCGAGGGCGCGTCGCAATTCTGGGCCTTGCTCGCGGTCGGCGCACCCAGCCCGGTGGTCGACATCAGTTCCGGTCGCGTGTCGACCTATGTCGGGGAAGCCGGGGCGGAAAAGGGCCGGATGCTGATCGCCGCGCTTGCCGGCCTGTCACGCCTGTCGCCGCAGGACGCCACATCGTTGGCGCAGGATAATGGCATGGCGCTGGCTGCCAACAGCCGCTGGGCGCGCGCCATCGGCGCAGCGGCGCAGCGCGGTGAGAAAGCAACCGTGGCATTGCTGGCGGCGGTCGGGATGCAGGGCAATGACTGGAGCCGGTTGCCGGCCGCGCATCTCTATCATGTCGTCGCCGCGCTGCACCGGGTCGGGCTGGATCCCGAGGCGCGGATGATCGCGGCCGAGGCGATCAGCCGCAGCTGACCATGGGGCAGGAGGACGCAGCCCTGGTCGACCGCTTCCTCGAAATGATGGCGGCGGAGCGCGGCGCATCGCGGAACACGCTGCTGGCCTATCGCGCGGACCTTGCCGGAGCGGGTGAGTTGCTGGGCGGGCTTTCGCGGGCGACCAAGGAGGGGCTGGGGACGCTGGCGGCCGCCTGGGCGGAGCTGGCCGCCTCATCGGTTGCGCGCAAGGCGTCGGCCCTGCGCGCCTTCTACGGCTTTCTGGAGGAGGAAGGGCTGCGCGCCGATAATCCTTCCGTCGCGCTGCCGCGCCCGGCGACGCGCCGGCCGCTCCCCAAAATACTCTCCACCGCCGAGGTCGACCGATTTTTCGCGCTGATTGCGGAGCGGCTGGCGGTGGAGCGTCCCGCCCCGGCCGACCTGCGGCTCGCGGCGCTGATCGAGCTGCTCTATGGATCGGGCCTGCGCGCGACCGAGCTGGTGTCGCTGCCGCGCCGGGCGCTGGCCGCCGACCGGCCCTTCCTGATCCTGAAAGGCAAGGGCGCGCGCGAACGGCTGGTGCCGATTTCCGACCGGGCGCGCGCCGCGGTCGCCGCCTGGTTGCCTCAGGTCCCGGGGGACAGCCCTTGGCTGTTTCCGTCGGGCAAGAGCCATTTGAGCCGCGTCCGCCTCTACCAGTTGGTGAAGGCATTGGCTGCGGCGGCCGGCATCGCGCCCGATCGGGTCAGTCCCCATGTGCTGCGCCATGCCTTCGCCACGCACCTGCTGGAGGGCGGGGCGGATCTGCGCGCCTTGCAGGCGATGCTGGGCCATGCCGATATTGGCACGACGCAGATCTACACCCATGTCGACAGCCGCCGGCTGGTCGAGCTGGTCAATCAGCGGCATCCGTTGGCCACCATGCCGACCAGGATCGCGCATCGCCGCGTTGACGACAGCGCGCCATCGCCCTAACGCCTTGCGCCATGGTAAGCTTTCTGGAATTTGAAAAGCCGATCGCGGAGCTGGAAGCGCGCATCGTCGAACTGCGCGCCACCGCCAGCGTGGGCGACATCAATATCGACGGCGAAATCGCGACGCTGGAACAGCGCGCGGCCAAGCTGCTGACCGACACTTATGCGAAGCTGACGCCCTGGCAGAAGACCCAGGTCGCGCGGCATCCCGACCGCCCGCACTTCAAGGATTATGTCGCGGGCATGTTCGACAATTTCATGCCGCTGGCCGGCGATCGCGCCTTTGCCGACGATCAGGCGATCCTGGGCGGCTTCGCGACCCTGGGTGACCGCAAGGTCATGGTGATCGGCCATGAAAAGGGCGACGACACCGCCAGCCGCGTGCGCCACAATTTCGGCATGGCCAAGCCGGAGGGCTATCGCAAGGCGATCCGCCTGATGGAACTGGCCGACCGTTTCAGCCTGCCGGTCGTGACCCTCGTCGACACTTCGGGCGCTTTCCCCGGCGTGCAGGCGGAAGAACGCGGGCAGGCCGAAGCCATCGCCCGCTCGACCGAAGCCTGTCTGGCGCTGGGCGTACCGATGGTGGCGGCCGTGGTGGGCGAGGGCGGATCGGGCGGCGCGATCGCGCTGGCGGCGGCGAATCGCGTGCTGATGTTCGAACATGCCGTCTATTCGGTGATTTCGCCCGAAGGTTGCGCCTCGATCCTGTGGCGCACCGCCGAAAAGGCGAGCGACGCCGCGATGGCGATGCAGGTGAGCGCGCAGCACCTCAAGAAGCTGGGCGTGATCGACCGCATCGTCAATGAGCCGGTGGGCGGCGCGCATCGCGAACCGGTGCAGGCGATCGCCAATCTGGGCGCGGCGATTGAGGCGGAACTCGATTCGCTCGACGGCATGGGCGCCGACGCCCTGCGCACCGACCGCGCCGACAAATTCCTGGCGATCGGGGCCTGATCTTTCCCGGGGGCGGACTATCCACCGGAAAACGCGTCAAGTCGGCAGCTCTTCCCTCGCTTTTCCGGGAACGCCCCGCCATGGTCGCTCGTTACGTGGCGGTAACGGCGGAGGATAAGGGTTTATGAACTGGAAGATGTCGCTGGGCTGCACGGGGGCGGCGCTGGCGGTGATCGTGACGGCGCCCGCGGTGATCGGGCAGCAGCGCGCTATTCGCACGGTCTCATCGATCAGCCAGCAGGACAAGGCGAGCGGGGCCAAGCAGCATCCCGAACTGCTCAAGGAATTTGGCGGCACCTATGCAGGGCCGCAGGCGAAATATGTCGAAGGCGTAGGGCGGCGGATCGCGGTCCAGTCCGGCCTGTCCAACGCGCAGGGCGATTTCACCGTCACCCTGCTCAACAGCCCGGTGAACAACGCCTTCGCCATTCCCGGCGGCTATATCTATGTCACGCGCCAGCTGATGGCGCTGATGAATGACGAGGCTGAACTGGCGGGCGTGCTCGGGCATGAGGTCGGCCATGTCGCCGCCCAGCATGGCCAGCGGCGCCAGCAGGCGGCGCAGCGCAACGCGATCGGCGGGGCGCTGCTGGGCGCGCTGGCAGGCGCGCTGCTCGGCGATTCGGGCTTTGCCGGGCTGGTGCAGAAGGGGATCGGCACGGGCAGCCAGTTGCTGACGCTCAAATTCTCGCGCAGCCAGGAATATGAGGCCGACGATCTGGGCATCCGCTATCTTGCTTCGGGCGGCTACGACCCGCGCGCGCTGTCGGACATGCTCGCATCGCTGGCGGCACAGAGCGATCTCGATTCGCAGGTGGCGGGTAATGCGCGATCCATGCCCGAATGGGCCAGCACCCACCCCGATCCCGCCTCCCGCGTCGACCGGGCGGCGCAGGCGGCCGAAGCGACCCGCGTCACCAGCACGGTGCGCAACCGCGACGCCTTCCTCAACGCGCTGAATGGCGTCCTTTATGGCGACGATCCCAGGCAAGGGGTGATCGATGGCAGCCGTTTCCGCCATCCCGACCTGCGGCTGAGCTTCACCGCACCCAGCGGCTTCGGTATGGAAAATGGCACGGATGCCGTCTCGATCACCGGCTCGGGCGGGCAGGCGCAGTTCGGCGCGGCACCCTATTCGGGCAATCTGGCCGCCTATATCAACAGCGTCTTCGCCAGGCTGGGCGGCGGCAATGGCGGCGTGCCGGCGGGCGAGGTGAGCCGCACCACCGTCAACGGCATACCCGCCGCCTGGCGCACGGTGCGCGCCTCGACCCAGTCAAGCCAAGTCGATGCGACCGTCTTCGCTTATGAGTTCGGCGGGGGGAGGGCCTATCATTTCCTGTTGCTGACCCCGGCCGGGCAGGGCATCGGCCCATTCACGTCGATGGTGCAGTCGGTGCAACGCCTGTCCACGCAGGAAGCCGCGGCGATCAAGCCGCGCCGCGTCCAGGTGCTGACTGTAAAATCCGGCGACACCGTCCAGTCGCTGGCCAGGCGCATGGCTTACAGCGATTATCCGCTGGAACGCTTCCTGACGATCAATGCGCTGAGCGACAATGCCGTGCTGCGGGCGGGCCAGCGAGTGAAAATCGTCAGTTGGTAAGCGCAAAGAAAAGGGCGGCGGACATGATGTTCGCCGCCCCTTCCTGTCTCTTGCGAGAAGCTCGACTTATTCGTCGACGAGCTTGCCCGAGACATTGTTGAAGGTCGAACCCAGCTTGGTGCCCAGGCTGGTCATGGCGCCGATAGCGGCGACAGCGATCAGCGCGGCGATCAGGCCGTATTCGATCGCGGTGGCACCCTTTTCATTCTTCAGCATCTTGCGGATGAACTGCATATGACGTCTCCTTGAATTGGATTATCCGTTAAACTACCCGGCCGCCCCCGCTTGGTAATTCGTGGTCAGCTAGGATGGGATTAGGCCGGCTCAGTTGAAAAATGTTTAATGGCCGAACGAGGTGTCAGATTTTCATGATTAATATTTCGTTACTTCGGTCGCGACGTTGTTCCACATGCGAATCGTCCTGTTTGCGACGTTGTTCAGCGCCGCGATCATCGCCAGTACGATCAATGCGAGAATGAGTGCATATTCGACGGCCGTCGCGCCCCGCTCGCACCGTAGCACGCCCCAGCGGCCGATGATTTCGATAAGCCCGCGCATCATGTCCCCACTTCGCTGCAGACAGTCCCCGACAGACATGTAAAGCCACCACGGTTAACAAAGCCCTCTCGACCGGAAAGATATGCCACCTGTGACTCCCCTGTTCGTCGTTGCCGTAGCGTTGATCGATGCCGACGGCCGTGTCCTGTTGCAGCAGCGCCCGCCCGGCGGCTCGATGGCGGGGCTATGGGAATTTCCCGGCGGCAAGGTCGAGCCGGGCGAAACACCCGAGGCGGCGCTGGTGCGCGAGCTGGAGGAGGAACTGGGCATCCGCACCCATGAAAGCTGCTTGGCGCCTGCGACCTTCGCCAGCGAGCCGCTGGGCGACAGGCATTTGCTGTTGCTGCTCTATGTCTGCCGCAAATGGCAGGGAATGCCCGAGGCGCGCCATGCAACGGCGCTCACATGGACGCGGCCCGCGCAAATGTATGCGCTGGAAATGCCGCCGGCGGACCTGCCGCTGATCGGGCTGCTGGAGGCGCTGCTGTAAAGAAAAGGCGAGACCATCGCCGGAGGGATGGTCTCGCCCGCTATGTGTCGCGGCGGGCGCCTTATTCTTCGGCGGCCTTGCTCTGCAACTGGATATAATTCTGGATGCCCATGCGCTCGATCATCTCGAACTGGGTTTCCAGCGTGTCGACATGCTCTTCCTCGCTTTCGAGGATATATTGGAACAGGTCGCGGCTGACATAGTCGCGGATCGATTCGCAATAGGCGATGGCGTCTTTGAGCACCGGCAGAGCTTCGTATTCCAGCTCCAGGTCGGACTTGAGGATCTCCTCCACCGTCTCGCCGATCTTCAGGCGGCCGAGCAGCTGGAAATTGGGCAGGCCGTCGAGGAACAGGATGCGCTCCGCCACCTTGTCGGCGTGCTTCATCTCGTCGATCGATTCTTCATATTCGAACTTGGCGAGCTTCTTGACGCCCCAATGATCGAGCATCCGATAATGGAGGAAATATTGGTTGATCGCGGTCAACTCGTTCTTGAGGACCTCGTTCAGGAAATCGATGACCTTCGGGTCGCCTTTCATGGCGTTATACTCCGGCTGTTTTTGGAACGCCGGGAGTATAGGCGCAATGCTCCTGTCTGTTAAGTCGAAAACCCTTGAAAATCAGGGATTTTTTACTGCGCTATTGCGTCGGCTTCGCGATTGTTTCGTGCGCATGATTTGCAATTTTATCAGGCTGATGCGCGCTCCGCCGCTATGATGGTGCGGGCGAAGGACACGCACTGGCCGCATTTGGGCCGACGGCCGAAGCGGGCATAGGCGTTGCACGGCGTATCCGCGCCGTCGCGCGCCGCTTCCCGCAAATCCTTTTCACGAATGGCATTACAAACGCAGACAACCATCGAGGCTCTTCTCCTGATGAAGGAGAGATAGCGTGTCTGATAATGGGTCGCAATAGTAATCAGCTGCTCCTGCGAATCTTTTGCACCGCACCATGGCTGAGGCTTCGCCACAGCCATTCAGCCGGACCCATCGCGAATCGGGCTGCATAGGGCTGGGACCAGAGCAGCATCACCGCCCAGGCGGCAAAAACGAAGAAGGGCAGCAGCGCATGGCCGACATGGGCGAACAGCCCAAGCCCCCAGCCATAGAAGATTGCGGTCATGATGAGGCTGGTGCCCAGATAATTGCTGAGCGTCATCCGCCCCGCCGCAGCGATCCGCCCGGTCATCGGGCTGTCCTTGTGCCGCGCGAACAGCCAGAGAATGAGCGCCGCCCAGCCGACCGTCAGCGGGATGCGGAAGGGCAGCGACCAGGCGAGCGCCGTGCCATAGGTGGGGAGGGGCGCGAAACCGCTCCACCATGCCCAGATCGCCAGCGCCGCCATGGGCGGCACGCCGATCAGGAAGCAATGGCGCGCGGTGCGGCGATATTGCTCCGCGTCCCAATTACCGGTCAGGAAGCCGCCCTTCAGCATCGCCATGCCCAGCAGCATGAAGCCCAGCGTCTCGAACGCGTTGAACAGCAGCCCCCAGAGCCAGTCGCCGGGAAAGTCGGCCAGCTTCATGGCGATAATGGCGCCCAGGCCGCTGCGATAGGTGGCGATCTCCATCTGCGTGGTCGGGCTGGCGGGATCGGACAGGGCCGCCATGAAGCTGAGGAATCCGTCCCGCGTGACGGTGCTGGCGTCCGCATCCGCGGCGGCATGGCCCCACAGATAGAGGCTGCCGATGAAGGCTGTGACCAGCAGGAACTGGACCAGGAAAAAGACAAAAGCGCGCTTGACCAGATCTAGCGGTTCCAGCCGGACGAACAGCAGGGCGAACAGGCTGACGATCGCATAGACCCGCAATATATCGCCCCACCAGAGCAGGAAGAAATGGGCGCAACCGATGACGAACAGCCATCCCGCGCGGATTATCTGCGTCCGGCGGCCGTCGCGCCCGGCCATCTCCTCCTTGTCGATCAGCAGCAGCATCGACGCGCCGAACAACAGGGCGAACAGGCCGCGCATCTTGCCGTCGACAAGGATCAGGCTGACCGCCCAGAAAGCAATGTCGCCAGCGGAAAGCGGTCCCGACACCGCCGGATTGAAATAGGCGTTCTGGGGCAGGGCGAAGGCGGTGATGTTCATCCACACTATGCCCATCACCGCGCAGCCGCGCAGCACGTCCATGGCGGGGATGCGGGGGGATGTCATGCGGCGGCGGTTCCTTGAAAGGGCTGGTCAGAGCGCCAAGGCTCCGCCATCCGCCTAGAGCCTTTCCGCATCCTGTGGAAAGGCCCTTGTTCTTTGCGGCCGCATTTCCCAAGGCGTTGACCGTGATCGGTCAACTGAAAATGCTCCAGCCATGAATGATGCGCGCAAGCAACGGATAAGCGATGCCTTCGGCGCGGCGGCAGGCCATTACGAGGCCCATGCCGGGCCGCAGCGGCTGGCGGCGACGCTGGTGGCCGACATTGCCCGGCGGCAGAAGCCCGGCGGCGTGGCGCGCATATTGGAGATCGGATGCGGGACGGGACTGCTGACCCGCGAGATTCAGACGCGCTGGCCCGGCGCGGAACTGATCGCGACCGACATCTCGCCCGGCATGTTGGAGCAGGCGGCATCGCATGGCCGGGTCGCAGGCCGCTTCCTGACCATGGACGGCGAAGCGCCGCCTTTCGACGGGCCATGGTTCGACCTGATCCTGTCCAGCCTGGCCTTTCAGTGGTTCGATGATCTGCCGGCGGCGATCGCGCGGCTGGCGGGGCTGCTGCGTCCGGGGGGCAGCCTGATCTTCTCGACCATGGGGCAGGGCAGCTTCGCCGCCTGGCGTGCCGCCCATGCTGCCTGCGGTCTTGCCAGCGGGGTGTCCGACTATCCCTCGCTCGATGCGTTGCGCGCAATGCTGGCGAGACAGGAAGACGCCTTCGCCTTTGAAGAGACGGTGGCGCTGGAGGGCATGGGCGCGCGGGCGCTGCTCACCCATCTCAAGGGGATCGGCGCGGTTGTGCCGGGCGAGGGTCATCGCCCGCTCGGCCCGGTGGCGCTGCGCCGGGTGATGGCGGCCTATGATGCGGCGGGCGGCCGGGACGTCTATCAATTGCTGCTGGGGCGGGTGACGCGCGCCGATTAGGCGCGGCTCAGTTTCTTCGCCGCCTGCTGCGTCGCGCGGCGATCAGCGCGATCGGTAGGCCGACGAGGATGCAGTGCGAGAAAAGCTGATTGCCGACGCCCCAGGCGATCTTGCCGATCGGCCGGCCGACATAGGCGTCGGGCAGCCAGAGCGCGGGCCAGCGCCACGGCCGCACCAGCCAATACATGATGATCCAGAGCAGCAGGCCATAGAACAGCCCTGCGGCGACCGGACGGCGCCTGAGCGCGGGGATGTGCCGTGCCGCGACGATATAGACGCTGGCCATGCAGGCCATGATGGCGAAATGGACCGCCAGGCCGATCGCGGCCCAGAGCCAGATGGGATCGCCCCTGGTGCTCTCCCCGAACGGGCCGCTGGCGACGAATGTCAGCACGGCCAGCGGCCTCATGCCCGCCATGCCGGCAAAGACGAAGGCGGATATGATGTCGAGCGTGCCCGCGATCAGCGTCGCCCGGATGATCCTTCCGCGCATATATGGCGCTCCCCTTTTTGCGGGGCGCATCATGGCAGATCGCGGGGAACTTGTCCCGCCGGGATGCGTGGATTCCCGACGGGGTAATAAGGGGTTTTAGAGTTCGCTGTCCATCAGCGCCGGGAAGAAGCCTTCATGGGCGGTGCGCAACCTGTCGAGCGAGACGCCCGCAATGCTGGTGCCGCCGGTCGTGCCGATCTTCACCGCACCGGCGATCTCGACGCCGGCGGGCGCTGCAACCACATAGCGGCCCTGATCCTCGCCGAACGCGCTTGCCGTGGAAAGTTCGATCCCCAGCGTCGCGCCGATATTCCCGGCCAGCGCCATTTCCGCGATCGTGACCAGCAGGCCGCCGTCGGCAATGTCATGCACCGCATTGACCTTGCCCGCTGCGATGAGCGTGCGGACGGTTTCCGCATTGGCGCGCTCGGCGGCCAGATCGACCCTGGGCGCGTCGCCCGCTTCCCGGCCGGCAATCTCGCGCAGCCAGATCGACTGGCCCAGATGCGTACCCTCTCCACCGATGACCCAGATCGCGTCGCCCTCATTCTTGAACGCGACCGTCGCCATGACGTCCACATCCTCCAGCAGGCCGATGCCGCCGATCGCCGGGGTCGGCAGGATAGCGGAGCCGCCGCCGGTCGCCTTGGACTCATTGTAGAGCGAGACATTGCCCGACACGATCGGGAAGTCGAGCGCACGGCAGGCATCGCCCATGCCCTCAAGACAGCCGGTGAACTGGGCCATGATCTCGGGCCGCTGCGGGTTGGCGAAGTTGAGGCAGTTGGTGACGGCCAGCGGCGTCGCGCCGACCGCGGAAATATTGCGATAGCATTCGGCGATCGCCTGCTTGCCGCCTTCATAGGGGTCGGCATAGCAGTAACGCGGGGTGCAGTCGGTGCTGATCGCGATGCCCTTCTGCGAGCCATGGACGCGCACGACCGCCGCATCGCCGCCGGGGCGCTGCACTGTGTCGGCGCCGACCATATGATCATATTGTTCCCAGATCCAGCGGCGGCTGGCGATGTCGGGGCTACCCATCAGCGTCACCAGATCCGCACCGATATCCGCGCTTTCGGCGATCTCGCCCAGCGGCTCGACCTTGGACCAGATCCTATATTCGTCCTTCGGCATGGAGGGACGGTCGTAGAGCGGCGCATCGTCGGCCAGCGGGGCAAGCGGGATGTCGCACACCGTCTCGCCCTTGTGGATCAGGACCATCCGGCCGGTGTCGGTGACATGGCCGATGACGGCGAAGTCCAGTTCCCACTTGCGGAAAATCGCTTCGGCAAAACCTTCCTTGCCCGGCTGAAGCACCATGAGCATACGCTCCTGGCTCTCCGACAGCATCATTTCATAGGCGGTCATGCCGGTTTCGCGCTGCGGCACGTCGTCCATGTTGAGCTGGATGCCAACGCCGCCCTTGGACGCCATTTCCACCGAGGAGGAGGTGAGGCCCGCCGCGCCCATATCCTGAATCGCGACGATCGCGTCGGACGCCATCAGTTCCAGGCACGCTTCGATCAGCAGCTTTTCAGTGAAGGGGTCGCCGACCTGCACGGTCGGGCGCTTGGCGTCGGCGTCGTCGCCGAAATCGGCCGACGCCATGGTCGCGCCATGGATGCCGTCGCGGCCGGTCTTGGACCCCACATAGACGATCGGATTGCCGATGCCGCTCGCCGCCGAATAGAATATCTTGTCGGTGTCGGCGACGCCCACGGTCATCGCATTGACCAGGATATTGCCGTCATAGGCGGGGTGGAAATTCACCTCGCCGCCCACGGTCGGCACGCCCACGCAATTGCCGTAGCCGCCGATGCCATGGACCACGCCGCTGATCAGATGCTTCATCTTGGGATGATCGGGGCGGCCGAAGCGCAGCGCGTTCATGTTCGCCACCGGGCGCGCGCCCATGGTGAAGACGTCGCGCAATATGCCGCCCACGCCGGTCGCCGCGCCCTGATAGGGTTCGATGTAGCTCGGATGGTTGTGGCTCTCCATCTTGAAGATGGCGGCCTGCCCATCGCCGATGTCGACCACGCCGGCATTCTCGCCGGGGCCGCAAATGACCTGCGGGCCGGTGGTCGGCAGCTTCTTGAGGTGGATGCGGCTCGACTTGTAGCTGCAATGCTCCGACCACATGACCGAGAAAATGCCCAGTTCCGTCAGGTTCGGCTCGCGGCCGAGGGCGTTCAGAACGCGGTCATATTCTTCCGGGCTGAGGCCATGTTCGGCGACGACTTCCGGGGTGATCTGGGTGGCGGTGCTGGACATGAGCGCGCCTTTAGCGGGGGTGTGGGCGAATCACAATGGTGGGCGTGCGCAACGGTGGCGGATCGCCGTTCAGGCCGACGGCAACCTCAGCCGCACCAGCAAACCGCCCAGATCCTCGCTTTCCTCCAGCGCGACCGTGCCGCCATAGATTTCCGCCACGTCGCGGACGATGGCGAGGCCGAGGCCGGTACCGGGCTTGCCCGAATCCAGCCGCACGCCGCGGTCGAAGATGCGGATGCGGTCGGCTTCGGGTATGCCCGTGCCGTCATCCTCGATCAGGATTTCCACCATGCCGGCGGCGCGGCCCACCGTGGCGAAAACGCTGCCGCCGCCATATTTGGCGGCATTTTCGATCAGATTGCCCAGCATTTCGTCCAGATCCTGCCGCTCGACGCGGACCGCCGCCGTTTTGTCGCCGTCCATGTCGACGCGCGCTTCGGGATAAAGGCGCTGCACTGCGCGCTCCACGGCGGTCAGGCTGGACCAGACTTCGGCGCGGCTTTGCGCGGCGCCGCGTCGGCCGACCGCGCGGGCGCGGGCGAGATGATGGTCGACCTGTCGCCGCATCGTCGTCGCTTCGCGGATCACCGCATCGCCCAGATCGGGCGCCTGCGCGGTGGCGGCGTTCATGATGACGGTCAGCGGCGTCTTGAGCGCATGGGCGAGATTGCCCGCGTGGGTGCGTGCTTCCTCCGCCTGTCGTTCATTGTGGGCGAGCAGGGCGTTCAGTTCCTCGACCATGGGCAGCACTTCGGCGGGCATGGGTTCAGTCACGCGGCTCTTTTCGCCGCCGCGCATCCGCACGATTTCCAGCCGGACCTTGCGCAGCGGGCGCAGGCCGTAGATGGTCTGGAGCGTCGCCAGCACGAACAGGCCGAGCGCCAGCAGGGCGAAGCTCTTGAACAAAGTGGAGCGCAGCGTCCTGATCTGCCCGTCCAGCCCCTCGCGCGCCTGCGCCACCATGAACATCCAGCGGGCGTTGGAGCCGGGCAGGATGACGGTGCGTTCCATGATGCGCAGGTCCTCGCCGGGAAACTGCTTGCTGTCATAGACATGGAGGTGGCGGTCATGATGCTCCGCCGGCACGTTGAGCGCGCGGTCCCAGAGCGAGCGGGAGCGCCAATCTTCATGCCCCTTGGCGCTGATCTGGTAGTAAAGGCCGCTATTGGGTTCGAGGAAGCGCTGGTCGGCCAGTTCGCGGTTGAACAATACCTCGCCGTCCGGGCCGATTTCCGACGCCGCAATCATGGCCGTCAGCACATAATTCATGCCGTCGTCGAAATTGCGCGTGATGGCGTCCGCCAGCACCCGGTCCAGCGCCACGCCGCCGCCGATCAGCAACAGGCTGATCCACAGCGCGGCAATGACCATCATCCGCCGGCTGATCGAGCCGGTGGAGCGGACGGGGGGAGGGGATTGGTTGTCCATCTGGACCTAAGTTACTTCCGTTCGTTTCGAGCGTGTCGAGAAACGAGGCAGAGCTGAGTTCGGCGAAGCCAAATGAGAAGCTCAGAGCTAACCGCTTCTCGACTTCGCTCGAAGCGAACGGAGGTGGAGGCGGCTTCGATTACCGCCCCGGCTCGTCCAGGCTGTAGCCAAGGCCGCGGATGGTGGTGATGACGTCGGCGCCCAGCTTCTTGCGGATGCGCGTGACGAACACCTCGATCGTGTTGGAATCGCGGTCGAAATCCTGATCGTAGATATGCTCGATCAATTCGGTGCGGCTGACCACCTTGCCCTTGTGGTGGAGCAGGTAGGACAGCAGCTTATATTCCTGCGCGGTCAGCTTCACCGGATCGCCCTTCAGCGTCACCTTGCCCGACCGCGTGTCGAGCCGGACGTCGCCGGCGGTGAGTTCGCTCGACGCATTGCCCGATGCGCGGCGGATCAGCGCACGCAGGCGGGCGATCAGTTCCTCGCTCTGGAAGGGCTTGGCGAGATAATCGTCGGCGCCCGCATCGAGGCCGGCGACCTTGTCCGACCAGCTGTCGCGCGCGGTCAGCACCAGCACGGGAAAGCTGCGGCCTTCCTTGCGCCAGCGGTCGAGCACGGTCAGCCCGTCGATGGTGGGCAGGCCAAGGTCCAGCACCACCGCGTCATAGCTTTCGGTCGCCCCCAGGAAATGGCCGTCCTCGCCATCGGTGGCGAGGTCCACGGCATAGCCTGCCCCTTCCAGCGTGTTCCTGAGCTGCTGGCCCAGGCTCGGTTCATCCTCGACGATCAGCAGGCGCATGGGGCTAGTCCGTTTCTGTTTTGAATAAGGTTGCAGCGCGCGCCGGTCAGCGCGCCATGCCGATAATATCGCCTGTCCGGCCGTCGGCATCAACCCACATCACCTTGCCATCCTTCACATATTTCAGGCGATAGCGGTTGGAGGAGGGGTTGAATTCGCTGCCGACATAGGTGGCGCCGCCCACGGCCGCGTCGACGCGGCGCTTGATCATGGAAAAGGGCATGACCTGTCCGTCCAGCATCGCCCGGCGCGCGGCGTCCTGCTCGTCGCGGCGGTTGCCGGCGTCGGCGGCGGGCGCCAGCATCAGCGCGGTCATGACCGCAGCGGTCCCGGCAATCAGGCTTTTCCACTTCATCATCATTGGCATGGCATAGGCTGGAACCATTGAACAGGTGGTGAATGGCGCGCCGATCCGGGCTGGAAAGCCATGCCTTGCTCGATTATGCCGTGGAACCATGCCAATGCAAGATGACAGGCCCGTCGCCGACCCGCCGCTGTGGAAGGCCGTGCCGCGCTGGTGGCGTAGCCATGTGATCCGCGGGATCGACCATCAGGCGGTGGTCGAACGAGTGCGCGAGGATGACGGCTGGAGTCCGCGCTACGCCTTCATGATCCTGATGTCGGCGGGCATTGCCGTGCTGGGACTGTTGCTGTCGTCGCCGGCCGTGGTGATCGGTGCGATGCTGATTTCGCCGCTGATGGGACCGATCGTTGGACTGGGCTTCGCGCTGGCGACGGCGGATTCGCGGGAGATACGCCGGACGCTGAGCACGCTGGCAGGCGGTGCGCTTGTGGCGGTGCTGTTTACGGGCTTCATCGTGCTGCTTTCGCCGCTCCAGACCGTGACGAGCGAGATCGCCGCGCGCACCCGGCCCAATCTGTTCGACCTGATGGTGGCGCTGTTTTCTGCACTGGCTGGCGCCTATGCCATGATTCGGGGCAAGGCGGGCACGATCGTGGGCGTTGCCATCGCCACGGCATTGATGCCGCCGCTCGCCACCGTGGGCTTTGGCCTTGCGACCTTGAACGGGACGGTGGCGGGCGGGGCCTTTCTGCTGTTTTTCACCAATTTCGTCACCATCGCCATGGCGGCGGCGATCATGGCGCGCCTCTATGGCTTCGGCCGGGCGCTGTCACCCAGCCAGAACTGGATGCAGACAGCCTTCATCGGCGCGATTTTCCTGGCGCTGGCGGTGCCGCTGGGCCTGTCGCTGGGGCAGATCGCGTGGGAAGCGCGGGCGGCGCGCGATGCGCGCGACGTCATCAGCCGCGAATTTGGCGATGACGCCCGGATCAGCCAGATCGACCTGGATTTCGAGGCAAGTCCGCTGGCCGTTACTGCCAGCGTTCTGACCAGCCGTTATGAACGCGATGCGAATGCACGGGCGAGCCGGGCGCTGAGTGCCCTATTGGGCCAGCCGGTGACGCTGGACATCGAACAGATCCGCGTGGGCGAAGGCACCGACACCGAAAATGCGCAATTGCTTGCGGTACAGAGCGCCCGGAGGGAGGTGCAGGGGTTGGTTGACCGGATGACCGATCGGTTGGCGCTGATCGCCGGGGTCAATCCCGATGCGGTGACGGTGGATACGGCGCACAAGCGCGCCGTGGTGCGGGCAAAGCCGCTGCCCGATGCGGGGCTGGCGACGTACCGGGCGCTGGAGAGGCGCGCGGCGGCGATGGCGCCGGGCTGGATCATCGAGGTGGAGCCGCCGGTGCTGCCGCTGCCCGAACTGGAACTGGATGAGGAAGGCGCTGCCAGCAACCGGGATGCGCTGGACCTGGCGCTCTGGGCGGCGCAGCGCACCGGCATGGCGGTGGATGTGTGGGTGCGCGGCGAAGGCGATGGGCCGTTGCTCAAAGCCTTCACCGACCGGGGGATCGATGTCCGGTCGGTGCGGGATGCCAGCGCGGACCGGGCGGTCCTGCGCTGGCGAGTGTCGGATTAGAGGTTATTTCTCCAGCGCATACTGGACGGTCAGCGTTACCGACGCGCTGACCTGGCCGGGTTCGACCGGGGTGTTGGCGACGGCGTCCGCCTTGAAACGGGCGCTTTGCATCATCGGCATGGGCGGCTGGCCGCCGCTGTTGCTCTCGCTGATCGACACGAGCCGCGCCGAGCGGAAGCCCGCCGCCTGGGCGTAGAAATCGGCCTGGGTCTTGGCGGTCTTGAGCGCGGTCCCGCGCGCCTGGGCGATCAGCGGCGAGGGGTCTTCGATCGAAAAGCTGGGGCCGCTGATGTTGGTGGCGCCCGCCGCGACCATGGCGTCGAGCGACGGCCCGACCCGCTTGATGTCGCGCAGCTTCACCGTCAGTTGATTCGACGCTTCATAGCCGATGAAGCGCGGCCCCTGGGGCTGGCCGTCGCGGTTGCTATAGTCATATTGGGCGGAAAGGTTGATGCCGCTGGTCTGTATGTCCTGCTTGGCGATGCCGGCCTTGGTGAGCGCGGCGATCAGCCTTTCGGTCTTGGCGGCATTGTCCTGCATGGCGGCCTGCGCGGTCTGGGCGCGGGTCTGGACGCCGGTGCCGACGGTCGCGACATCGGGCGCGGCCTCGACGCTTTCGGTGACGTTCAATGTCACCACCGGCGCTGTCTCGGCGATGGTGACGCTGGTCTGGGCGACGGCCGCTACGGGTAGCGCGGCGGCGCCGAGCGCCATCAGGGCGAGAACGGATTTCATGGACTTTTCTCCTCTATGAACGATGCACCCCCATTGGCCTGGGTGCGATGAATGGACGCTGACATGCGTTGAAAGCCGTCAGACAGCTTTCTGGTTCCGCTCTTGCTACGGGGCCGGACAAGCCCTAGCTGCACGGCCATGGCAGCACCCATCCTCTCCTTCGAAAATCTCGGCCTCTCGCAGGGCACCCACTGGCTTTTTCGCGGCATCGACATCCATGTCGGCCAGCGCGACCGGCTGGCGCTGATCGGCCGCAACGGTGCGGGCAAGACGACGCTGCTCAAGCTGATCGGCGGGCAGATCGAGCCGGATGAAGGCATCAGGTCGGTGCAGCCGGGCGCGCGGGTCATCACGCTGGAGCAGGACCCGGACGTCACGCCGTTCAAGACGCTGCATGATTTCGCGCTGGCGGGCGAATTTGCGCCCCCCGCGCATGAGGTGGAAGCGATCGCCGACCAGTTGGGCATCGACCTGTCGCGCGAGGCGAAGACGGCAAGCGGGGGCGAGCGCCGCCGCGCCGCCATCGCCCGCGCGCTGGCGAGCGAGCCGGACCTGCTGCTGCTGGACGAGCCGACCAACCATCTGGACATCGCCGCGATCGACTGGATCGAGAACTGGATGGCGCGCTATAACGGCACCTTCATCGTCATCAGCCACGACCGCGCCTTCCTGACGCGCCTCACCCGCCAGACTTTGTGGCTCGACCGGGGGCAGATGCGCCGTAACGAAGTCGGCTTCGGCGGCTTCGAGCAATGGATGGAAGCCGTCTATGCCGAGGAGGCGCGGGCGGCGGAGAAGCTGGACGCGAAGCTGAAAATCGAGGCGCACTGGCTGGAGCGCGGCGTCACCGCGCGGCGCAAGCGCAATCAGGGCCGCCTTGCCAAGCTGTGGGAAATGCGCGCCCAGCGCGCTGCGATGCAGGGGCCGCAGGGCACCGCCAAGATTGCGGTGGCGAGCGACGGCAGCAAGACCAAGAGCGTCATCAAGGCCGAGCATGTCACCAAGACGTTCGGCGACCGGACCATCATCAAGGACTTTTCCCTGCGGGTGCAGCGCGGCGACCGGATCGGCATCGTCGGTGGCAATGGTGCGGGCAAGTCGACCCTGCTCAAGCTGCTGACCGGCGAACTGGCGCCCGACAGCGGCGAAGTGAGCCAGGCGAAGACGCTGGACATGATCTTCATCGACCAGCAGCGCAGCCTGATGCAGGGCGACAAGAGCGTGCGCGACGTGCTGGCCGAGGGCGGCGACTGGATTGACGTGCGCGGGGTGCGCAAGCATATTCATGGCTATCTCAAGGACTTCCTGTTCGATCCGTCGCTGGCAGAGGCCAAGGTCGGCACCCTGTCGGGCGGCGAACGCTCGCGCCTGTTGTTCGCGCGCGAATTTGCCCGCGAATCCAACCTGCTGGTGCTGGACGAACCGACCAACGACCTTGACCTCGAAACGCTCGACCTGTTGCAGGAGGTGATCGCGGACTATGACGGCACGGTGCTCATCGTCAGCCACGACCGCGACTTTCTCGACCGCACGGTGACGGTGACTCTGGGCCTCGACGGATCGGGCACGGTCGACGTGATCGTCGGCGGCTATGCCGATTGGGTGGCCAAGCGCGATCCGCGCCGTGCTCCCAAGGCTGAGAAGAAGGAGGCCGCGCCGCCCCCGCCGCCAAAGCCCGTGTCGGCCAAGCTCAGCTACAAGGATCAGCGCGACCTTGACCTTCTGCCCAAGCGCATCGAGGAACTGGAAGCGGCGATCGCGCGCGACGAGGAAGCGCTGGCCGACCCGGCGCTCTACACCCGCGACCCGAAGAGATTCGCCGCGCTGACCGGCGCGATCGAGAAGGCGCGGGGCGATAAGGACGCGGCAGAAGAACGCTGGCTGGAACTGGCGGAAAAGGCCGAGGGGCTGGCGGGATAGTCCCACGCCCGTTCGGTTCGAGCGAAGTCGAGAACCGTGGAGCGCGATGGTGTCGGTGCTGGACTTCGTTTCTCGACTTCGCTCGAAACGAACGGCAAGATGGGCGCGATATGGAACCGAGGGGTATGTGATGGACACGCAAACGACACCCCCAATCCCCCATCACGCCGTCCATTATGTCAACCGCGTCGGCTGGCTGCGGGCGACGGTGCTGGGCGCGAATGACGGGATCGTGTCGACCGCCAGCCTGATGACCGGCATCGCCGCGTCGGGCGCCAGCGCGCAGGCCATATTGCTGACCGGCATCGCCGCGCTGGTGGCGGGGGCCATGTCGATGGCGGCGGGGGAATATGTCTCGGTCAGCGCGCAGTCCGATACGGAACGCGCTGACCTCGCCAAGGAAAAGAAGGCGATCGCCACCCAGCCCCATGCCGAATGGGTGGAGTTGCGCGACATCTATGTCGAACGCGGCCTGACGCCCGACCTTGCGGGTCAGGTGGCGGAGCAGTTGATGGCGGCCGATGCGCTGGGCGCCCATGCCCGCGACGAGCTGGGCATTTCCGATCTCGCTACCGCGCGCCCGGTGCAGGCGGCGCTGGCTTCCGCCGCCAGCTTCGCCGCGGGCGCCGCGCCGCCGGTGCTGGCCGCCGCGCTTGTGCCGGCGAATGGCGCCATCCCAGCGATCGTCGGAGTCTGCCTGCTCTGCCTTGCCCTGCTGGGCCATGTCGGCGCGCGGCTGGGCGGAGCGAAGCCGCTGCGGTCGATCCTGCGCACACTGTTCTGGGGCGCGCTGGCGATGGCGGTGACGGCAGGCGCGGGGCGCCTGTTCGGCGCGGCGATTTGATGGCAAGGTCCGCCGCAACCCGATTCCAAGGAGATGAAGATGACTGATATCCAGCACATTCCGCTCAAGACGATCAAGGGCGCGGACGCGAGCCTTGCGGACTATGCCGGCAAGGTGGTGCTGGCGGTCAATGTCGCCTCCAAATGCGGACTGACCCCGCAATATGAGGGGCTGGAAACCCTCTATGCCGACTATAAGGACAAGGGGCTGGTGGTCGCAGGCTTCCCCGCCAATGATTTCGGCGCGCAGGAACCGGGCAGCAATGACGAGATCGCGACCTTCTGCACCACCAATTTCGGCGTCGATTTCCCGATGTTCGAAAAGATCGTCGTCACCGGCCCGGACAAGCATCCGCTCTATGCCGCGCTCACCAGCGCGCAGCCCGAAGCGCAGGGGGAGGGCGACGCTTTTCGCGAAAAGCTCAAGGGCTATGGCATGACCCCCAATCCGGTGCCGGAAGTCCTCTGGAATTTCGAGAAATTCCTGATCGCGAAGGACGGCAGCGTCGCTGCGCGCTTCGCGCCGACCACCGCGCCCGACGACCCAGCGCTGATCGCCGCGATCGAGGCGGAACTGGCCAAGTGATTCGAGTCATGCTCGCGGGCGCGCTGCTGCTGGGCGGCGCGCCGATGGCCCATGCCGCGCTCAGTCCCGCCGAACGGACGATCGGCGCCACGGTGGAGGCGGGCTATGAACCCTCCATCGCCCTGCTCGAACGGCTGGTGAACCAGAATAGCGGCTCGATGAACTTCGCCGGGGTGAAGGCGGTGGCCGACATGCTGCGCCCGGAATATGAGGCGCTTGGCTTCACCGTCACATGGAAGCCGATGGACGCCGCCGGGCGCGCCGGCCATCTGATCGCGGTGCACAAGGGGCGCGCGGGCGGCACGAAGATGCTGCTGATCGGCCATCTCGACACGGTGTTCGAACCGGATTCGCCCTTCCAGACCTTCAAGCGCGTGGGCGGCGCTTCCGGGGATTGGGCTGCCGGTCCCGGCGTCGGCGATGACAAGGGCGGGGTGGTGACGATGCTGCTGGCGCTGAAAGCGATGCAGGCGGCCGGAACGCTCGGAAACGCCAATATCGAAGTGGTGCTGACCGGCGACGAGGAGGATTCGGGCGATCCGATCGCCATCGCGCGCGCCGACCTGATCGCGGCGGGCAAGCGGGCCGATGTCGCGCTCGATTTCGAGGGGCTGGCGCAAGAGGGCGGCAAGGATATGGGGTCGATCGCCCGCCGCTCCTCCAACAGTTGGACCCTGACCGCGACCGGCAAATCGGGCCATAGCTCGGGCATCTTCTCCGCGGCGGCCGGCGACGGCGCCATCTACGAACTGGCGCGGATTGTCACCGCCTTCCGCAAGGAGCTGCCGGAACCCAACCTCACCTTCAATGTCGGGCTGATCGGCGGCGGGCAGAGCGCGGCGGTCGACAAGGACGGCGTGCGCATCGCCGTGACCGGCAAGACCAACATCATCCCGCCGGTCGCGGTCGCCAAGGGCGATTTCCGCACCCTGAGCGAAGAGCAGACCCGTCGCGTGCGGGCGAAGATGCAGGCGATCGTCGATGCGAACCATCTGACCGGCACGTCAGCCAGCATCGCCTTCGACCTGGGCTATCCATCGATGGCGCCGACCGAAGGGAATAAGGCGCTGCTGGCGAAGCTCAATGGCGTCAACACCGACCTTGGCCTGCCGGAAATGCCCGCGCTCGACCCGCTGAAGCGCGGCGCGGGCGACATCGCCTTCGTCGCGGCGGACACGGACGGGCTTGTCGGCCTCGGCTTGGCGTCGAGCGACGATCACAGCCCGGCGGAAAAGGCGGACCTGTCCACGATGAAGCGCCAGGCCAAGCGCGCCGCCATCCTGATGAGCCGGCTGGCGGCGGAAAAGGGGCGGAAGTAAGGGCGCAGTTCTTTCCGATAAAATGCCGTCGGAAGGCAGCTTTTCCGCTGTTTTCTATCGTCATTGCGAGCGCAGCGAGGCAATCCATCGGAGTGACAATGGATTGCCTCGCTGCGCTCGCAATGACGAATGCTGTAAAATCATCCCGCTCGATGACGGCAGGCAGATATGACCGCGCCACCCGTGTCTCAACTGCGCTCGACACGAATGGGGATGGGTGGCTAGATCGCGACATGCTCCCACCCACGCCTTCGCTCGCCACCTCCATCGGTCCGGTGCTGGAAACATTGAGCATCGTCGGCACCTTCGTCTTCGCCGCATCGGGCGCGCTGGCGGCGGCGCGGTTGCGGCAGACGCTCGTCACCTTCGCCTTTTTCGCGCTGGTGACAGGGGTGGGCGGCGGCACGGTGCGCGACCTGCTGATCGGCGCGCCGGTCTTCTGGGTAGTGGACCCGATGCCGGCGATTGCCTGCATGGTCGCGGCGCTGGTCGTCTGGTTCACGCCGCGCCGCTGGTGGAGCGACCGCGCGCTCGACTGGCTGGACGCGATCGGCCTCGCCGCCTTCGCCGTGTTCGGCGCGGCCAAGGCGATGAGCTTCGGCGTGCCGCCCTTCGTCGCGGGGATGATGGGGGTCGTCACCGGCTGCGTCGGCGGCATCATGCGCGACCTGCTGGCGGGCGAGCCGTCGATCCTGCTGCGGCCCGAACTATATGTGACGGCGGCGGCCTTCGCCGCGGGTCTGTTCGTGGCGCTGCGCTGGCTGGGTCTGGAGGTGCCGGTCGCGGGCGTCATCGCGGCGCTGCTGGGCTTTGGCCTGCGCGCCCTGGCGATCCGGCGCGGGCTGAGCCTGCCGGGCTATCGGGAGGAGGAGGGGTAGGGCGGGTTTGGGGTGGGAAGCGAAATCTCTATTCAAGCGCGAATGCCAGAAAGCGGACCTTCAACTCACGCAGGCGTCATCATCCAGCGTTAGCGCCATACCCTGCGCAGAACCGTGCACCGTATCACCTACGCGACATTGGAGACGTGCCCTCAGAACGGATTTTGAACCGAAAGCTCCATCTTGACTTCGCGCTGTAACGACCAGTTCGTCGGAGTTCCATTTAGGGTTCGCGTGCTCGGCAATACTGATGACCACAGCCCAAACCTCCCGTTTTGGCTGCTCGGAACAGGAGGAGATCGCACAAAGCAGAGGAAGGATACCAAATAGCCTCATACCGGGAGGTTCGCATAGACCACAAATGGCGGCAATCCGATTTAATTCACGCCGCCTTCGATGTCTCAAACTGGCCGCTAGCCGCCGCTTACCGCCACAATCCCGCCAGCATCGCCAGCAGCCCGCGCTCCTCCGCCGCGCTGCGCGGCTTCGGCGCGCCATAGCCTCGGCATTCCAGGCAGTCCGCGCGCACGCCCGCGCCCATGACCAGCGCCTTGACGTCCGACACCGCCTGCATCGCCCAGCCGCGCTGCATCCACGCCTGGCGCGCAAGCATGTCGCGGGGCGCGCTGCTATCATCCTGTTCGCGCTCGGCGATCGACTGGATGAACTCGGCGAACTTGTCGGGCTGCTTTTCGATATAATAAGCCCGCGCCTTGGCCGGGTCGATCTTCGCCCGGCGCGCGGCTTCGGCGATGGCGTCTTCCATCCCGCCGAAGCGGTCGACCAGACCGATCTGGCGCGCGGTGCCGCCGTCCCAGACGCGGCCCTGCGCGACGGCGTCGATCGCTTGCGGCGACTTGCGGCGCGATTGCGCCACCAGCCCCACGAAGCGGCGATAAATGTCCTCGACCCCCAGCTGCATGATCTGGTCGAATTCCGGCGTGGTGCCCCCGGCAACGTCGGGCTGGCCGGACAGGGGCGTGGTGCGCACCCCGTCGGTGGTGATGCCCATCTTCGCCAGCGTTCCTTCGAAGCTGGGGATGATGCCGAACACGCCGATCGATCCGGTGATGGTGTCCGGCTCGGCGAAGATGACGTCGCCCGGCGTCGACACCCAATACCCGCCGCTCGCCGCGACATTGGCCATGGAGACGACCACCGGCAGCCCGGCCGCCTTCGCCTGCAGGATCGCGCTGCGGATCTTCTCCGACGCCATGACCGATCCGCCCGGCGAATCGACGCGCACGACCAGGGCCTTCAATTTCTTTTCGTTGAGGGCGGTCAGCAGCAGGTCCGAAATCGTGTCGCCCGCCGCCGTGCCGGGACCGGCTTCGCCGTCGACGATGTCGCCCGCGACCGTCAGCACGCCGATCTGCCCGTCATTGGCGGGCTTGCGCGCCTTCACATAGGCGGAAAGGTCGATGGCGGCGAAGCTGCCCGTCTTGTCCTTGGGCGCGTCGCCCGCAATATCCGCAACGCGTTCCCCGAAGGCGGCTTCGTCGCCCAGCCTGTCGACCAGGCCGGCGGCGAGCGCCGCCTTGCCCATGTCGCCGCCCGAAGCGCGCGCGGCGGCGAGGGGATCGGCGGCATAGGCGGCGATCTTCGCCCTGGGCCGCGCCTTTGCGACATCGTCCTGCCAGCTTTGCCACAGGGCGCCGGCCAATGCCTGATTGGCCTGTTTGGCTTCGGGCGACTGGTTGGTGCGGGTGAAGGGTTCGACGAAGCTCTTGTAGGTGCCGACGCGATAGACATGGGTGTTGACGCCCAGCTTGTCGATCAGCCCCTTATAATAGAGGTTGGAGCCGCCCCGGCCCAGGATCGCGACGCCGCCCAGCGGGTCGCTCCATATTTCGCTGGCATGGGCGGCAAGCTGATAGCCGTCGTCGCTGTAGAGGGTGGCATAGGCCAGCACCGGCTTCTTCGCGGCGCGCACGCCGTCCAGCGCCTTGCCCACGCGCGCCATCGCGACCTGGCCGCCGCCCATGAAGCCGTCGAGGTTCAGCACCACCGCCTTGACCTTGCCGTCGCTCTTCGCCGCGTCGAGCGCGGCGACGATGTCGGACAGGCGATATTCCTTCGCCTCTGGGCCGGACCCGCTGAGCAGCGCCATCGGGCTGATCTCGGCCGGCTGCTCGACGATGCTGCCGTCGAGGTCCAGCAGCAACGCGCCCGACGACACGGTCTTGCCCGGCTTGGGCGAGAAGGAGAGGGCGGCATAGAGCGCGCCGAAGAAGAGCAGCAGGAAGAGCAGGACGAGGCCGTCCTTGATCGCGACCAATATGCGCCAGGCGCCCTTCACAAATGCCAAATCCTGTTCCTCCGTTGGACCCTGACTGGCTATCCCAAGGACGGCCTGACTGCAATGTGGGGCGAAACGCAGGGGCGACAAGCTTGCGCCCGCGATTTTGCCCGTTATGGGATGCGCATCATTTGCCGCCATCGAGCAGGAGACGTGCCCTATGCCCACTCTCGTCCTTATCCGCCACGGCCAGTCGGCCTGGAATCTGGAAAACCGCTTCACCGGCTGGTGGGACGTCGATGTGACGGAGAAGGGCGTCGAGGAAGCGCGCGCTGCGGGCCGGCTGATGGCGCAAAAGGGGCTGGACTTCGATCAGTGCTACACCTCGCTCCAGACCCGCGCGATCAAGACGCTAAACCTCGCCCTGGAGGAAATGGGCCGGCTCTGGCTGCCGGTCGAGAAGGACTGGCGCCTCAACGAACGCCATTATGGCGGCCTCACCGGCCTCAACAAGGCGGAGACGGCGGCCAAACATGGCGACGATCAGGTCAAGATCTGGCGCCGCAGCTTCGACATCCCGCCGCCGGTGCTGGAAGCGGGCAGCGAATTCGACCTGTCGGCCGATCGCCGCTATGCCGGCATCGCCATCCCCTCGACCGAGAGCCTGAAGGACACGATCGCCCGCGTGCTGCCCTATTGGGAATCGGCCATCGCCCCTGACCTCAGGGCCGGCAAGCGCGTGCTGATTTCCGCCCATGGCAATTCGCTGCGTGCGCTGGTGAAGCATCTGTCGAACATCCCCGACAACGAGATCACCGAGCTGGAAATCCCGACCGGCCAGCCGATCGTCTATGAGCTGGCCGACGATCTGAGCGCGATCGACCGCTATTATCTGTCGGAGCGCTAATCGCGATTTCTGAACGGTTATACTTATCATTGCCCCTTAGCGGCCCGGCCGCTAAGGGGCTTTGCTTTCCGGACCGGGCTATCAGGGGAAGCGGAATATGAGCGGGGCAGTGGAAGTCGGCATCATCATGGGGTCGCGGTCCGATTGGGACACGATGCGCCATGCCGCCGAGACGCTCGAAGCGCTGGGCGTCGCCCATGAATGCAAGGTGGTGTCCGCCCACCGCACCCCGCAGCGCCTCTATGACTATGCCACGGGCGCGGCGGCGCGGGGCCTGAAGGTCATCATCGCCGGCGCGGGCGGCGCGGCGCATCTGCCCGGCATGGCGGCGTCGATGACGCGGCTGCCGGTGCTGGGCGTGCCGGTCGAATCCAAGGCGCTGAAGGGCATGGATTCGCTCCTCTCCATCGTCCAGATGCCCGGCGGTATCCCTGTCGGCACGCTGGCGATCGGCAAACCCGGTGCGATCAATGCGGGACTGCTGGCCGCCGCGATCCTCGCCACCCATGATCCGGACCTGGCCGAACGGCTGGACGCCTGGCGCGCGCGCCAGACCGACGCCGTCGCCGAAACCGTCGAAGACTGAGCGGAACATATATGACGACCATCGCGCCCGGCTCCACCATCGGCATTATCGGCGGCGGCCAGCTTGGCCGGATGATCGCCATGGCGGCGGCGCAGCTGGGCTATCGCACCTGCATCTACGCGCCCGAGGAAAGCGGCCCCGCCGCCGATGTCTCGCCCTGCTGGACGCGGGGCGCCTATGAGAATGCCGATGCGCTCGCGGCCTTTGCCGATGGCGTCGATGTCGTCACCTATGAGTTCGAGAATATCGATCCCGCTGCGGTCGAGGTGCTTAGCACCCATGGGCTGGTCCGCCCCGGCGCGCAGGCGCTGCGCGTGGCGCAGGACCGGCTCGCCGAAAAGCGCTTCGTCTGCAATCTGGGCGGCCTGACCGCGCCCTTCGCTCCGGTCGAGAGCCTCGACGACCTCGAAAGCGCGATCGAGCAGGTCGGCAGCCGCGCGATCCTCAAGACCAACCGCATGGGCTATGACGGTAAGGGGCAGGCGCGCCTGTCGGAGCCGGGCGACGCCGTCGGCGCCTGGAACGCCATCGGCCGCCAGAGTGCCATATTGGAAGGTTTCGTCACCTTCGCCGAGGAATTTTCGGTGATTCTGGTGCGCGGCGCGGATGGGGCGGTGCGCTTCTGGGATTCGCCTGCCAACGTCCATGTGAACGGCATATTGTCGACCTCGACCGCGCCCGCCGGGCCGCTGATCGAGGGGCAGGTGGAACAGGCGCGCGCCATGGCGAAGCAGGTCGCCGACGCACTCGACTATGTCGGCGTGCTGACCTGCGAATTTTTCGCCAGCGCCGACGGTCCGGTCTTCAACGAAATGGCCCCGCGCGTCCACAATAGCGGCCACTGGACGATCGAGGGCGCGGTGACGAGCCAGTTCGAAAATCATGTCCGCGCCATTTGCGGTCTGCCGCTGGGCGACACCGGCCTCGCCGCGCCGCGCGTCGAGATGCGCAACCTGATCGGTGACGACGCCAATGACTGGCAGGCGATCCTGTCCGACCCGGCCAATCACCTGCACCTCTATGGCAAGCATGAGGCGCGCCCCGGCCGCAAGATGGGGCATGTGACGCGGTTGTCGCTGTGAAGCAGACCTGCGCCTGCTTGTCCGTCATCCCCGCGAAGGCGGGGATCCATCTCCGAACCTTGCGGATAGGGCGATGGCGGGAGATGGATTGCTTGCGGCGCGCTAGCGCGTCCCGCCTGCGCGAGAATGACGAAGGGTGCCGGAGATGAGCAACACCCAAATCACCCTCGTCCTCGCCCGCGCCGACAATGGCGTGATCGGCAGGGATGGCGACCTGCCGTGGCGGCTGCCGGCGGACCTCCGGCATTTCAAGGCGATCACCGTCGGTCATCCGATGATCATGGGCCGCAAGACCTTCGACAGCCTGCCCGGTCTGCTGCCCGGCCGCCGCCATATCGTGCTGACGCGGGATAGGGGCTGGACGGGGGAGGGCGCTGAGGTTGCCCATGATGTGGCCGGCGCCGTCGTCCTCGCCGATGCGCCCACCGTGATGGTGATCGGCGGCGCGGAAATCTACCGCCTGTTCCTGCCGCTGGCCGATCGGATCGAACTGACCGAAGTGCATCTGGAAGCGGCGGGCGACGCCGCCATCGCCTATCCCGACACGGCGGACTGGCAGGAAATAGCGCGCGAGGATCATCCGGCGCTGGATGGGCGCCCGGCCTACAGCTTCGTCACCTTCGTGCGGCGATAAAATATTTCGTCATTGCGAGCGTAGCCAAGCAATGACGGGTATGCCGGTCGGTATCGCATCCATTGCCACGCTCTCTTCGCCCCCCTATAGCCCGCGCGATGGAACGGCTCCTGAGCAGCGCCCCGATCCCCTCGCATCTGCGCGGCAGCATCATGGCGCTCGGCAATTTCGATGGGTTTCACGCGGGCCATCAGGCGGTGGTCGGCCGCGCCATCGCCCGCGCCCGCGCCGAGGGGCGGCCGGCGATCGTCGCCACCTTCGACCCGCATCCCGTGCGCCTCTTCCGGCCCGATACGCCCTGGTTCCGCCTGACCACGCTGGACCAGCGGCAGGCGCTGTTCGCGGCGGCGGGCGCCGACGCCATGCTGGTGTTCGAATTCGACGCCGCCATGGCCGCGATGCGCGCGGAGGAATTTGCCGGCTTTCTGGTGCAGGGCATGGGCGCCGCCGGCGTCGTCACCGGGCAGGATTTCACCTTCGGCAAGGCCAAGAGCGGCACTGCCGCTACGCTGGCCGAACTGGGCGGTGCGCTGGGCATGGTGGCCGAAGCCGTGCCTGCCGTCACCGACGAAACGGGGGAGGTGGTGTCCTCCAGCCGCATCCGCGACGCGCTCAAGGCCGGGGACTGCGCCACGGCGACACGCCTGCTGACGCGGCCCTTTGCCATTCAGGGCGTGGTGCAGCATGGCGACAAGCTGGGCCGCACCATCGGCTTTCCGACCGCCAATGTCGACATGGGCCATTATCTGCGCCCCGCTTATGGCATCTATGCGGTGCGCGGGCTGCTCCCCGACGGGCGGGTGCTCGACGGGGCGGCGAATCTGGGCATCCGTCCCAGCTTCGATCCGCCCAAAGAATTGCTGGAGCCGCATTTCTTCGATTTCGCCGAAAGCCTCTATGATCAGCAGATCGAGGTGCAACTGATCCACTATCTGCGGCCGGAGGCGAAATTTGACGGCCTCGAGCCGTTGATGGCGCAGATCGCGCGGGACTGCGACGATGCTCGGCAAATCCTTGCGGGAACGCCCCACCTCGCTTAATGCCGCGCAATTATTCATAACCCCGTTCGCTTCGAGCGAAGTCGAGAAGCGATCAGCGCCGTGCCTGCGTTTCTCGACTGCGCTCGAAACGAACGGATGTTTGCAGATACCGGACACCCATGACCGACGCACCTGACTACAAGTCCACCGTCTTCCTTCCCGTCACCGACTTTCCGATGAAGGCGGGCCTGAGCGCCAAGGAACCGGCCATCGCGGCGAAGTGGGAGGCGATGGACCTCTATGGCAAGCTGCGCGAGAAGCGCGCCGGCCGCGAACGTTTCATCCTGCATGACGGCCCGCCCTACGCCAATGGCGACATCCATATGGGCCATGCGATGAACAAGGTGCTGAAGGACATCATCGTTCGCAGCCAGTCGCTGCTGGGCAAGGATGCGCCCTATGTGCCCGGCTGGGACTGCCACGGCCTGCCGATCGAATGGAAGATCGAGGAGGAATATCGCAAGAAGAAGCTGAACAAGGACGAGGTGCCCGCGTCCGAGTTCCGCGCCCAGTGCCGCGCCTATGCCGACAAGTGGGTGGGCGTGCAGAAGGATCAGTTCAAGCGCCTGGGCATCATGGGTGATTGGGAAGACCCCTATCTTACCATGAAGTTCGATGCCGAGGCGACGATTGTCGGCGAACTGCTGAAATTCGCGGAAAGCGGCCAACTCTATCGCGGCGCCAAGCCCGTCATGTGGTCCCCGGTCGAAAAGACCGCGCTGGCCGAGGCGGAAGTGGAATATGAGGACATCGTTTCGACCCAGGTCGACGTGGCGTTCGAGATCGTGGAAGCGCCGAATGCGCCGGAACTGGTCGGCGCCCATGCGGTGATCTGGACCACCACGCCCTGGACGATCCCGGTGAACCAGGCCTTGGCTTATGGGCCGGATGTTGAATATGTCCTTGTGGAAAGTGGCGGCCGTAAGCTGTTGCTTGCTGAAGCGCTCATCGCTTCCGTCCTCAACCGTCATTCCCGCGAAGGCGGGAACCCATCTCCCGACCTTGCACCGGCCGCAGCGCCGGAGATGGATCCCCGCCTTCGCGGGGATGACAATGTCATTTGGAAGGGCAAAGGCTCGCAACTAGCCGGAGCCGTCGCGCGTCACCCGATGCACGCGCTCGGCGGCTTCTTCGCGAAGCCCCGTCCGTTCCTCGCGGGCGATTTCGTCACCACCGACGCGGGCACGGGCCTTGTCCACATGGCGCCCGACCATGGCGAGGACGACTTCGCGCTGTGCAAGGCGCATGGCCTGAACCCCGTCTTCGCCGTAGAGGGCGACGGCAAATATCGCGCCGACTGGCTCTGGCTGGGCGGCCAAGGCTCGGTCATCAACCCCAAATTCGTCAGCAAGGACGGCCCGATCTGCACCGACCTGGCGCAAGCGGGCGGGCTGCTCGCCGCATCCGACGATTTCCGCCACAGCTATCCGCACAGCTGGCGGTCCAAGGCGAAGATCATTTTCCGCTGCACGCCGCAATGGTTCATCCCGATGGACAAGCCGCAGCAAGGCGTGGTGGTCGATGTCGAGGGCGGCGTGATGCCGACCCCGATCGTCACCGGCAACGGCCCGACCCTGCGCGAAATCGCGCTCGACGCCATCGAGCACACCCGCTGGGTGCCCGAGCGCTCGACCAACCGCATCCGCTCCATGGTCGAAGGTCGCCCCGACTGGGTCATCAGCCGCCAGCGCGCCTGGGGCGTGCCGATCGCCCTCTATGTCCATCGCAAGAGCGGCGACTATCTGGTTGATCCGGCGGTCAATGCCCGCATCATCGAAGCGTTCAAGGGCGCGGGTGCGGACGCCTGGTTCGGCGCGGATCATCAGGCGCTGCTCGGCCCCGATTACGACCTCAACGACTATGAGGTGGTGAACGACATTCTCGACGTCTGGTTCGATTCCGGCTCGACTCACAGCTTCGTGGTGGAGGGCCGCTATGGTGAAGGCACGCGCGCCGACCTCTATATCGAAGGATCGGACCAGCATCGCGGCTGGTTCCAGTCCTCGCTGCTGGAAAGCTGTGGCACCCGCGGCCAGGCGCCCTACAAGGCGGTGCTGACCCATGGCTTCGCGCTCGACGGGTCGGGCAAGAAAATGTCCAAGTCGCTCGGCAATGTCGTCGATCCGCTGAAGATCATGAGCGAGAGCGGCGCGGATATCCTGCGCGTCTGGGTCGCCAGCACCGACTATTTCGATGACGTCCGCATCGGCAAGGAAGTGCTCGCCGGCTCGTCCGATGCCTATCGCAAATTGCGCAATACTTTCCGTTATATGCTCGGCGCTCTTTCCGACTATGATGAAGAGACGGAAGCCGTCTCCTACGCGGAAATGCCGGAGCTGGAGCGCTATATGCTCCATCGTCTCGCCCAGCTCGATGCCGAACTGCGCGCCGTGGTGGACAAGGCCGCGAAGAGCGAGAACTGGCTAGAATTCAGCCGCTACACCCGGGCTATCTTCGACTTCGCGAACAGCGACCTGTCAGCCTTCTTCTTCGACATCCGCAAGGATTGCCTCTATTGCGATGCGAAGTCGGACCCCAAGCGGCGCGCCTATCGCACCCTGCTCGACACGCTGTTCCATGCGCTGGTCCGCTATGTCGCGCCGATCATCCCCTTCACCGCTGAGGAGGTGTGGCAAAGTCGTTTCCCAAGCGACGAGGATAGCGTCCATTTCCTAGAATGGCCGGAGATCGACCATCACTGGATCAACGGCCATCTGAACGACAAATGGGCCGAACTGCGCGACCAGCGCGAGCAGGTGAACGAGGCGATCGAACCCTTCCGCCGCGAGAAGATCATCCGCTCCAGTCTGGAGGCCGACGTCACCATGGGCGAAATGCTGCCCAGCGATGGTGTGAACTTCGCCGAAATCGCTATCGTCGCGCGGATTGAGATGGGCGTTGGCGACGGCATCATCGTCAAGCCCAGCGAATGGAACAAGTGCGGCCGCTGCTGGCGCCTGCTGCCCGAGGTCAAGGAGGACGGCACGCTCTGCAACCGCTGCGACGCGGTGCTGAGCGCATGAGCCTCCAGCCCGCCATCAATCACCGCCCGCTGGGGTTGACCGTCGCGATCGCGACGCTCGCGCTCGACCAGCTCATCAAATATACCGTCACCTATCCGCTCGCGCTCAAGAGCCGGGCGGATATGGGGATCGACATATTGCCGATCTTCCGCCTGCGCTGGTTGGAAAATCGCGGCGTTTCCATGGGCTTCTTCCATGCCGACACCAATGTCATGCGCTGGGCGCTGGTCGGCATGACCATGTTGATCGCGGGCTTCGTGGGCGTGTGGATGTGGCGCGAGCGCGCGCGGCAGGATGTCGCGGCGCTGGGGCTGGTGCTGGGCGGGGCGATCGGCAATATCGTCGACCGGGTTCGCCTGGGCTATGTCGTTGATTATGCGGACCTGCATTTCGGCGAATGGCGGCCCTTCCTGATTTTCAACCTGGCCGACGCGGCGATCACGATCGGCGTGCTGATCCTGCTTGCGCGGGCGCTGCTGCTGCGCGACAAGGGCGCAAAGACGGAGACTTTGAAGTGAAGCGTAAACTGATCCTCGCCGCTGGCCTTGTGACCACCCTGTCGGCCTGTGGCGGTGGCGGCGGCCTGATGGGCCGCGACCGCCCCGATGAATTCGCCGTCTCGCGTCAGGCGCCGCTGGTGATCCCGCCCGACTTCGCGCTCGTCCCGCCCGCGCCCGGCACGCCGGCCGCCGCCGCGGTCGATTCGCGCAGCGAAGCGATGCAGGCTATGTTCGGCGGCCCCGCGCCGCGCAGCGCCAGCGAAAGCGCGACCCTGAGCGCCGCTGGCCGCGCCAATGCGGCTGCGGGCATCCGGTCTTCGGCGGGCGATCCCGACACGCAGGTGGTCGACAAGGGCGCCACCACCCGCGACATCATCGCCGCGCCCGAAGGCGACGGCCAGAACGCCCGCGCCTCGGTGCCGCAACAATAAGAATAGCGAAGGAAGGGGCGGACGCAGGAAACATGCTCCAGGCGCATTGATTATGCGTCGTCCGTCATGCCTCCGGCCGGGTCCATATCCAGCGGCCGCCGATCAGTGCGGCGGCAAGAGGTGCGAGGGGCCAGGGCCATGGGGAGAAGAATAACGCCAGCAGCACGCTGAAGGCAAAGGCGGCCAGCGCCGCTTTCTTGCCGCGGCGGCTGATGGCGCCATGTTCGCGCCAGCGGCGGATATGCGGGCCGAAATGCTTGTGGTCGAGCAGTTTCGCTTCGAGGCGAGGGCTGGAGCGGGCGAAGCAGAAGGCGGCGAGGATCATGAAGGGGACGGTCGGCAGCAGCGGCAGGAAGGCGCCGATCGCGCCAAGGCCGATCGAAATGAGCCCGGCGATGAGATAGAGATGCCGCCGCATGTTTGTCCTGTTCCAGGCCGGTGGGGTGCGCCGCCATGCTATCGCCTCGCAGGTGCGTCACGATCTGACAAGTGCCGGTTGTCGTCAACATGATCATTTCGCCTGTCAAAAGAAGCATATTTGCTTGCTTCGTTGGGTTGCAGAGATTGCTGTCGCGCCCGGCGCGACGGTGAGCGCTGTTTGCCGCCCTGACCTTCGTTTCGGTAAACCTTCCCCTATCGGCGCAGTGCTTTCAGGGCGACGGCGATGCGCCTCAGCGCCGCTATGCGTGCATGAACCCACGCAAATCGTAGCATTTTCGTCATATTCCCTGCGAAGTTGTAACATAGCGGCGCTAGGGATTCGCTCCCAAGGACACACGTCTTTGGGGATCGTATCATGAACGCCATTACGCGCCTGCCCTTCCTTAGCGACCTGGAAGAAGGCGCGGACGACCGCTTCCATATCCCGGAGAGGGAAGGGCAGCGTCGCCGCTATCGCACCATCTGGATTTCGGACATCCACCTCGGCACGCGCGGCTGCAACGCGACCATGCTGATCGATTTCCTCGACAATGTGGACAGCGACACCATCTATCTGGTGGGCGACATCATCGACGGATGGCGGCTGAAGAAGCGCTTTTACTGGCCGGCCAGCCATAATGACGTGGTGTGGCGCCTGATGAAGCGCGCCAAGCGCGGCACGCGGGTCGTCTACATCCCCGGCAATCATGATGAGATGTTCCGCCAGTTCACGGGCATGAGCTTTGGCGGCGTGGAAATCCGGCGCAAGGCGATCCACATGACCGCGGACGGGCGCAAGCTGCTGGTGCTGCATGGCGACGAGTTCGACACGATCATGCTGGCGCACCGCTGGCTCGCCTTCGTCGGCGACGCCGCCTATACGACGCTGATGCGCCTCAACGTGGTGGTGAATGCCGTCCGCCAGCGCATGGGCCTGCCTTACTGGTCGCTCAGCAAGATGGCCAAGCACAAGGTCAAGAACGCCGTCTCCTTCATCTCCCGCTTCGAGGAAGTGGTATCGCACGAGGCCGGCGCGCGCGGCGTCGACGGCGTGGTGTGCGGCCATATCCACAATGCCGAAATGCGCGAGATCGACGGCGTCGCATATTATAATGACGGCGACTGGGTGGAAGGCTGCACCGCGCTGGTCGAGCATTTCGACGGGCGGATGGAGGTGCTGCACTGGGCCGACGAGATCGCCGCCCGCACCGCCAAGGAAAATCCGAAGCAATCCTCCCGGCTGGCTGCTTGACGGAGGCGGGCGTGCGGATCGCGATCGTCACCGACGCCTGGACCCCGCAAGTCAATGGCGTGGTGCGCACGCTCCAGACGATCCAGCGCGAGCTGGAGCAGATGGGGCATGCGGTGAAGGTGATCTCCCCCGACCTTTACGGCTCCATTCCCTGTCCGACCTATCCCGAAATCCGGCTGGCGCTGGTTCGGTCGAGCGTGGTGGGGCAGGCGATCGCGGCCTTCCGCCCCGATGCGGTGCATTTGGCGACCGAGGGGCCGCTCTGCGTCGCGGCGCGGCGCTGGTGCCTGCGCAGCGGCGTGCCCTTCACCACCGCCTATCACACCCATTTCCCCGATTATGTGGCGCAGCGCACCGGCCTGCCCGCCGCCTGGTTCTGGCGCTATATCCGCTGGTTCCATGGCCCGGCTCAGGCGGTGCTGGTGTCGACCCGATCCGTGCGCGAGCAGTTGCGTGCCCATGGCGTCGCCAATGTGCGTCCCTGGGGCAGGGGCGTCGACCTGGCTGCCTTCACGCCCGATGCGTCACCGCCGGCGCTGTTCGCTGATCTGCCGCGTCCGATCATGCTCTATGTCGGGCGGGTCGCGGTCGAGAAGAATCTGGAAGCGTTCCTCGCGACCGATCATATCGGCACCAAAGTGGTGGTCGGCGACGGCCCCGCGCGCGCGGCGCTGGAGCGGGCCTATCCGCAGGCGCGTTTCCTGGGCGCCTTGTTCGGGACGGAACTGGCGGGCGCCTATGCCGGCGCTGACGTGTTCGTCTTCCCCAGCCGTACCGATACGTTCGGGCTGGTGATGATCGAGGCGCTGGCCTGCGGCACGCCAGTCGCGGCCTATCCGGTGACGGGGCCGGTCGATATCGTGACGCCGGAAACCGGCGCGCTGTCGGAAGATCTGGGGCAGGCCATCACCGACGCGCTGGCGCGGGACCGGCAGACCTGCGCCGCTTATGGTCGCGGCTTCAGCTGGGATCGCAGCGCGCGCGAATTCCTGTCCGGGCTGCACGCGATCGACCCCGAGGTCATCGAAAGCGCCGCCTGACGCTTTTCCCTGCCGGATTTTCTTGCCGCAAAGGCCGGGATGGACTATCCCTGCTCCGTCGCGGCCGCCCTGATTGGGCGGCCCTTATCGTTTTTACGTGCCGGAGATGACCCCGTGTCCCAGCCTCTCATGCCCCACGCGACTGCCAGCTGGCTGGTCGACAATAGCGCTCTGAGCTTCGACCAGATCGCGGAATTTTGCGGGCTTCATATCCTCGAAGTGCAGGCGATCGCCGACGATACCGCCAGCATCAAATATACCGGCCGCGATCCGGTGCGCGCCCATGAGATCACCATGGAGGAAATCCACAAGGGCGAGCAGAACCCCGATTACAAGCTCAAGATGCTGAAGGGGCCGGAGCCGGTCCGTCGCACCAAGGGGCCGCGCTACACCCCGGTCAGCAAGCGTCAGGACAAGCCTGACGGCATCGCCTGGATATTGCGCAACCACCCGGAGATTTCGGACGGTGCGATCGGCAAGCTGATCGGCACCACCCGCACCACCATCGCTGCGATCCGCGACCGCACCCATTGGAACATCAGCAACATCGTGCCCAAGGACCCGGTCACGCTGGGCCTCTGTTCGCAGCGCGAACTGGATGCGCTGGTGACGAAGGCGGCGAAGAAGGCGGGCATCGAGGCGCCAACCGATTCGCGTCTGGACGGCGACCGCGAGGCGCTGATCGAGGAACTGCGCCGCGAGCGCCAGGACGCAGCGCGCCGCGCCGAAGAGGCGTTGAAGAGCGAAGCCGAACTGATTTCGGGCGCCGCCTCCATCCTTGATCCCTTCAGCGGGAACAAGAGCGAGGAGTGATGCCGTAGCGTCATCGGCGGTCGCATCCCGATCCCCGCGACGCAGGGAAATTCCAGGGGCTGCGCTGGCATTCGGCGCAGCCCTTTTTCCTATGGTTGACGCTTGCGTAAAGCAGATGTTGGCCATACAGTTCGGCTATGGAGAGCGTAGAAAAAATCCTGACGGATAAATATCAACATCCCACCGCGTGGGACCAGACCTTCCCGCCGCTGTCTATGGGACAGATGGTGACGGATAGCGCGACGGCGCATCCACAGGCCGCCATGATCGATTTCATGGGCCGCAAGTTCAGCTATGGCGAGATGTACGACCAGATCCGCCGCGTCGCCTGCGGGTTGCAGGCGATTGGGGTCAGGAAGGGCGACCGGGTCGGCCTCTATCTGCCCAACACGCCCCATTATGTTGCTGCCTATTATGGCGCGCTGCTGGCCGGCGCAATCGTCGTGAACTTCTCCCCCCTCTACACTGCCGCCGAACTGGAGCATCAGGTCGAGGACAGCGGCACGAAAATCCTCTTCACCCTATCGGCCAAGGCGCTGCTGCCGACCGCGCTGGAGGTGCTGGAGCATAGCTCGCTCGAAACGCTGATCGTCGGAACGGTCGCGGAAGTGCTCTCGCCGGTCAAGTCGCTGCTGTTCCGCTGGTTCAAGGCGAGCGAATGCGCGCCGCTGCCCCACGATCCCCGTGTGCTGCGCTATGACCGCTTCATCGCCAACAAGGGCGATTGCGCGGTGGCGGACATCGATCCGCTGAACGATATCGCGCTGCTGCAATATACCGGGGGCACCACCGGCACGCCCAAGGGGGCGATGCTGACGCACCAGAATCTGACCGCCAATGCCCGGCAGGCGCAGGCGATCGACCCGCGCGTCAATGAGGAAGACCGGATCATCGCGGTTCTGCCCTTCTTCCACGTTTTCGCCAACACCTGCACGCTCAACCGCACGGTGATGAATGGCGGCGAGATGGTGATGCTGCCGCGCTTCGATGCGGCCCAAGTGCTGGCCGCGATCCAGCGGGTCAAGGCGACCTCGCTGCCCGGCGTGCCGACCATGTATCAGGCGCTGCTCGACCATCCGGCGATCCGCAATATCGACTTTTCCTCGCTGCGCGCCTGCATATCGGGGGGCGCGCCGCTGCCGCTGGAACTGAAGCAGAAGTTCGAGGCGGCGACCGGCGCGCGCCTGATCGAGGGCTATGGCCTGACCGAGACCAGCCCGATCGTCTGCGCCAATCCCTATGAGGGGGTGAACAAGAGCGGGACGGTGGGGCAACCGGTGCCGGGCACGCATGTGAAGCTGGTCGACCGCGAGGACCCGACCCGTCCGCCGCCGGAAGGCGAACCGGGCGAACTGCTCTTCGCCGGGCCGCAGATCATGAAGGGCTATTGGAACCGGCCCGATGCCGACGCCGAAGTGTTCGTCGGCGATTTCATCCGCACCGGCGATGTGGGGATCATCGACGAGGACGGCTATGTGAAGATCGTCGATCGCCTCAAGGATATGATCGCGGTCGGCGGGTTCAAGGTCTTCCCCAGCCAGGTGGAATCGGTCCTCTACCATCATCCCGCGGTCAAGGAGGCGCTGGTGATCGGCGTGCCCGACCGCTACCGGGGCGAACAGCCCAAGGCCTTCGTGACGCTGAACGAGGGCGCGGAGATAGACGGGGCGGGCCTCAAGGATTGGCTCAACCCGCAGCTCGGCAAGCATGAGCGGGTGAGCGAGGTGGAGGTGCGGCTGAACCTGCCCAAGACTCTGGTCGGCAAGCTGTCGCGCAAGGAACTGGTGGTGGAGGAACGGGCCAAGGCGGAAGCGGTGGCGAAGGAGGCTGGAACGGCGGCCTGATCCTTCCTATCTGTGCGGTCGACAAAGACCCCGAAATAGACAAGGAACTGGACATATGGCCGACGAAATCGCGACGCTCGCCGGGGGATGCTTCTGGTGCACCGAGGCGGTGTATCAGAATCTCAAGGGCGTGAGGGCGGTGGAAAGCGGCTATATCGGCGGCACGCTGCCCGATCCCACCTATGAGCAGGTCTGTTCGGGCACGACCGGCCATGCCGAAGCGATCCGCATCACCTATGACCCGGCGGTTATCGGCTATGCCGACCTGCTCGACATCTTCTTCGCGACGCATAACCCGACGACGCTGAACCGCCAAGGTAATGATATCGGCACTCAATATCGCTCCGCCATCTTCCCCCATTCCGCCGATCAGGAAGCGCAGGCGCGCGCGGGCATCGAGCGGGCACAGGCGGACCAGAGCGACCCGATCGTCACCGCGATCGAACCGGACGCCCCCTGGTATCCGGCCGAGGATTATCATCAGAAATATTGGGAGCGGGTCGGCGACCGGAATCCTTATTGCATGGCCGTGATCCCGCCTAAGCTCGCCAAGCTGCGCAAGGGATTTGCAGCGCGGATCGAGGGGTGAGGCGCGCGTAAGCTGCTCCGCAGTCGGAACCCGCGCTGAACGCCGGTCAGCGCTATTTCCGAAACATCTCCGCCGCCGCGCAGGCAAGCTGGTCGGCGCGTTCATTCTCCGGGTGGCCGGCATGGCCCTTCACCCATTTCCACGTCACCTGATGGCGGGCGGCGGCCTTGAGCAGTTCTTGCCAGATCTCGACATTCTTGACCGGCTTGTTGTCGGCGGTCTTCCAGCCCTTCTTCTGCCAGCCGAACACCCATTTGGTGATGCCGTCCATCACATATTTGCTGTCGGTATGGAGGGTCACGCGGCAAGGCTTTTTGAGCATGTTGAGCGCCTCGACGGCGGCCATCATCTCCATGCGGTTGTTGGTGGTCTGCGCCTCGCCGCCGGAAATTTCCTTTTCCGTGGTTCCGAAGCGCAGCACCGCGCCCCAGCCGCCGGGGCCGGGATTGCCCTTGCACGCGCCGTCGGTGAAGATATCGACTTGGGGAAGATCGGTCATATTTTCTCCTCCGTTCGGTTCGAGCGTGTCGAGAACCGGCTCTTGACCCCTTCTCGACTTCGCTCGAAGCGAACGGATCCTAATTCTTCATGCGCCCAGCAATTCAGCCGGGTCGGCCTTGGCGTAGAAGTCCAGCCGGCGCAGATAGGCCAGCGGGTCTTTCCGCGTCACCAGCGCGTCGGCGGGCGTGTTAATCCAGTCATAGGCCCGCGTCAGCAGGAAGCGCAAAGCCGCGCCACGGCACAGGATCGGGAAGGCGGCGCGCTCGGCGTCGCTGAGGCCGTGCGCTTCCTCATAGCCCGCGCCCAACGCTGCCGCGCGCTCGCCGAACCAGGTCGCGCCGTCATGGCTGAACACCCAGGCGCTATGCATGACGGCCAGATCATAGGCGCGGATATCGGTGCAGCTGAAATAAAAGTCGATGAGGCCCGTCACCTCCTCCCCCAGCATCAGCACATTGTCGGGGAAGAGATCGGCATGGATCACCGAACGGGGCAGATCAGCGGGCCAATGGGCGTCGAGATAGGTCAGTTCCTCGGCGACGCGGGCGGCGAGTCCGGGTTCGATCCGGTCGAAATCCTCGCCGCAGGCGGCGGCCAGCGCGCGCCAGCCATCCTTGTCGAGCGCGTTGCGGCGTTCGCCGGCGAAACCCTGCGCCGCCCGGTGCAACTCGCCCAGCGCCACGCCGGCGGCGCGCGCCTGTCCAGGGGTCGGCTCGGTGACGGAGATGCCGGTCAGGAACTCGATCAGGCAGGCGGGGCGGCCCGACAGTTGCTGGAGGCGCTTGCCTTCACGATCGGCGATGAAGCGGGGGACGAGGCAGCCCCGCGCCCCCAGATGGTCGAGCAGATCCATGAAGAAAGGCAGGTCCGCCTCGTCCACCCGCTTTTCGTAGAGCGTCAGGATGTAGCGATGGCTTCCTCCAGGACCGGAAGCGCCGTCGCGGCCGGTGGTTTCGAGCAGATAATTGCTGTTCTCCACGCCTTCGGCGATGCCCTTGGCCGATACCAGGCGGCCGGCGTCATAGCGGGTGAGGAAGGCGTCAATCTCCTCGGCGGGGACATGGGTATAAACGGCCATTTCACACTATCTTCATCTGGAGGATCGTCATTGCGAGCGTAGTGAAGCAATCCATCGTGCCGCCATTGGATTGCTTCGCTACGCTCGCAATGACGGATGAAAAAAACCTGCTTCATGAACAGGCTCAGGCTGTCTCCAGTCCGCGGGGCAGCTTGAAGGCGATATGCTCCTGCGCGGTCTCGACCTGCTGCTCGTCGAGGGCAAAACGCGCCCCGATATGGTCCACCACTTCGCGCACCAGCACTTCGGGGGCGGAGGCGCCGGCGGTCAGGCCCAGCGTCTTCACATTCGTCAGCCAGTCGAAATCGATGTCGGCGGCGCGCTGGATCAGGCGGGCGGGGGTGCCTTCGCGCTCCGCCACCTCGACCAGCCGCAGCGAGTTGGAACTGTTGGGCGCGCCGATCACATAGACCGCGTCGCAGCGGGCGGCGATCGCCTTCACCGCCGTCTGGCGGTTGGACGTGGCGTAGCAGATATCCTCTCCCTTGGGCGCGTGGATCGCCGGGAAGCGGCGCAGCAGCGTCGCGACGATCGCGGCGGTATCGTCGACCGACAGGGTGGTCTGGGTCAGGAAGGACAGGTTGGCCGGGTCGGCGGGCGTGAAAACCTCGGCATCCTCCACCGTTTCGATGAGGCTCATCGTGCCGGCCGGCACCTGGCCGAAGGTGCCGATCACCTCCGGATGTCCCTTGTGGCCGATGAACAGGATGTGGCGGCCGGCATCGACCTGACGCTCGGCCTGGCGATGGACCTTGCTGACCAGCGGGCAGGTGGCGTCGAGATAGTCGAGGCCGCGCTCCTCCGCCTTGGCCGGCACCGCCTTGGGCACGCCATGGGCGGAAAAGACCACGGGCACGCCGTCGGGCACCTGGTCCAGTTCATCGACGAAGATGGCGCCCTTGGCCTTCAGCCTGTCGACGACGAACTTGTTGTGGACGATTTCGTGGCGGACATAGACGGGGGCGCCATATTTCTCGATCGCCTTCTCGACGATGACGATCGCACGGTCGACCCCGGCGCAGAAGCCGCGCGGCGCGGCGATCAGCAGGGTCATGGGCGGCAGGGCGGCGGGCGCATCGGTCATGCCTGCCGCTTAGGCGAATGTGGCTCCGGAAGAAAGGGTGAACCGGAAAGCCGCTTCCTTGCGGTTGCGTGGCAGGCGGGGGATGGATAAGGAAGCGCAAAGCTTCTGGCCCTTGCGGGCTGCGCCAAGGAATATCTGCCTGTGAAAAAATCTTCTATCGCCCTGACCGCCATGCTGGCCCTTGCTCTGGCGGGCTGCTCGCGGCGGGGTGAGATCGACCCGACGGGCGGCATCGTGGCAGTGCGGTCGGCTTGCCCGGTGGCGGCGATCCCGGCGCAGACCGGCGACATCACCCTGTTCAACCCCTCCAGCAGCACCGATGCGTCGGCGATCGACGTGGTGGCGAACATCACCAACCTGCGATCGACCTGCGCGGATGGCGATCAATTCTATACCGAGGCGACCTTCACCGTGAACGCCCGCCGCAGCGACGCCAGCGCGGCGCGGCAGGTCGTGCTGCCCTATTTCTCGGCCGTGGTGCAGGGCGGCAACGCCGTGATCGCCAAGCGCATCGGCCAGGTGACGCTGAACTTCGCGGCCGGCGACTATCGGGCCAGCGCGCAGGCCAAGGGCGGCTCCTATGTCGACAAGGGCGCCGCCACGCTGCCCGCCGACATCCAGCAGAAGATCACGCAGAAGCGCAAGGCCGGGGACGCCGACGCCGCGATCGATCCCTTCGCCCAGCCCGACGTCAAGGCGGCGTTGCAGCGAACCAGTTTCGAGCTGCTCGTGGGTTTCAACCTGACCCAGGACCAGCTCCGATATAACGCGACCCGTTAAGCTCAGCCCCATTCAACCGTTCGGGCTGAGCTTGTCGAAGCCCTGCCCTTCTTGAAGAAAAGAGCGGCCCTTCGACAGGCTCAGGGCGAACGGAACTTGTAAGAAAGTTTCGTCCCGTGTCCCTTTACATCCGTTTCACCGCCCATCTCGATGCTGTGCTCGACGCGCTGGAGGCCGACGGTGTGTTGCCCGCCGGCCTCAACCGCAAGCCGGTGACGGTGGAGCCGCCGCGCGATCCCAGCCATGGCGACCTTGCCACCAACGCCGCCATGGTGCTGGCCAAGCCCGCCGGCGCCAATCCGCGCGCGCTGGCCGAAGCGATCGTGACCAGGCTCCAGGCGCTGGACGAAGTCGAAAGCGCCGCCATCGCCGGTCCCGGCTTCATCAACCTCAGCCTGACCGACGCCACCTGGCGCGCGGAACTGGCGGCGATCCATGCCGACGCGGCCGATTATGGCCGCTCCGATGTCGGGCAGGGCGTGACGGTCAATGTCGAATATGTCTCGGCCAACCCGACCGGCCCCATGCATATGGGCCATTGCCGCGGCGCGGTGGTGGGCGACGCGCTCGCCACGCTGCTGGAATATGCCGGGCACAAGGTGATCCGCGAATATTATATCAACGATGCGGGTGGGCAGGTCGATGTGCTCGCCCGGTCGGCGCATCTTCGCTACCGCGAGGCGCTGGGCCAGGATGTCGGCCCCATCCCAGAAGGCCTCTATCCGGGCGACTATCTGGTGCCGGTGGGGCAGGCGCTTGCGGCCGAATATGGCGACAGGTTCGTGGGCGCGCCGGAAGTGGACTGGCTTGTGCTGTTCCGTACCTTCGCGGTGGCGAAAATGATGGACATGATCCGCAGCGACCTCGCTTTGCTCGGCATCCATCATGACATTTTCTCGTCGGAGGCGGAATTGCAGGCGGCGGGCAAGCCGGAACAGGCCGAAGCCTGGCTGCGCGCCCATGACCTGGTCTATGACGGCGTGCTGGAAGCGCCCAAGGGCGAATTGCCCGACGACTGGGAGCCGGTGGAGCTGCCGCTGTTCCGCTCGACCAGATTCGGCGACGATCAGGATCGTCCGATCAAGAAGTCGAACGGGGCCTGGACCTATTTCGGCGCCGACATGGCCTATCATTACCAGAAGGCGCAGAGCGCCGACCAGTTGATCGACATCTGGGGCGCGGACCATGCCGGCACGGTGAAGCGCATCCAGGCCGCCGTCGCCGCGCTGACCGAGGGCAAGGCGCGGTTCGACGTGAAGCTGATCCAGATGGTCCGGCTGCTGCGCGACGGCGAGCCGGTGAAGATGTCCAAGCGCGCGGGCAATTTCGTGACGCTGGCCGATGTGGTCCAGGAAGTGGGCAAGGATGTCGTCCGCTTCACCATGCTGACCCGCAAGGCCGACGCCCAGATGGACTTCGATTTCGCCAAGGTGGTGGAGGCGTCGAAGGACAATCCGGTCTTCTATGTGCAATATGCCCATGCGCGGATTTCCTCGCTCGGCCGGCGCGCGCAGGAGGCGGGGATCGATCTGCCCGCGCCCGACCTGTCCCTTCTTGGGACGGCGGAACTGGCCATGGTCAAGCTGGCCGCCCAGTTCCCGCGCGTCGTGGAAGGATCGGCGCAGGCGCGCGAGCCGCACCGGATCGCCTTCTATCTCAATGACTTGGCGTCGGCCTTCCATGGCTGGTGGAATATGGGCAATGACGATCCGCGGGCGCGCGTGATTCTGGCGGATGATCCGGCGATTACGGCTACCCGCCTTTTCCTCGCCCAGGGAATCGGGCAGATTATCCGCAATGGCCTGGCCCTGATGGGTGTGGCCGCCCTGACGGAAATGCAGTGAGGCGCTGAAACATGGGCGATTATGCGCGCGGTCGACTCGATCTGGACGATGAGGATCGGCTGCCCTGGCTGGAGCCGGCGATGGACGAGGAAGAGGAACGGCTTTCGCCGCTGCGCCTGCTGGGGTTGATCCTGGTCGGGCTGGCGCTGATCGGCGCGGTCGTGGCCGGGGTCTGGTGGGTGCAGAACCGCAATGGCGGCGCGGCCGGCGAAGGCAAGCTGATCCCCGCGCCCACGGGCGACTACAAGATCCCCGCGCATGAGGCCGACGCCAGGAAGTTCGACGGCGAAGGCGACGCCAGCTACGCTGCGAGCGAGGGCGTGGCGCGCGATGGCCGGATCGATCCGAGCCGCGTGCCCGAAGCGCCGATCACCGGCACTGCGCCCGCGCCCGGCAACGCCAGGCCCTCTGTCGCGCCGCGCGCGGCGCAGAGCGTGTCCGCCCGCGTGACCGATGAAACCGCGGTCAAGCCGGCGGCCGCGCCCAAGGCGGCGACGGCTGGCGGCACGATCCAGCTGGGCGCCTATGGCAGCGCGGCGGTCGCCAAGGATGCCTGGGGCCGCCTGTCCAAGCGCTTCGCCTATCTCGCCCCGCTCGCCATGACGATCGAGGCTGCCGAGGTCGGCGGCGGCACCCTCTATCGCCTGCGCGCCGGCGCCGGCGGGCAGGCGAGCATGATCTGCGGCAAGCTCAAGGTCGCGGGCGAAAGCTGCATGGTGGTGAACTGAGGCCGCGGCGACCGCCGGTTATGGTCGCCCTGCCATTTGCGCTTCGACAGCCGGCGTGGGGGACGCTAGAATCGTCGCCATGAAACCCGTCATCTTCGGCCTTGCCGGCGACACCCTGACCCCCGACGAGCGCGCCTTCTTCGCGGAGGCGGAGCCGGCGGGCTATATCCTGTTCAAGCGCAATATCGTCGACCGCGCACAGTTGCGGGCGCTGACCGACGATCTGCGCTCCATCCATGGGCGCGACGACCTGCTGATCATGATCGATCAGGAAGGCGGGCGCGTGACCCGGATGCAAAGCCCGGTCTGGCCGAGCTTCCCGCCGGGTGCGGTGTTCGACCGGCTCTATGACGTGGCGCCGTCGAGTGCGATCGCGGCGGCGCGCGCCAATGCGCGGGCGATCGCGTTGACGCTGGCGGAGGTGGGGATCACCGTCGACGCCTTGCCCCTGCTCGACGTGCGGCAGGAAGGGGCGAGCGACATCATGGGCGACCGAACCCTGGGCGCAGAACCGATGCGGGTGGCGGCTTTGGGCCGCGCGGTGCTGGAAGGGCTGGCAGATGGTGGCGTGGTCGGCATCGTCAAGCATATTCCCGGCCATGGCCGCGCGCTGGTCGACAGCCATCTGGCACTGCCGGTCGTGAACGCCAATCTCAACGCGCTCGAAACCGATCTCGCGCCGTTCCGTACGCTGCGGAGCGCGCCGATCGGGATGACGGCGCATGTCGTCTACACCGAATGGGATGCGGATCGCCCCGCCAGCCTGTCGCCGACCGTGATCGGCGAGATCATCCGCCAGCGGATCGGCTTCGACGGGCTGTTGATGTCCGATGACCTCGACATGAAGGCACTCAGGGGCAGCATCCCGGAGCTGGCGGCGGGGGTGGTGGCGGCCGGATGCGACCTGGCGCTCAACTGCTTCGGCCGGATGGATGACATGGTGGGCATTGCGGAAAGGCTGCCGGAGATCAGCGAGGTGTCGAGGACGCGGCTCGATCGCGCCATGGCGAGTGTGACGCGGGGAATCGACCAGCCGCCGCTGGAGGAATTGCTCGCGACGCGGGACCAGTTGCTGGAGCCGGTCGCGGCTTGACCGGTGGAATGACGAGNGTGTCGAGGACGCGGCTCGATCGCGCCATGGCGAGTGTGACGCGGGGAATCGACCAGCCGCCGCTGGAGGAATTGCTCGCGACGCGGGACCAGTTGCTGGAGCCGGTCGCGGCTTGACCGGTGGAATGACGAGGATGGGTGGGAACATGACATTCCCCTCCCGTAAACGGGAGGGGCAGCGAGACTTATTCGCGGAGCGAATTAGTCGCAGCGGGGTGGGCTATAGCACCAAGGTCGCGTAGGCCAACCCCCTAACCCCCTCCCGCAAGCGGGAGGGGGAACTATGTCCGCAAATGGCCCAAACCCGCCGAACCGGCAGGCGTCCCTCGCTCAATCCCCCATCGCGCTGACGTCGATCTCCCTCAACCCCACGCCGATCGACGCGCGGGGCGTTTCGATCTCGACCGACACCACCGGATGGGCGCAATAATCGGCGGCATAATAGGCGCTGGGCCGGTGATTGCCCGATATGCCTACGCCGCCAAAGGGGGCGCTGGACGCCGCGCCGTTGGTCGGGCGGTTCCAATTGACCACGCCGGCGCGGACGTTCGACCAGAATTGGCTATATTGTTCGGGCGATCCGCCGATCAATGAGGCGGAGAGGCCGTAGCGGCTGTTGTTCGCCTCCGCGATGGCGTCGCCGAACTCGGCCACGCGCACGACCTGGAGCAGCGGCCCGAACAGTTCGACATCGGGCCGTTCCTTCATCGCGGTCACGTCGATGATCGCGGGCGTCAGGAAGGGCAGGCCCGGCTTGGTGCGGACCATATGCTTGATCGGCCGGCCGCCGTTGCTCATCAGCCAGAGGAAACTTTCGGTGAGGCCGTCGGCCGCCTGATTGTCGATCACCGGCCCCATATAGGGGGCGGGATCGGCATGGGGATGGTCGACGATCAGCCGATCGGCGAGTTTCTTGACCTCCGCGATGAGCCGGTCGGCCAGGCTTTCCTTGACGATCAGCCGGCTGGCGGCGGTGCAGCGCTGGCCGCTGCTGAGGAAGGCGGATTGGATGACGATCGCGGCGGCGGCGTGGATTTCGGGCGTGTCCCACACGACGATGGGATTGTTGCCGCCCATTTCGAGCGCCAGGATCTTGGACGGCTGGGCCGCGAACTGGCGATTGATCGCGATGCCGGTCTGCGCCGAACCGGTGAAGAGGATGCCGCCGACATCGGGATGCGCGGCCAGCGCCTTGCCCGCATCCGCCCCGCCGACCAGCAGCCGCACCGCATCCGCCGGCACGCCCGCCTCATGATAGAGTTTCACCAGCATCTCGCCCACGGCGGGCGTCTTGTCCGACGGCTTGAATATCACCGCATTGCCGGCGAGCAGCGCGGGAATGATATGGCCGTTGGGCAGGTGCGCCGGGAAATTATAGGGGCCGATCACCGCCATCACGCCATGGGGCTTGTGCCGCACCGACTGGCGCGCGCCCAGATTGGCCTCCAGCCGCCGCTGCCCGGTGCGCTCGGAATAGGCGGCGACGCTGATGTCGACCTTGGCCATGACGGCGGCGACTTCGGTCCGCGCATCCCAGAGCGGCTTGCCCGTCTCCCGCGCGATCAGGTCGGCCAGAGCTTCCTCGTTGCGGCGCACGACATTGACGAAACGGCGCAGCGTCTCGATGCGATAGGCGATGGGCTGCGCGGCCCATTTCGGCCAGGCGGCGCGGGCGCGCGCCACTTCGGCATCGACATCGCCCGGCTCGCCCTGCCAGAGCAGCGCGCCGGTAGCGGGTTCATGGGATGTAAGCGGCGCGACCATTTGCGGGCCGGTATGGCGGAAAATGGTTAAGGAAAGACGAGGGGGCCATCAAAGGCCGAGCCTTCAAGGCACCGCCGGTCCATCCCCATGCGCCGCGCCCATCCGCCGGATTGCCGCGACCTTGGCGTGGAGCGGCGCCCAGTCGTCGTCCCTGTCGATCGCGCTCCAGATCGCCTCGACCTCCTCGATATGCATGGAGCAGGGGGCTTCGTCGGCCCAATAGGGGTGATCCCTCACCCCCAACACAGCCGTAAAGTCCATGATCGCCTCGCGGAAGGGCGCCCAGGCGGCGTCACCATAGATGGACCCGTCGCGGGCCATCCCGCCGCGCCAGTCGTGGAAGAAACGGTCGATCCCCGTGCCGGACGTCACCATGCCGCGAACCGCCGCCTCGATCATCGCGCCGGGTTCCGCGCCCGGCTCCACGCCCAGCCGCCAGCAGAAGCGCCGCTGCATGGCTTCGCCATAGAGCGCCGGAAACCGTTCCAGCTCTGCGATCAGCGGCTCGGCTTCCACCAATGGCCGCAGCGACACCGCCAGTTGCGCCACGTCCCAATGGATCGCCTCCGCCTGCCGCCCGAAGGCGTAGAGGCCGGCATGGTCGAAATAGGCGGCGGTGAAGCCCGCGTCCCAGAGCGGGGTGAAGCGCCACGGGCCATAGTCGAAGCTCTCGCCCGTCACATTGATATTGTCGCTGTTGAGCACGCCATGGACGAAGCCCGCGACCATGTAGCTGGCGGCGAGATCGGCGGTGCGCTCCACCACCCGCCCCAATAGTTGCGCGGGCGGATTTTCGCCCGGCGTCTCGTCATAGAGCCGCGTCAGTGCATAGTCGGTCAGCCGCTCCAGCAGCACCTTGTCGTCATGGAAGGCGGCGCGCTGGAAAGACCCGATGCGCACATGCGAATGGCTGAGGCGCACCATCACCGCCGCGCGGGTGGGGGAGGGTTCGTCATTGCGCTCCAGCGCCTCGCCTGTCTCGATGATCGAAAAGGTCTTGGACGTATTGACCCCCAGCGCCTCCAGCATCTCGGTCGCCAATATCTCGCGCACGCCTCCCTTCAGCGTCAGCCGCCCGTCGCCGAAACGGCTATAGGGCGTCTGCCCCGATCCCTTGGTGCCAAGGTCCAGCAAGCGCCCCACATCATCGCGCAACTGCGCGAACAGGAAACCGCGCCCGTCGCCGATATCGGGATTATAATGGCGGAACTGATGCCCATGGTATCGCAGCGCCAGCGGCCGGGTCAGGCTGCCTTCGAGTGGCGAAAAGCGGCCGAAATGCGCGATCCATTCCTCGTCGCTCAATCCGCCCAGCCCGACGGATGCGGCCGCCCGGTCGTTGCGGTAGCGCAGGATGGTCTGCGGGAAGTCCGCCGCCGCGACGGGATCGCCGATGTCGGGCATCAGCGTGTCGATTTCGGTCGCGGGACGATATTTGGCGGCTTGCGGCGTCTGGTTCATATGGCGATATGGGGGAGACAGGGCGGAAGGATCAAGCTTGACCGGCTATCAGGACGGATATTGGTGGTCACCCGATGGGCTGCGGCTCCATTATCGGGATTATGCCGGTGGTGACGATGGCCGTCCGCCCTTGCTTTGCCTGCCGGGGTTGACCCGCAACGCCCGCGATTTCGAGCCGCTGGCCGGACGGCTGGCGGGCGAGTGGCGGCTGATCTGCCCGGACATGCGCGGGCGCGCCGAAAGCGCCTATGCCAAGGACGCGATGACCTATGTTCCGCTGACCTATTTGCAGGATATCAGCCGCTTGCTGGCGGATCTGGCCATCACCCGCTTCGTCGCGGTCGGCACGTCGCTGGGCGGCCTCATCACCATGCTCATCGCCGCGACCCAGCGCGACTGGCTGGCGGGCGCGTTGCTCAACGATGTCGGACCGGCGCTGGACGAAGCAGGGCTGGCGCGCATCCGATCCTATGTCGGCGTCGGCCAGTCGCACCCGACATGGGTTCATGCCGCCCGCGCGCTCGCGGAAAATAACGAAGACGTCTATCCCGGCTATGATCTGGAACAATGGCTCGCCATGGCCAAGCGTCTCTATCGCCTCAACAGCGGCGGGCGGGTCGTTCTGGATTATGACATGAAGATCGCCGAGCCGATCCGCGCCATGGGCAGCGAGGCGGGCGTCGATATGTGGCCGGTGATGCAGGCGTTCCGGGGCATCCCGACGCTGCTGCTGCGCGGCGAGCGATCCGACCTGCTGAGCGCCGCCAGCGCGGAGCGGATGGTGCGGGAAATGGGCGCGGGCGCCGAACTGGTGACGGTCCCCAATGTCGGCCACGCCCCGGCGCTCGACGAGCCGGAAAGCGTCGCCGCGATCGACCGGCTGCTGGATCGCGTCCTGCATGGCTGACGGGTCCGGCCAGTCTCCCCATTATATGCCCCGGCCGCATATTCTCCACGTCCATGGCAGCTTCTCGCTGGGGGGCAAGGAAGCGCGCGCGGTGCGGCTGATGAACATCTGGGGCGACCGGGCGCGGCACAGCATCGTCAGCGCCGATCCGGCCGCGACGGGCGCGCGCGACGCGATCGATCCGGCGGTCGAAGTGGATTTTCCCGACGGCCCGTCCATGGCCGGCCGACCGGGCTATGCACGCCTTAAAGGCATAGCTAACTATCTGAAAAAATTTGATTTAATCCTGACCTATAATTGGGGCGGGATGGATGCGGTGATGGCGCATCGATTGTCCAGGTCGTTGTCGGAAAAGATGCCGCCGCTCATCCATCATGAGGACGGATTCAATGCCGACGAAGCGGCCGGACTCAAGCGCCCGCGCAATCTCTATCGTCGTCTCGCCCTGCGCCACGCTTATGGGCTGGTCGTGCCATCCGCGCGGCTGGAGGGCATCGCCCGCACCGTCTGGAAGCAGCCGACGCACAGGCTGCACCTGATCCGCAACGGCATCGACGTCGCCCGCTATGCCGCGCCGCCCGCGCCCGACGCCCTTCCCGGCCTGGTCCGTTCCCCCGGCAAGCTGCTGGTCGGCACGCTGGCGGGGCTGCGCGCGGTCAAGAATATCCCGCGCCTCGTCCGGGCGGTCGCCGCGCACCGGGACCGGCTGCAACTGGTGGTGGTGGGCGAGGGGCCGGAGCGCGCGGCGATTCTGGCGGAGGCCGCGGCCCATGGGCTGGATGATATCCATATGGCCGGCTTCATGGACCGGCCCTGGCGCTTCGTTGGGCTGTTCGACATCTTCGCCCTGTCGTCGGACAGCGAGCAATTCCCGATCGCGCTGGTGGAGGCGATGGCGGCGGGCGTTCCCGCCGCTTCGATGGACGTCGGCGATGTCGCCAACATGGTCGCGCCCGAAAACCGGCCCTTCGTCGTGCCCGATGAGGTGGGGCTGGCGGAGGCGATCGGCGCCTTGGCGTCCGATGCCGATCTGCGCGCGCGTCTGGGCGCGGTCAACCGGCAGCGCGCGGAACGCGATTATGCCGAACAAGACATGGTAAACGCCTATGCACAGCTTTATGGTGAGGCTCTGGCCAGCCCCATGATTTTGCGCTAGGGCGCGCGAAATTCGTCATAGACAGCCAAAGCTGCTATAGGGTCGCTTTTTATCCGGTCGAGGGGGCCGGGTGCATGTGCAGGAGATGTCGTTGTTCAAGGGGTTGAAGCCCATCGTCTATGGTGGACGTGAAGTCTGGCCGCTGGTCGAAGGCGGCAAGGGCGTTGCCGTGTCCAACCACGCCAGTTCGGGCGCATGGGCGGCGGCCGGGGGCATCGGCACGGTCTCTGCGGTCAATGCCGACAGCTATGACAGCTTCGGCAACGTCATCCCCCAAATCTATCATGGCCGCACCCGCCGCGACCGGCATGAAGAACTGATTGCCTATGCCATCGACGGCGCCGTCGAGCAGGTGAAGCGCGCGTTCGAGATCGCCGGCGGCAAGGGCGCGATCAACATCAACGTCCTGTGGGAAATGGGCGGCGCGCAGCGGGTGCTGCATGGCGTATTGGAAAAGACCAAGGGCATGGTGGCGGGTGTCACCTGCGGCGCGGGTATGCCCTATAAGCTGTCGGAAATCGCCGCCTCCTACAATGTCAGCTATCTCCCCATCGTCTCCTCCGGCCGCGCCTTCCGCGCGCTGTGGAAGCGCGCATACTCCAAGGCGTCGGAATGGCTGGCGGCGGTGGTTTATGAAGATCCCTGGCTGGCGGGCGGCCATAACGGCCTCTCCAACGCCGAAGATCCGCGCGCGCCGCAGGACCCCTATCCCCGCGTCCGCGATCTGCGCGCCACCATGCGCGAAGGCGGCATTTCGGACGAGGTGCCGATTGTGATGGCCGGCGGCGTCTGGGCGCTCAAGGACTGGAACGACTGGATCGACAACCCGGAACTGGGCGCGATCATGTTCCAGTTTGGCACACGTCCGCTGCTGACGCAGGAAAGCCCGATCCCACAGGACTGGAAGGATCGGCTGATGCAACTGGAGCCGGGCGATGTGCTGCTGCACAAATTCTCGCCCACCGGCTTTTACAGTTCGGCGATCCGCAACCCCTTCCTGCGTTCGCTCGAAGCGCGGTCGGATCGGCAAATTCCCTTCAGTACCGAGCAGGCGGGCGACCATACCCACCAGCTCGACGTGGGCGTGAAGGGCAAGAATTTCTGGGTGACTCTGGGCGACCTGACCCGCGCGCGCGAATGGGTGGGGCAGGGTTTCGCCTCCGCGCTCAAGACGCCGGACAACACGCTCGTCTTCGTGACCGACGAAGAAAAGGCGGAAATCCGCAAGGACCAGACCGACTGCATGGGTTGCCTGTCGCAGTGCAGCTTTTCCAGCTGGATGGACAGCGAAACCAATTCGACCGGGCGTCTCGCTGACCCGCGCAGCTTCTGCATCCAGAAGTCCTTGCAGCAATCGGTCCATGGCGGCGATCTCGACAAGAATCTTCTGTTCGCGGGCCATGCCGCCTATCGGTTCAAGCAGGACCCTTTCTATTCGAACGGGTTCGTGCCGACCGTGAAGCAGCTTGTCGATCGCATCCTGACCGGCGACTGATGGCGGCTGGAATGACGGGCGATATTCAAGGCCTGGCGGTGCTTCATTATGAAACGCCGCATTTCGATGTCGTGCGGCCGGGGCATTTTGTGCTTTGCGCAGTGTCGGGCGCACGAATCGACATCGACGATCTCAAATATTGGAGCGCCGAGTTTCAGGAGGCCTATCGCGGGGCGGAAGAGGCGACTCGCGCTTTTTTGAAGCATCGCGGCATCATCGGCGGTTGAATAGCGCATCTTCGCGGCTCTAACGCCTTGAGTTTGGTGTATATATTTCCAGCGTAGCACATCCTCGTTTTGCGTAGTCCAATCAGGGCGATTTAACGCAACTTTGCTATTCCGCTTGCGTAAAAACTGATGTAACCTTCCCAAGGAAGGCGACGAAAGAGCGCCTAGGGTGGAAGGATGTTTACTGATGTCTCGTATCGACATTTTTGGTGATCGTGTTTGCATTGTATCGAGCCTGCTGATCGTCGGCTGGTTCCTCTATAGCGTCATTGCCTGACCCTTGCAGGACGAGGCCGTAAAGGCCGCTGACCGCTTCCTGCCTTCAGTGCCGCGCTGAACCGCCGTCTTTCGTGCGGCCATTTCCATTTGATGCCTCTGGAGTGAAGATCATGTTCAGCCATGTCATGGTTGGGGCCAAGAATATCGATGCGTCCAGAGCCTTCTATGACGCCCTGTTCGCGGCGCTCGGGGCAAAGCCGGGCTTTTCCGACGACAAGGGGCGCATCATCTATATGCATGATGGCGCTTTCTTCATGATCACGACGCCGATCGACGGGCAGCCCGCCTGCCACGCCAATGGCGGCACGATCGGCTTCGCCATGGCGTCTCCGGAGCAGATCGATGCCTGGCACGCGGCCGGTGTGGCCGCCGGGGGAACGACCTGCGAAGATCCGCCGGGCGTGCGGGAAGGCAGCCACGGTAAGCTCTATCTCGCCTATCTGCGCGATCCGGCCGGCAACAAGCTGTGCGGAATGTATCGGATCGGCTGATCAAAGCCGGGCTGATAGATGCCCAAGCAAAGCTATTTGGACTTTCTCAACCGGATCGCTAGATAAGTTCGCGAGCGTCATGCTCCGCGGCTTTTGAAGGATGTCAGCTTGCTCCGCGTCATCAACGGCTAAAGCGCACGGTTCCCCAGGCGTCCTCGCCAGGTGTCGTGTTCCCTTGATCAGGAGAAGACGATGACTCGCAAAATCAGTCGAGCCCGCCGGCAGCATCCCGCCCAGCCGACCAGCCATGTCTATCTGCCCCATAGCTCGTGGAGCCGGGTCGAGCGCAGTCATGCGGCCGTCGCGCCCCTCGAACCGGATGATTTCTGGGCGCGGCTGGGACTGTAGAACTACCGGAACACCACCGTCTTGCCGCCGTTGAGCAGCACGCGCCGGTCGGCGATCCAGCCGACGGCGCGGGCCAGCACCTGTGCCTCGATATCGCGGCCGATGCGGATCATGTCGTCGGCGGTGGCGCGATGGTCGATGCGCTCGACCGCCTGCTCGATGATCGGTCCTTCGTCGAGGTCGGCGGTGACGAAATGGGCGGTGGCGCCGATCAGCTTGACCCCGCGCTCATGCGCGCGGTGATAGGGGCGGGCGCCCTTGAAGCCGGGCAGGAAGCTGTGGTGAATGTTGATGCAGCGTCCCGCCAGCCGTTCCACCAGTTCCTCCGACAGAACCTGCATATAGCGGGCGAGGATCAGATAGTCCGACCGGCTGCGATCGAAGATATCGAGCAGCGCGGCTTCCTGCGCGGCCTTGTCGCCATTGGGCGGCAGCTCATGATAGGGGATGCCGTGCCATTCGGTGATCCGGCGCATGTCGGGATGGTTGGACACCACGCCCATGATGTCGACCGCCAGCATCCCCGTCTGCCAGCGATGGAGCAGGTCGGCCAGGCAATGTGATCCCTTCGACACGGCGATCAGCATCCGGGGACGGTGGCTGGCGGCGGTCAGCGACCAGTCCATGGCGAATGCCTCGCCGATGGTGGCGAAATCGGCGCGCAGCCCATCCGTGTCGCGCATCCGGTCATCGGTCGCGTCGAATGCGACGCGCATGAAGAAAAGATCGGCTTCCCGATCGGCATATTGCTGGCTGTCGGTGATGAAGCCGCCGCGCTCCGCCAGGAAACGGCTGACCGCCGCAACGATGCCGACGCGATCGGCACAGACCAGGGTCAGCACCCAGGATGGAATGACGGGATTGGACAACGGCCCCTCCGATGATGATCGGTAGCCGTTGCCCTAAGCCGTCTAGCTGATCAAGCCGTTAACCGGCACGGCCGCGACATCCGTCGCCTCGAAACTGGAGATGGGGTAGGCGCAATAGTCGGCGGCATAATAAGCGCTGGGCCGATGGTTGCCCGACGCGCCCAGGCCGCCGAAGGGCATGTTGCCCGCCGCGCCGGTGGTCGGGCGGTTGCGGTTGACAACGCCCGCGCGGCTTTCCTCGACGACGCGTCGCCAGAGCGCTTCGTCCTGCGAGATCAGCCCGGCGGACAGGCCGAAGGCGGTGGCGTTGGCCGCCGCGATCGCCGCGTCGAAGTCCGGCACCCGGATGATCGTCAGCACCGGGGCGAAAATCTCCGCATCGGGCGCGTCGACGCCGGTCAGGTCGAGTAGGGCGGGGGTGACGAAGGCGGCGCTGCGGTCCTGCACCCCGTCGAAAGCGCGGATGACCCACGCGCCCCGCGCGATCAGGTCGCTGACGGCGCGGTGCGAGGCGGCGGCGGCCTGATCCGATACCAAAGGCCCCATGAAGGCCTCACTCGGCTCGTTCCAGGCGGCGATAGGAAGCTGTGCCGCCAGCGCTGCGGTTGCGTCCACGATGGCGTCGCCAGCCGTGCCTTCAGGCACGATCAGGCGGCGGGCGCAGGAACAGCGCTGGCCGGTGGTGATGAAGGCCGAGTTGACGATGATCGAGGCGGCAGCTTCGGGACTGTCCCAGGCGATCAGCGGATTATTGCCGCCCAGTTCCAGCGCCATGATGACATGCGGCCGGTCGACCAGCGCCCGGCGCAACGCTGCGCCCGCGCCTGCCGATCCGGTGAAGAGCAGCCCGTCTATGTCGCCCGCGACCAGCGCCTCGCCGGTCGAGCGGCCGCCCTGCACCACGGTCAGCAGCCCGTCGGGCAGGCCCGCCGCCGCCCAGGCGTCGGCCATCGCCGCGCCGGTGGCGGGGGTGATCTCCGACGGCTTGAAGACGACGGCATTGCCCGCGATCAGCGCAGGGACGACATGGCCGTTGGGCAGGTGGCCGGGGAAATTATAGGGGCCGAGCACCGCCATCACGCCATGGCCGCGATGGCGCAGCACCGCGCGGCCGAAGGGCATGTCGGTGGCGCGCTCGCCGGTGCGCTCGCCATGGGCCTTGATCGACACATCGACCTTAGCGATCATCGATCCGACTTCGGCGTCACTTTCCCAGAGCAGCTTGCCCGTCTCGCGCGAGATGAGTTCGGCCAGCGCCGCGCGCCGCGCGCCCAGCACGGCGGCGTAGCGGCGGGCGATCGCGATCCGGTCGTCCACCGGCAGGGCGCGCCAGCCCGGCAGCGCGGCGCGGGCGGCGGCGATGGCGCGGTTACAATCGTCCACGCCCGCCACCGGCCCTTCCCAGACCAGTTCGCGTGACGCCGGATCGAAGGACTGCAACATGGCGCTCACCGTTCGTTCCCCGGCTGGGCGCCCAATTGCGCGCTCGTCATGGCGAAGATGCCGGTGGCGTTGCCGGTGTCGAAGGCGAGGTCGAGCCTGCCCGTCTCAGGGTCGATGTCGCGGCTGATGAATTCGTAGAAGGAGCCGGGCACCTGCCGCAATTCCCCATCGGCAAAGAGGCGCTCGACGCTGTCGGCGCGGAAGGCGGTCTGGCGCACCCGGCCGCTGGCGGAGATTTCGAGCTTCTCCTTCATCGGCCGGTCTTCGGCCTTGAGCCGTTCGGCAAGGGCGGCGACGTTCGCCACCCGGTCGGTCGCATGGTTGAAGCCATTGCCCTCGGTCGCGATCCAGGCGGCTTCGTTGGAGCGGGACAGGAGCAACTGATAATCCTCGAAACCGGGCGGTTCATGCTGCCGGTCGAAGGCGGAGAGGATCACCGGCAAGGCGGCGATCGCGTCAGCGACCTGGACAGTCTCCCCGGCTTCGTAGCGGGCGAGCACGGCCTTCGCCCTGTCGTCCAGCGGATCGCGGCTGGCGCCGAAGACGCGCTGTGCCGCCTCGCCAAATTCCGCGTCGAACCGGTCGACATGGAGTTCGGACAGGAAGAATTGCGGGATCGCTTCGGGATAGTCGATATGGCGATAGGCGCGGCCGGTCATCTTCAGGCGATCGAGCGGATAGATGGCCGCCATCTCATAACCCAGGGGCAGGAAGATGCGGGTGAAGGCATCCTCGCCGCCGGGCAGGGCGCCGGTCGGGCCTTCGGGAAAGCGGATCGATCGGAGCGCGCCATGGTCGAAGACCACCTTGCCTCCGCGCGCCAGCGTGTCGGCGACATAAGCGTCGCCGCTCGGCACCCGGCGCAGCAGATCGTCGAACAAAGCGACGTTCATCGCCATGGCGAAGGCGGCGCGGGACACCGTCTCGCCGCGCTCGGCCAGCAGCGCGGAATCGATCGCCAGCATGTCCAGCGTCCGGCGGGCGACATCTTCGCCCAGGGCGGCGACGACCAGCGCCTCTATCGTGCCCATATTCTCATTCGACATGATATGCTCCAGATGACAACGCCCTTATCGCAAGATAGGTATGATTTTCAAAATGGCGACCTGTCATCTGCTGATGCGAGTTTGGAATGAGTGCTTTCCGCAAATGGCTGCCGCCGATGAATGCGCTGACGGCTTTCGAGGCGGCGGTGCGTCATGGCGGCTTTTCCCGCGCCGGAGAGGAGATCGGCCTGACCCAAAGCGCAGTCAGCCGCCAGATCGCGCAGCTGGAGGATATGCTCCAGACGCCGCTGTTCGACCGGATCGGGCGGCGGGTGCGGCTGAACGAAGCGGGCCGGGCCTATGCCGAGGAACTGCTGCCCGCGCTCGACGCCATCCGTCGCGCCACGGCACGGGCATCGGCGCGGCCGTCGCAGACGGCGCTCCGGGTCGCGACCCTGCCCAGCTTCGGGATGCGCTGGCTGGCGCCGCGGCTGCCGCAACTGACGGCGCGGCATCCCGATCTGGTGATCGACTTCGCCGCCCGGTCGCAGCCCTTCGACTTCGGGCATGAGGATTTCGATGCAGCTGTCCATTTCGGTGTCGCGCAGGACTGGCCGGGCGTCGCGATGGACTATCTGTTCCGCGAGGAGGCGGTGCCGGTCTGTGCGCCGGGATGGCTGGCGGCGAACCCGCTGCGCACGCCCGCAGACCTGCTCCATGCGCCGCTGCTCAGCCAGACGTCGCGCCGCGACGCCTGGCCGCGCTGGCTGGCAGCGGCGGGGGTGGATGCGTCGGGGCTGGCGCCGGGTCCGGCCTTCGAACATTTTCTGATGCTGGCGCAGGCGTCGGCGGCCGGGGCGGGGGTGGCGCTGATCCCCAGCTTCCTCATTCGGCCGGAATTGGAGGCGGGGACTTTGGTCATCCCCTTCGCCCGGCCGATGTCGACCGAGCAGGCCTATTATCTCGTCTACCCGCCCGATGCGCTGGCCAGCCCGGCGGTCGCGCAGTTTCGCGACTGGATGCTGGAGCAGGCGGGGAGGCACTGACTCCACATCCGTTCGCTTCGAGCGTGTCGAAAAGCGGGTAGAACTTCGCTCGCGGTTAGCGTCGGATGACATCAGGTCGACTTACCTCGTTATTGCGAGCGCAGCGAAGCAATCCATGGGGGTGACATTGGATTGCTTCGCTGCGCTCGCAATGACGATTCAAACAAAAGCCATCCTGCTATAGCTACGCTGAACTCGGCTCTGCCTCGTTTCTCGACACGCTCAAAACGAACGGATGTAGGAACTAGTGGATTGATTTTGACATTTGCATTCCCTGGCGGTTGGGATGGGTCTGCAAATGTCAAAATCGTAAAATCCATTAGAATCAAATATTTCTAGTGGTCCGAATAGATTCTGACATTCATGTGGGACATGGCCTCAAGCGGTGTCGAATGTCAGAATCGGACCACTAGATCTTCTTGGGCATACAGTCCGCCCCGGCCGCCTTGATGCGCGAACAGAGACGGCTGGCATCGGCGCTGCTGGCGATCGGGCCGGCCTGGAGGCGGGTGACGGCGCCGGCCTTCACCAGGAAGGGCTGGTAGGCGGATAGGCCGCTGACCCTGCCGGTCAGACGGTTCCACAGCGCGCGGGCATTGCCTTCCTCCCCAAAGGCGCCCAGCTGGACGCGCCAATTGCCGGATGCGGGTTTGGGCAGCGCTGCGGCTGCGACCTGCGGCTTGGGCGCGGCGGGCCTTGGTGCAGGACGAGGTGCAGGCGGGGCCGGTTTGGGCGCTGGTGGTTTGGATGCCGGCATTTCCTCCGTGCGCACCGGCGCGGGCGTGGCGCGGACCGGCGCAGGTTCGGCCGCGGCGAAACTGGTGCCCTTGTCCCGTTCCAGATTGGTCGCCATGGCCAGACCCTGCTTGCGCTGATCCTCGGGAATATATTTGTCCATCTGCGTCAGGCTGGTCGATGCCTGGGCAAGGCCGGACGCCGCCGCGCGGCTCATCAGCGCATAGGCGCGCACCCAATCCTTGCCGATCAGGTCGCCATTGAACAGGGCGGTGCCGACGATATATTGCGCGCGCGGCTCCCCCCGCATCGCGGCGCGTTGCAGATAGGGCATGGCCCCCGCGCGCTCGCCCTGCTGGAACATCAGTAGCCCCAGATTCTCCTCGGCGCGCATATGTCCCTGGACGGCCGCCTTGCGATACCAGTCGATCGCGGCCCTGGGGTCTGGCTGAACGCCGCGGCCCAGCTTATAGGCCTGGCCCATGTTGAACTGGGCGTCGGGATCGCCGGCATTGGCCAGAGGACGCCATTCGCCGATCGCCTTGGCATAGTCCCCCTGCTGCCAGGCATCGACGCCGGTCTTCACATCGGCCAGCACTGGTGCGGACAGGGCCAGCAATGCGCCGGCGGCCATGGCTCCCCAGATCTGCTTCATATTCATGCTCCTGCGGCAATCCATTGCGATTGTCATGACGCGACAAGGTTAAGGTCCGATTAGCATAAGTGCGGCGCGGCGGCAGTCCTTTCCGCTACGGGCCGGTTAACCGAATTTTAGGTGCGCCCGTGGCAGGTCCTGGCGGGACTGGATTTTCGTCGGGGGTTAGGCGTGCGGATATTGGCATTGGCGTCGCAGAAGGGCGGGTCGGGCAAGACCACCCTGTCGGGGCATCTGGCGGTACAGGCGCAGCGCGCCGGCGCCGGCCCGGTCGTGCTGATCGACATCGACCCGCAGGGATCGCTGGCCGACTGGTGGAACGAGCGCGAGGCCGAATTTCCCGCCTTCGCCCAGACCACCGTCGCCCGTCTGGCCGCCGATCTGGAGATATTGCGCCAGCAGGGTTTCAAGCTGGCCGTCATCGACACGCCGCCCGCCATCACCATGGCGATCCAGAGCGTCATTTCGGTCGCGGAACTCATCGTCGTGCCGACTCGGCCCAGCCCGCACGACCTGCGCGCCGTGGGCGCCACGGTCGACCTGTGCGAACGCGCGGGCAAGCCGCTGATCTTCGTCGTCAACGCCGCTACGCCCAAGGCGCGCATCACCTCCGAAGCCGCCGTCGCCCTGTCGCAGCATGGCACGGTCGCGCCGGTGATTTTGCACCACCGCACCGATTTCGCCGCGTCGATGATCGACGGCCGCACCGTGATGGAGGTCGACCCCAAGGGCCGCTCCGCCGGAGAGGTCGAGGCGCTGTGGGCCTATGTCTTCGACCGGCTGGAGAAGAATTTCCGCCGCACAGTCTTTTCCGTGCCGCAAGGCAGCGTCGGCACGATCGGTGCCGTGCGTCCCGCCGGCGGTGGCTTCGGCCGCCGCGTGATCGGCCAGTAAGGAGGGCATCGTCATGGCAGAAGCAAAGCCGCTCGCATCGCTCACCTCCGGCCTGCTCGCCCGCAAGGGCGCGGCCCAGCCGGCGATGCGCCGCCCCATGCTCGGCTTCGGCCGGAATGCGGCGCTCGCTGTCCAACTGGAGCCTGGCCAGCAGGATGACCTCGGTTGGAACGACATGGGCTTCGACGTTCAGCCTGAACCCATGCCGGTCGAACAGCCGCCGGTGGCGCTCGGCCTGACGCCGATGGGCGTGACCACGCCCGTCAGTCTGGCGGGGGTTGCGCCGGAGGCTGCTGTCGTGCCCGCTGTCGTTGTGGAGCGCGAGGAACTGGCCGAGCGGATCGGCGCCACGCAGGAGCGCACGAAGCCCACGCCCAAGCCCGCGCCCAACCGCAAGGCGGCCTTCACGCTGCGGCTGGATGCCGACCGCCACCTGAAGCTGCGGCTGGCGAGCGCGCTGACCGGCCGTTCGGCGCAGCAGATGGTGACGCAGGCGCTCGACGAATTTCTCAGCAACCTGCCGGAAGTGGACCGGCTGACCGAACAATTGCCGCGCCTGCGCGCGGGCAAATGAAGCGAGGATTAGAGATATGAACCGCAAGACATTCGGAAAGGCGGCACTGGCTTCGCTGATGGTCGCCACCACGATGGTCGGCTGCACCGGCGCGGCCTTCCGTCCGTCCGCGTCGATCGCGCCGGTCAAGGGCGATCCGGCGAAGCTGGCCGCAACCGCCAGCAAGGCGCTGGCCGACCGCAATGCCGGCAAGGCGGTGGAGGCGGCCGAGGCCGCCGTCCAACTGGCGCCGCAAAATGGCGAATATCGCCAGATTCTGGGCCGCGCCTATGTGCTGGCGGGGCGCTTCGCTTCGGCCGAGACGGCGCTGTCCGACGCGCTGGCGCTGGGCAGCACCGATGCGCGCACGATCGTCAGCCTGGCGTTGGTGCAGGTGGCGCAGGGCCGCCCCGATGCCGCGCGCAATCTGCTGACCGCCCATGCCGATACTGTCCCCGCGTCCGACTATGGCCTGGCCATGGCGATGGCGGGCGATGCGGCGGAGGGCGTGCGCATCCTGTCGGAAGCGATCCATGATCCGTCGGCCACCGCGCGGACACGCCAGAACCTGGCCTATGCCTATGCGCTGGCCGGGCGCTGGAAGGATGCGCGGCTGCTGGTGGGCATGGACCTTGATCCGAAGGACGCCAACAGGCGCATCACCGACTGGGCGCAGATCGCCGAACCGTCGCTGGCGCCGCAGCGCGTCGCTGCGCTGATGGGCGTGACGATCAATGGCGCCGACCAGGGGCAGCCGGCCATGCTGGCGCTCGCCGCGCCGGCCGCGACGCCGGTGGAGATGGCGGCCGCGGACCATGGCGCGCCTCCGCTTCCGGCCGCCGAAACAATGCCGCCGGTCCAGGTCGCCGAAGCCGCGCAGGCGCCCATAGTGCAGCCGGTGCAGGCGCCGGCCTCCGTCGCCGCACCCGTCCGCGTCGCCAGCGGGGATTTCATCATCGAGGAACAGGGCCGTCGCCCGGTCGTGGCGCAACGCGCCATTGCTCCGGCGCCGATGGCGCGGATGCGGAAGGCGGCCTTCCTCAAGCCGGTCGGCCCAGTCGGCAAGGGGGCCAGCAACTGGGTGGTCCAGCTCGGCGCCTATGACAGCGCGGCGATCGCCAAGGAGAAATGGATGGGAATGGCGGGGCGCAGCGCGTCGATCGCGGCCTTCCCGGTCCTGACCAGCCAGGCGACGGTGGGCGGCAAGCTTTATCACCGTCTGGCGGTCAGCGGTTTCGCCAGCCGCGCCGATGCGATGGCGGCCTGTCGGATGGTCCGGTCGCAGCGTGGCCAGTGCTTCGTGCGCGAAACCGCGCCGAACGCGACACCGCAGCGCTGGGCGGTCGCGACCCGTGGACGTCAATTCGCGTCGCGCTGAATTTCCTTCCCTCTCCCAGGCAGACCTGATGCGCGCGGGGCCGTACGGCTTCGCGCGCTTTTTTCTGCGCATGAGGTCGGAGAGGGGGGCCGTTCCTGCGCTCCTATTGGATGACCGTCTCGGAACGGCCGCGGGCCACGATGGCGCTGCCGCGCATCAATTCATAAGTGCCAATATAGCGACCCTGCTTCCAGCCGCCCTCGGGCGCGCGCCGACCTGCGTAGGTGAACCAGGAAAGATGCCCCTGATCCAGCTTTTTGCTTTGGTCCAACAGGCTGTCCTGGTTCGGGTCGATGATGCGGAAACGCTGTATATCCCCCGTCTGGGACCCGAATATATCCGCCCATAGGATGATCGGGTCCATCCGCCCCTGCCGGCCTATGGACGCCGCCCGATCGGCGACCGACGCCGCAGGAACGGCCGGCGCAAAGGCGATCGCGATGACGGCCGTGGGCTGGTAGTGGAGCGCCTGCGCCGCGCGAGCGGTCCAGAGCGATCCCGCACCCGGCTGCTTTCGCTTGCAGTCGCCCGGTCCGCCCGGCCCGGTGAACGGGTCGATGCTCTTGTCCTGAAACCGCACGGCAAAGTGAAGATGAGGAAATTCGGCATTGCCGGACATGCCGATCAGGCCACGTCGCCGGACAGCCGCTCGTCCTGCTGGACGACACGCAGAGCGAAGCACGCGAAGCGGCGATGCGGACAAGCTATTATGCCTTGCTGGCGCAGGATGCACGGCTGACGGCGGAATTGAGCGGCGCGGGTGCCGTCGCCTATCCGCAGGAACTGTTGGCCAAGCACGCCGACCCGGAAGTCCGTTCGATCATTGCGGCATCCGACGCCGTGTTCCGCACCCGGAAGCGGGCCCTGGGCGACCAGATTTCCGTCCTGAACCAGCGTCTTGGCCAGGCCAGTGCCGACATGGCGGGGACTCGGTCGCAGGTCGCCGCCCTGGGCGACCAGAATAGCCTGCTGGCGGAGGAAATGAAAAGCGTCAGCGCCCTCGTCAATGAAGGGCTGGAGCGCAAGTCGCGGCTTCTGGCGCTCCAGCGCCAGCAGGCCGCGACGGTGGGACAGCAGGGCCAACTGACCGGGAGCCTGGGTCGTATCCGCGACACGATCGGCGAAACGACGGCGCAAATGTCCCTGATCCGCGGCCAGCAGGCGACGGAAACCGCCGCCCAGCAGCGCGAGGTCCAGGTCAGCCTGGCCGATGCGCGCGAGCGGCTGGCGGTCAGCCGCGACATCAAGCAGCGCCAGCAGATCGTCGCCCCGGTCGACGGCACGGTGATGAACCTGCGGCTGGTGACGGCGGGCGGCGTGGTCGGCGCGGGACAGCCGCTGCTCGACATCGTGCCCGACAGGGAGAAGATCATCGTGTCGGCGCGGCTGAAGGCCCATGATATCGACGTCGTTCACAAGGATCTTCGAGCCGAGGTCAAGCTGACCCCCTACAAGGCGCGCATATTGCCCCTGCTGCATGGCGTGGTGCGGGACGTGAGCCCGGACGCGACGCTGGATGAGGCGACGAACACATTGTTCTACAAGGTGGAAATCGAGATTGACGGGTCGGAGATCAGGGGGCTGCAGGATGTCAGGCTGGTGTCCGGTATGCCGGCGGAAGTGTTCATCAACCTGGGCGGCCGGTCGCTGTTCCAATATCTCTTCCAACCGCTGTTCGACAGCTTCCACCGCGCCTTTCGCGAGCAATGATCCGGCGAGGACGCGACTTCTCCCGTCTTGTTGCGGCATCGTCTCGTATGAAGCCGGTTCCCACTGGAGCGGGCCGGCGCCGCGCCGAAAATGCGCTTTTGCGCATTTTCCAAACAGACTCTAAGACAAGGCATGAGCCAGGACCTTGCCATCGCGATCGACGACATAATGGATGCCGCTCGGGTGATCGCGCAGGCGGCGGTGCGCACTCCGCTGCTGGAAAATACCCGCCTTAACGAACGATGCGGGCGGCGCGTGCTGCTGAAGTTCGAGGGCGCGCAGCATACCGGATCGTTCAAGTTTCGCGGCGCCTATAACCGGCTGGCGCGGCTGGATGATGCCGAGCGGGCAGCGGGGGTGGTCGCCTGGTCATCGGGCAACCATGCGCAGGGTGTGGCGGCGGCGGCGCGGATGCTGGATATGCCAGCGACGATCGTGATGCCGGCCGACGCGCCCGCCATCAAGATTGCCAATACCCGTGCGTTGGGCGCGGAGGTGGTGCCCTATGACCGGTTGACCGAGAGCCGGGAGGAGATCGCAACCGAACTGGCGCGGACGCGGGGTGCGACTTTGGTGCCGTCCTTCGACGATCCCTTCATCATCGCCGGGCAGGGCACGGCCGGACTGGAGATAGTCGACCAGGCGGCGGAGGCCGGTGCGGAGATCGCGCAACTGCTCGTCTGCTGCGGGGGCGGTGGGCTGACCGCGGGAATCGCCACGGCGGTCAAGGCGCGGGCAGCGCATGTCGACATTCATACGGTCGAGCCGGCCGGGTTCGACGATACCGCGCGATCGCTGCGCAGCGGGCTGCGGGAAACGGTGGCGCCGGATGCGCGGTCCATCTGCGACGCACTGCTGGCGCCTAGCCCTGGCGCACTGACCTTTCCGATCAACCGCGCGCTGGTGACGAGCGGGTTGGCCGTGACCGACGATCAGGTGCGCGCGGCGATGCGCTTTGCCTTTTCGACACTCAAACTAGTGGTCGAGCCGGGCGGGGCGGTGGCGCTTGCGGCGTTGCTGGCCGGTCTGGTGCCGCCGCGCGACGGCGCGGTGGTGGTCGTCCTGTCGGGCAGCAATGTCGATCCGGCCGATTATGCCGCCATTCTGACCGACGGGGACGTGACCCCTCCGTTTTGACAAGCGATGACGCGCACGGATGCGTCCGATTTGACGTTAGATCCGCCGCGCGATTGCGCCGGCCGTCCAGCCCATGCCGACTGCCAGCGCGATCGCCACCAGACCATAGAGAAAGGACCATCGTTCGGCCGCGACCGCCATGAACTGTTCGAAGCCCGACTTGCGGACGGTGATGTCGCGCACCGCGGCGGCGACAACCCGACCGTCCTGCACCAGGAAAGTTTCGGCGGTATAGTCGCCGACAATGACGCGCGCCGACAAGGGCAGGCGCGCCCGATACAACACGCCGTCGGTGATCTCGATCGTGCCGGGGCGCTCCACGAACAGGCCGGAGCGCTCGCGCAGGTCGACCAGCCCGGCCTGGAACCGGTCCAGTTCCGCGCTGTCGTTGAGCGAGGAGGGGGAAAGTTGCAATTTGTCGACGCCCAGTTCGTAGATGGCGGCGGTGCGTTCATCGACGATCCGGTCGATGGGGCGCGACGACGCCATGGCGTAGAAGCTGGGCGCCGACTGGAAGCGCGCGCGATCGGCATTGACCCAGATGCCCGCGACCTTCTGCTTTTCGCGCATCAGGATCGATTGGTCCGGGCCTTTCAGCACGACCACGACGTCGGCGGGCTTTTCCGGCCGCACCCCGCCGGGATAGACGATCGCCCCGAACAGCAGCAGGTCCGCGCCGGTGAAGCTGTATTGAATCTCGACATCGCGCTGCGACACGTCGGGCACCAGTTGCGGCTCGTCGGCCGCGCCCAGCATCAGCGCCGCCGTGAGCAAGGCAAGTGGGCGGCGCATCGTCACCGCACCTCGATCGTGTAGATTTCGTCGGGCCGGAAGCCGAGGCCCAGCGCCATTCGCGCCGCGACCAGCAGCACGATGGCGGCCAGCAGGATGCGCAGATATTCCGGCCGGATCGTCATCGACAGGCGCGTGCCGACCTGCGCCCCGGTGACGCTGCCGATCAGCAACAGCATGGCGAGGACCAGATCGACCGCCTTGGTCGTCATCGCGTGCATCATCGTCGTCGCCATGGTGACGAACAATATCTGGAACAGCGATGTGCCGACCACAGACTGGGTCGTCATGCCGAGCAGATAGAGCATCGCCGGCACCAGGATGAAGCCGCCGCCCACGCCCAGCAACATGGTGAGGATGCCCGTCGCCATGCCGAGCAGCAGCGGCGCGAGCGGCGAGATATAGAGACCCGAGCGATAGAAGCGCCAGCGCATCGGCAGCGCGGCGACCAGCGGATGGTGGCGGCGCTTGCGCGCCTGGGGCTTCTGCCCGGTCTTGAGTGCGACCAGCGCCTGGATCGATTCCTTGGCCATCAACCCGCCGATTCCGCCCAGCATCAGGACGTAGAGGATGCCGATGACGGTATCGATCTGCCCCAGATATTGGAGCAGGCGGAAGATCAGCACGCCCAGGCCCGCGCCGACCACGCCCCCGGCGATCAGCACGCCGCCCATGCGGAAGTCGACGGTACCGCGCGACATATGGGTGACGACGCCGGAGACGCTGGCCCCCGTCACCTGCGACGCGGCGGAGGCGGCGGCGACCGTCGGGGGAATGCCGTAGAAGATGAGCAGCGGCGTCGTCAGGAAGCCGCCGCCTACGCCGAACATGCCCGACAACAGGCCCACCACGCCGCCCAGGCCGATGATGACCAGCGCGTTCACCGAAAGATTGGCGATGGGCAGGTAAAGATCCATGGCTTCTCAAGGCCTAGTCGCAAAGCGCGGCGATATAAAGGCGGCTTGGGCGGGAGCGGTCAAAAATCCGCCGCCAGCGTGACGGCCAGCCCGGAGGACGGTGCCGCCTTGCCCGCGATCCGTTGGCGCCATTCGACGGAGAGGCGGGCGGCGGTCTGGGGAAGGGGCAGGCGAAGCTGGATTTCCGGGCCGATATCGATCCGCTCGACACCGGGCTGGGCGCCGCCGGAAATGGCCGCGCCGATGCGCAGCGGCGTATCGGCAAGGGGCGTGAACAGGGAGAGCTTGCCGTCGATGAAGGCGTCGCGGCGGCGGAAGCCGACGAGACCGGCCTGGGCATAGGCCTCGGCCTCTATACCGGGCGCGATACGGGTCGGCCCGAAGCCGCCGACGGCAAGGACCGCCATGGCGTTGCGGGCGCCGGCGCCCATCTTGACGCGGCGTTCAATCGCAAAGCTGACGGGGAGGGCGGGGAAGGGCTGGACGGCCAGACCGATAGCGCCTTCGGGTGCGGTCGGCCGTTCCAGCGCGCTGGTGATGCGGGCATAGGCGGCGGGGCGTCGCGCCGAGCCGGGAGCAAGCGCATAGTCGATGCGAAGCCCCGCCTGCGATCCGCCCAGCCGTCCGACCGTGGCGATGTCGGCCCGGCTGGCGTCGCCGGGGCGCCAGAGCAGCCAGGCGCCGCCGCGCCATCGATCTGTGCGGGGCTGCTGCGGTTGCGGTGCGGGCAGGGGGCGGGGAAGGGCGGTAGGCGCGCTGCCCATGGCGTCGCTGGCATGATGCCGGTTGGCGAAGGCAGTAGTGAAGCGGATGAATTCGAGCAAATCGACCGGCGCGCCCGGATTGGCGAACGAGGGGGCGGTGGACAGAGGAGAGCGGGCGGCCAGGAGCGGCGTCCGGGCGGAGGGTCGGATGACCCCGGCCGCGCTTGGCTGGAGAAACGGCGGGCCGCTCCACCGGACAGGCTGCGATGGCAAAAACGGGGATGCCATGGCGGGCTGTCGCAGGGCGACATCGGGAAATGGCGCGCCCGCCGGTTCATAATAAGCGGCAACGCGGACGCCGATCCAGCCAAGCATGAGCAGCGCGAAGAAGCGCAGAGGGCGACCGCCTGCCGCTATCATGGATCGGTCCGCAGATCAGGAAAATGATGCTGCGTCTTGTCCCAGGTCAGGGGTGTGCCCATCAAGGAGCGGACATAGAGGAAGACGGCCCGGCGGGCGGCCAGGATGGCGATGTAATTGGCGATGAGCGTGCGCGGGACGGCGCCCAGCCCATGGCGCCAGCCATAGGCGCGGGTCACGAACAGCGCGCGCATGATCGCACGCCACAGCATCAGTCCCAGGTTCAGCCAGAGGAGGGGGGTCAGCAGGGGCGACATATGGGACGGAAGCGGGCGAAACTGGCCGATCAGTAAAAGGGCGGCCCCGAGCAGCAAGGTCAGATAGGCCGCGAACAGCACCAGCGCCGCCATTGCCGAGCGCCGGTCGCGCAGGCGCATCCACCATTCGGCGGGGCCGCCGCGCCAGCCCATCCGATCCCAGCCGGCAAGCGAAATGCCGATCATCCAGCGGGCCTTCTGCTTCACGGCGGCAGGGATGCTGTCGGGGAAATATTCGCGCGTCGCCACCAATTCTCCGGCAGCGTCGCGCATTCGGATGAAGACGCTGCGCCCGCCCATGTCGCGGATGCGCAGGCCAGCCTCATAGTCTTCGGTCAGGGAGGACGGATCGAACGGGCCATAGGCGGGGTCATCCGCCAATGCCTCCAGCGCGTCGCGCTCAAAGGCGCAGGCGACGCCGGCGGAGGGAACGGACGCGCCCAGTGCCTCGCGCACGGTCAGCAATTTTCCATGGCTCTCCGCAAACTCGTCGCCATAATGATTGGCAATGGCGCGGGAGAGCCATCCGCCGCGACCGGGCAGCGGCAGAACGGGCAGTTGAACAAGATCGAAGCGGTCGATCATGAAGTCGTAGACGCGGATTTCGTCGGCGTGGACGACGTCTTCGGCATCGTGCAGCACGACGGCCTTGTAACGGAAGCCGCCAGCCGCTTCCTCCGCCAGCATGGCGCGCCACAGCAGGTTGAGGCAGTCCGCTTTGGTGGTTGGGCCGGGACGGTCGTTGATGGCCAGCAACAGGCGTGGTTCGTCCGCCGCCAGCGCCGCGACCGCATCGATCGTTGCCGGGTCATTCGGGTAGGTGCCTACGAAGATGCGATAACGGGCGTCTCCCCAGCGGCTCAGCGCGTGGCGCAGCATCGGCCCGATGACGGAGGATTCCTGCCAGGCGGGCACGAAGATGGCGATCTTGCCGGGGCGTTGGGATGGGGGCAGGCCGGCCGTCGTCATCCGCGGATGGCGGACATAGATGGTAAGGTCGCGCCAGACCTTTCGCAGCAGGAAGATGAGGTCGACAAGGGCGTCGTCCAGGCCGCCAATGGCGAGGCCCACGGCTGCGAACAGCAGCAATTCATGATGCAACGCCGCAAGCGCCGCAAACAGCCCGTCCCCCAAAGGCTTGACCCCCATGCCCGATCAGGGGAGAGGATGCCATTGACGCATGTCGTTTCCAAGCCCCTTCGCTTCTCCTCAGGCACCGAAAAGGACTTATTTCCAGATGATGCAACGACCTGCTTCCGCTCTTCGGGATTTTCTGACCGGCGAAGCGGGTGGCGCGATGTTGCTGATCGTCGCGGCGGGGCTGGCCATGCTGTTCGCCAATCTGCCGGGCACCAGCCATCTCTATCATATGCTGGTCCATCTGGAACTCGGACCGACCCTGTCGGCCAAATTGGGGCCGATGACCGCCCATCTCTGGATCAATGACGGGCTGATGGCGATTTTCTTCCTGGTCGTGGGTCTGGAGATCAAGCGCGAATTTCTCGACGGCGGGCTGTCCACATGGGACAGGCGACGGCTGCCGATCCTCGCGGCTGTCGCGGGCATGGCCGTCCCGGCGCTCGTCTATCTGGCGGTGACGAAGGCGCAGCCGGGGCTGGCCGATGGCTGGGCCATCCCCGCCGCGACGGACATCGCTTTCGCCATCGGCGTGCTGGCGCTGCTCGGCAATCGCGCGCCGGCCTCGCTCAAACTGTTCCTGACCGCCGTCGCGATCGTCGATGATATGGGCGCGGTGGCGATTATCGCCCTCTTTTACACGAAGGGACTGGATCTGGCGGCTCTTGCGGCGGCGGCGAGCGTGCTGGCGGTGATGTATGGTCTCAACCGTTCGGGTGTGAGGGCGCTTGCGCCCTATATGATCGGTTTCGCCCTGCTCTGGTATTTCACCCTCTTGTCGGGCGTGCACGCCACGGTTGCGGGAGTGCTGGCCGCGATGACGGTGCCGATCCGCTGTACGCCGGGCGCCCCCGATGCAGCTGACAGCCCGCTTCATCGACTGGAACATGCGGTTCATCCCTGGAGCGCCTATGCCATCATTCCACTGTTCGGCTTCGTGAACAGCGGATTGGTGCTGAATAGGGAAATGCTGGGCGCCCTGTTGTCGCCCCTGCCTCTGGGCGTTGCGCTGGGGCTGTTCCTGGGCAAGCAGATCGGCGTGTTCGGCGCCATCTGGGGCGCGGCGCGGCTGGGCATTGCCGAGCGGCCATCGGGCGCGAACTGGACGCAGGTCTATGGCATGGCCATGCTGTGCGGGATCGGCTTTACCATGAGCCTCTTCATCGGCGCGCTGGCCTTCCCCGATCAACCACTGCTGGTGGAGGAGGCCAAGGGGGGCGTGCTGATGGGATCGCTTCTGTCCGCCCTGGCCGGTTTTGCCGTATTGCGCTGGGTTGCCCCCCGACCGCGCCGCTCCGAACATTTGCGGTAATTAGCCTGTTCGCCTGCCTGCGCGATCATGATAGCATCGCGTCGCTGATATGCGCGTGAGTCGCATTATCGGCTCATCGGTCAATCTCATAATGAGGAGGGCGAAGATGAGCATGGAGACGGATGTCAACTATCTGCTGCATCGCCAGCAGATTTCCCTGATCCGCGCACAGGCCAGTGCGTCGCGGGAAGGGCGTGCGGCCTATGAGAGCCTGGCGCGCGGTTACACGAATCAAGTTGATGCCTATCGCAGGGAAAATGAACGGCTGATCGTCCGCGCCCATTAGCGGGTGAGGCGATCAGCGTCGTTGGATCAGACGTTCGATGGAGCGGCGATGGATCATATCGTCGCCATATTCCCGTTCCATAATATCCTTGATGCGTTCCAGTTCGGCTTCCGTCAGATGTTCGATGCCGATGAAATCGTTGCGCGCGCCGTCCACCGCCCGGATCAGTTCGTCCAGCTTGGCCTGTATCGCGGAGCCGTCGCGATTTTGCGCATTCTGGATCAGGAACACCATCAGGAAGGTGACGATGGTGGTGCCGGTGTTGATGACCAGTTGCCATGTATCCGAATAATGGAAGATCGGCCCGGTGATGCCCCAGATCAGCACGACCCCGATGGCGAGGATGAAGGCGGTCGGTTGACCGGTCCAACTGGCGATCCGGTGAGAGAATGTCGCGAAAATCCTGTCCATTATCGGCTCCCTGTCACTGCATCTGCATTTAGGCTGTGTTCAGCCAACAATTGGCATGAATGCCGGCATGACGACCATATCCTTTCGCGCTGCCGTCGGCCTGCTTTCCCTGTCGCTGTTGCTGGTTTCCTGTAGCGGACTGTCGCCCGAATCGCGGCTGCGCGCGAAGCTGCTGGAGGCCGGCCTGTCGCAGCATAAGGCGGAATGTTTGGCGCGGCGGATGGCCGACCGATTGAGCGTCGACCAGTTGCGCAAGCTCCAGTCGATCGCGTCGCTCCGCAAATCTCACAGCGGGAAGATGGGCATGGACGAACTGCTCTACAAACTGCGGGCGCTGGACGATCCGGAGATATTTCGGGTGATGAGCAAGGCCGTCCTGAAGTGCAGCCTGTGACCTCGATTTCACAATAATCCGGCGCCGTTCCCTGCAACCGTTTTGCAATTTTGCAAAGTGATTTTGCAAAATCTGCTGGCGCCCCTTTGCCGCCTGTGCTTAGCCGCTGGACATCAGGTTCAACGCAAAAGGACGGGCGAGCCCATGAACATTCACGAATATCAGGCCAAGGAACTGCTGGCCAAATATGGCGCGCCGATCGCCGCCGGCTATGCCGCCTTCACCGTCGAAGAAGCCGTCGAAGCCGCCAAGAAGCTGCCTGGGCCGCTCTATGTCGTGAAGTCGCAGATCCATGCCGGTGGTCGCGGCAAGGGCAAGTTCAAGGAACTGGCTCCCGAAGCGAAGGGCGGCGTCCGCCTTGCCTTCAACCTGGACGAAGTGAAGGCCCATTCGGCCGACATGCTGGGCAATACGCTGGTCACGATCCAGACCGGCGAAGCGGGCAAGCAGGTCAACCGCCTCTACATCACCGACGGCGCCGACATCGCCAAGGAATTCTACCTGGCCCTGCTGGTCGACCGCGCCACCAGCCGCATCGCCTTCGTCGTGTCGACCGAAGGCGGCATGGACATTGAAGAGGTCGCCCATTCGACCCCCGAAAAGATCCACAGCTTCTCGGTCGATCCGGCTTCCGGCTTCCAGCCGCACCATGGCCGCGCCGTCGCCGCCGCGCTGGGCCTGACCGGCGACCAGGCGAAGCAGGCCGCCAAGGTCGCCTCGTCGCTCTACGCCGCGTTCCTCGACACCGACGCCGAGCAGATCGAAGTCAATCCGCTGGCGCTGACCGAGCAGGGCAATCTGCTGGTGCTCGACGCCAAGGTGGGCTTCGACGGCAACGCCATGTTCCGCCATAAGGACATAGCGCAGCTGCGCGATCTGACCGAGGAAGACCCGGCCGAGGTCGAGGCTTCGGAATATGACCTGGCCTATATCAAGCTGGACGGCAATATCGGCTGCATGGTGAACGGCGCGGGCCTGGCCATGGCGACCATGGACATCATCAAGCTGAACGGCGAATTCCCCGCCAACTTTCTGGACGTCGGTGGCGGCGCTTCAAAGGAGAAGGTGACTGCGGCCTTCAAGATCATCCTGAAGGACCCGGCGGTGAAGGGCATCCTGGTCAACATTTTCGGTGGCATCATGAAGTGCGACATCATTGCCGAGGGCATCGTCGCGGCCGCCAAGGATGTGAATCTGTCGGTCCCGCTGGTCGTCCGCCTGGAAGGCACGAACGTCCAGCAGGGCAAGGAAATTCTGGCCAAGTCGGGCCTGGCCATCGTCCCGGCGGACGATCTGGGCGACGCGGCGAAGAAGATCGTGGCGGAAGTGAGGAAGGCGGCCTGACCGGCTTTTTCGCCTGAACGATACACCAAGGGGGTGTGGGCAGTCCGGAAGCGGGCTGCCCGCGCCCTTGTTCCCATTTGCGGATTTGGCCCGGCTGGGAATTTGGCGTTAATATGGAGGATGTTGAAGATGAAGATCCTTGTGCCCGTGAAGCGGGTGATTGACTATAATGTGAAGCCGCGGGTGAAGGGCGACGGGACGGGCGTTGACCTGGCGAACGTCAAGATGAGCATGAACCCCTTCGACGAGATCGCCGTGGAAGAAGCGATCCGCCTGAAGGAAAAGGGCGTCGCGACCGAGGTGGTGGCTGTTTCCATCGGCGTCGCCAAGGCGCAGGAAACGTTGCGCACGGCGCTGGCCATGGGGGCTGACCGCGCCATACTGATCCAGACCGACGATGAAGTCGAACCGCTGGGCGTGGCCAAGCTGCTCGCCAAGGTGCAGGAAGAAGAGGCCGCCGGCCTCATCATCCTGGGTAAGCAGGCGATCGACGATGACAGCAACCAGACCGGCCAGATGCTGGCCGCGCTGCTGAACCTGCCGCAGGGCACCTTCGCATCCAAGGTCGAGGTCGGGGGCGACAAGGTCAGCGTGACCCGCGAAGTCGATGGCGGCCTGGAGACGGTGAAGCTCAACACGCCCGCCATCATCACCACCGACCTGCGCCTCAACGAACCGCGCTATGCCTCGCTGCCCAACATCATGAAGGCGAAGTCGAAGCCGCTCGCGACCAAGGCGCCTGCCGATTATGGCGTGGACATTTCGCCGCGTCTCGAAACGCTCAAGGTTTCCGAACCCGCCAAGCGGTCGGCTGGGGTAAAGGTTGCCGATGTCGATGAACTGGTCGCCAAGCTCAAGGCTCTGGGCGTCGCGGCGTAACGCAGGTTTCCAACGCCGTTCGCCCTGAGCTTGTCGACAGGCTCGGCCCGGACGGGTGTAGAGGATAGAGAATATGAAGACTCTTGTTTGGGTTGAACATGAGGGCGGCGCCGTCAAGGACGCGACCCTTTCCGCCGTCACCGCCGCTGGAAAGCTGGGCGAGGTGCATCTGCTGGTCGCGGGCCAGGGCGTCGAGGGCGTGGCCGCCGAAGCCGCGAAGATCGCGGGCGTGGGCAAGGTCCATGTCGCCGATGACGCGGCTTTTGGCCATGCGCTGCCGGAAAATGTCGCGCCGCTGATCGTCGAACTGATGGGCAGCCACGACGCCTTCGTCGCGCCCGCCACCAGCAACGGCAAGAATATCGCGCCGCGTGTCGCGGCTCTGCTGGACGTGATGCAGATCAGCGACATATTGTCGGTCGAGAGCGAAGACACGTTCACACGTCCCATCTATGCCGGCAACGCGATCGCGACCGTCAAGTCGAAGGATGCCAAGAAGGTCCTCACCGTTCGCGGCACGGCCTTCGAGAAGGCGGCCAAGGAAGGCGGCTCGGGCGCGGTCGAAGCGGTGTCCTCGACCGGAGACAAGGGTATCTCGTCCTTCGTCGGCGCCGAGATCGCCAAGCAGGAGCGCCCGGAACTGACCAGTGCCAAGATCATCGTGTCGGGCGGCCGCGCGCTGAAGGACGGCGAGACGTTCGAGGCGACCATCTTCCCGCTGGCGGACAAGCTGGGTGCGGCGGTGGGCGCAAGCCGCGCCGCTGTCGACGCGGGCTATGTGCCCAACGACTATCAGGTCGGCCAGACCGGCAAGATCGTCGCGCCGGAAGTCTATATCGCCGTCGGCATCTCCGGCGCGATCCAGCATCTGGCCGGCATGAAGGACAGCAAGACCATCATCGCCATCAACAAGGACGAGGACGCGCCGATCTTCCAGGTCGCCGACATCGGCCTGGTCGGCGATCTGTTCAAGATCGTGCCGGAACTTACCGAAAAGCTGTAATCCAGCGTCACGCAATAGGAAAGGGCGCGGGGCGTGATCCCCGCGCCCTTTTTTATGTTTTGCTTGCTTGCCGCATTTTCCCTGTCGTCAGATGCAACCCTCTGACTTGAAAATGCTTTATTCGCAGTTGATGTCGTTCCGGTCGATGGCCCGGCCCGCCAGCGCGCCGCCGGCGCCGCCGAGAATGGTGCCGAGCGTCTTGGAGCCGCCCGGTGCGATGACATTGCCGAGCACGCCACCGGCAATGGCGCCGACGATGGTGCCCGTGGTGCCGTCGTCGCGCTTGCAATAATAGCGGCCGTCGCGGTCGCGGTAGATGGTGTCGCTGTCGCGGATCGGCCGGCGGTGATGACGCGGCGGGCCGCGGCGGTCGCCGGGACGGTCATAGCCATAACCATAGCCACCTCCATTGTCCGAAGCGCAGGCCCCCAGCGGAAGCATCGCCAAAATGGCGGCGGCGAGAATGGTTTTTCGCATGGTGGCGCTCTCCTTTTTCAAACCCCGTCGGCGGAACAACCCCGCAGCGGGCCGATGGTTGCGTAAGGGTAACTATTTCGCGACGGGTAAGGAGAAGCCACCCGCCGATGCCGTGAGAGGGGAGACGGCAGCGGGCGGGTGGCCAGGGAGTCGATGGAGTGCGTTGCTTCGAGCCTCCAAGGAAAAATATGGGCCTTCGACAAGCTCAGGCCGAACGGAATCCTGGGATCAATTGGGCAGGGGCCGGGCCGGGCCGGCGGCGGGGGAGACGAGCGGGGCGGCTGGCGCGGCGGATTCGCTTGCCGTCGCGGCAGGGCGATCCTCCAGCCTGGCCCTGGCTTCGTTGTAGCGGGTGACGAGATCGTCCTTGAACTCGGTCAGCTTGCCGTCGTCATAAAGTTTCTTGCCGACATAGGCGGCGATGGCGCCGAAAATCAGGGTACGGATCATGGGAGTGCTCCTTGGTGAGGGTTTGGAGCTTTAACCGGTGGGGCGGCGGCGGGTTCCGCGGAATATGCAGGGCGCGACGGGGCGAGCGGGGGATGCGGCGGTTCAGGGTTCGCCAACGAGAGGCGGTGCTTCCTGCTCGCGGCGGGCGCGGTTGGCGTCGGCCAGATCCTGGCGCCGGGCCATGGCGAGAAAGGCGGCTTCGGACCGCAGGCAGCGGTCGCGGACATTGTCCAGCGTGGCGGCGTCGGCTTCGCCGCGGGCCTGGGCGGCGAGGGCGCGATAGTCGGGATTGGCCATCATGCAGTCTCCTTGAAGGAGGCCGGACGCCATGGGAGCGGCGCCCGGCCGGCCCGCGCCGCCATTCCCGCAGGGCGCAGGCGCGGCACGGACCTATGGCCGAAGGGGGGCGGGCACGACGGCCCGCCCCGAACGCCGCTTATTCGGCGTGGGCGATGTTCACGGCCGCCATCTTGCCGCGACGGTCCTGCTCCAGATCATAGGAGACGCGGTCCTTTTCGCGCAGCGTGGCGAGGCCGGCGCGCTCCACGGCGCTGATGTGGACGAAGGCGTCCGGGCTGCCGTCATCGGGGGCGATGAAGCCATAGCCCTTGTCGGCGTTGAAGAATTTGACGGTGCCTACGATGCTCATGGAATATTCCTTCTTTCAATGCGACGCATCCCGCGTGGACGCGCCGGGTTGCTAAAGGGGCAGGGAAAGAAGGAGGAAGGCCGCAAAGCGCCGAAGACCGTCGATTTGCGACTGTAGCGCCGCCCTTATAGGATAAGGCGCCCATAATAGCAAATCGGCGCGGTGCGGCGCGACGGGGGCGGCCGGCAAGGTCGTCAGCGGTGCCTCATCCGGGCCGTCATCCGGGGCTGGCCTGGGCCATGACGGCCCCCGCCGTCCCCTGCGCCATCGCGCCATTGTCCATGGCGAAGCCGAAGAAGAGGTCGCGGGCGCGGGCGGCGGCTTCCTCATAGGGGCGGCGTTCCGCCTCGTCGCGGATGGCGAGCGCCTCTTCCTCCTCCGGCGTCAGGTCGCGCTCATAATCGTCGACATCGTAAATCTCGTCGCTTTCCTCGCCGTCGAAGCCGGGCGGCGCGGGAAAGTCGGTGCGCCAGACCTCCCGGTCCTCATCCCACCAGATGCCGCGCAGCCGCGCGGCGGCTTCGTCGGGCGGAAGGGTCGCGCGGACCACCGGCGGCGCGCGAAGTTCACACCGTTGCTGGGTGTCGGAAATCTGCGGTTTCTGCGCCGCATGGAGCGCCAGGCGGGCGGCGATGAAGAGGGCCACCGAGGCGGCGGGGGACAGGGCGGTGGCCGTGTCCCCGGCGACCGGCTCCGGCATGTCGGGCATGTCGCCGTCGAGCATCCGGGCATCCTCCATGGTGCGCGCGCCGGGTTCGGCGCCGGGGCGGGGGAGGTCGAGGCGGTCGGCCTCCGCGCGCACCGCCTCCTCCGGGCAGATCATGTCGAGAAAGGCGACGAAATCCTGCGCCACGATGCGGGCGAGGGCGGCGTCGGAGCCTTCGGCCGGGCAATCGGCCATGCGGTCCAGCCGGGCGAGCATCGACATGGCGAGGCGATTGTCGTGGCGGTGGCGGGTGACTTCGAAATTATCCTCGTCGCGGCGGATCGTGTCGGTGCAGCCGGTGATGGCGCGGGCGAGCAGATCGTCGGCGAGGCGCGCGCGGGCGATGAGGATCGCCGCGTCCCAGCCGAGGCGAAAGGCCGCGCCGTCGCGGCGGATGCGGAGATTATAGGCCGAGCGCGCGGTGATGCGAACGGATTCGCAGGCGAGGCGCACGACGCCGCAGGACGCCAGGGTTTCGAGGAAGCGGCGCTGGCGCGCGGGCGACCAGCCGTCTTCGCGGACCGGATCGGCCGGGGTGGGGAGGGGCGGGAATTGCATGGTCATGGCAAGGCTCCTGCTTCAAGAGTGAGGCTTGCCGGGAGGGTAGGCAGATTGGGGCCGTGTAGGACAGCAAATAGGATTTTCAGGGGTATTGTTGGCGGGCGTGAACGAGAGTCAGCACTTCTATGGCATCGGCGGCGACGCGATAAATGAGGATATAGTTGGGGTGGACCACAGCTTCTCGCGTGCCGGGTCTGCGGCCGGGGCGGTGGGCGTAGGGATGGTTGGGCAGATTATCGGCGGTGTGCCGGATGGCAGCATAGAGGCGGTCAGCCGCCACTTTGTTGCGCGGGCCGATATAGTCGAGAATGGTGAGCAGAGCCGCTTCGGCCTCATCATCCCAAACGACCGGCAGCGTCATTTATATTTGTCGAGAATGGCCTGCGCCTTCGCCATGACCGCGTCATGCGGGATGCGCGGCTTGGTGGACGCGAGTGCGCGTTCTACCTTGGCGCGGACCCATGCGTCATGGGCGTCGGCTTCCTCGGTCGTCGCGAACTCGGACTCGATGGGGGTGAGTTTGGTCATTAGCGGATGATAGCGCGGAAATATGTGGCTTTCCATATCGCGCAGAGGCGTGATGCGGGGATTGGTCCATATCGGACAAGATTCGGAGAAAATTTGGCAGGGAAGAAATTTGTCTGATAGTTTGGCTGTCATGACCCTCGCAGGCTTTTCCCGTATCGCCGTCGATCCTGCAATTTGCGGGGGGAGGCTGATCGTGACCGGAACGCGGGTGCGGGTTAGCGACATTTTGGATATGCTCGCCGGTGGGGCGAGCGTGGATGAGATGTAGCGGATTTTCCGTATCTGAGTGCGGATGATGTGCGGGCGGCGTTGGTATGCGGCGAGTTTAGGACGCTGATGATCGTTGCAATTAACTCCTGGCGCTGATCAAATTGTCAAATCTAACATGTTCTGTAACTGTTCTTTTTCGTTGGCAATGTGTTATGACTTTCTCCTAAACAGTGGATTGAGCATATGTCATTGCAAAGCATCCATCTTCGTAAGTTATTGAAAATTATGTATCTTCATGGACCTCAGCGCACTGCGGCTTTGCGAGGAGATATTCGAGATGATCTTGCTCGCGAAAATGGGGGAGAGGCGGGAGGTGGGGACTTCTATGGTCCGTTCTGGCGGGACGCCAAGGATCATGTCTTCGACGTAACTGACTTGACTGAGCAAACAGAGCTGAGAATTGAAGGCAATTCCAGACGTGCTAATTTATATGGCCGATTGCGAGACGGGTTTTTGCTGTGGTGGGATGAACGGCGACGTTGGACTAATCAGCCATTTGTCCCGAGTGACGCTCTTAAAACCGTTTGCCGATTGCCTGACGTTGATGCGTCGATAAAATTCGCAAACATTTTGTCTGTTCGCGATGGGCGTGACGAAGACCACTTCGTTTATCCATATTGGTTCCCTGAACCAGCTCTCGGCGAAGAGGCGGCTCGGCTAGCGTTATGGGCGCTAGGCCATGCTTTTCCAAATGTGAATCAAAATGAAATGAGAATTTTGGATGTCATTCGAGGACAGACTTATTCCATAGATAGGTATCCGCTTCACGGGAATGAAGCGGATATTTTTCGTCGGCGCTTTACTGATGCTTTAGCCGATTGGCAACGGCTGAGGCTGGAATATGAATAACTTCTAGGATTTCCATTTATTTGGGGTGTGAGGATTTCCAGCGTTACTCATATTGCCTGTTACCCTCAAAACTTCCTGATGAGTAATCAAATAAGCAGCAGGCCGTTCATCTGAATTTCTAATTGTGTGCGCTACTATCACCTCCAATAACCTCCCACTTGCAGCATATGTCACTAGTGGATCTACTGGAGGCATATTCAGTGCCGCTCCAATGAATGTAAATCGCATAGTTCGTTATCATTGTGCGTGTAGATTGACCATCCACAGTGGCAATGAAACGCACTTCTGTTTCATGACGATCGTATTCGCCTACGCTGACAATGCGTACCTTCATCGATTATCCTGATACACTTTCGTCGATCCTATCGAGCCTGAGTTATAATCCTCACTCCGCCGCCACAGCCTCCAGCCCCAGCAGCGGCGCCAGATAGCGCCCGGTAAAGCTGCGCTTTTCCTTCACCACCTTCTCCGGCGTTCCTTCGGCGACTACCTCGCCGCCCTTCACGCCGCCTTCCGGTCCCATATCAACGATCCAGTCGGCGGTCTTGATGACGTCGAGATTATGCTCGATCACCACCACGCTGTTGCCTTGCTCCACCAGCGCGTGGAGGACTTCGAGCAGTTTGCGGACGTCCTCGAAATGCAGGCCGGTGGTGGGCTCGTCCAATATGTAGAGCGTGTTGCCGGTGGCGCGGCGCGAGAGTTCCTTGGCGAGTTTCACGCGCTGGGCTTCGCCGCCGGACAGGGTCGTGGCCTGCTGGCCGACCTTGATATAGCCAAGGCCCACTTCGGCGAGCATCGCCATCTTGTCGCGGATCGGCGGGACGGCCTTGAAGAATTCGACCGCATCCTCGACCGTCATGTCGAGCACGTCGGCGATCGACTGGCCCTTGAACTTCACTTCCAGCGTCTCGCGATTGTAGCGCGCGCCGTGGCACACGTCGCAGGTGACATAGACGTCGGGGAGGAAGTGCATCTCGATCTTGAGCACGCCGTCGCCCTGGCAGGCTTCGCAGCGGCCGCCCTTGACGTTGAAGCTGAAGCGGCCCGGCTTGTAACCCCGCGCCTGGCTTTCGGGGAGGCCCGCGAACCAGTCACGGATGTTGGTGAAGGCGCCGGTATAGGTGGCCGGATTGGAGCGCGGGGTGCGGCCGATGGGCGACTGGTCGATGTCGATCACCTTGTCGCAATGGTCGAGGCCGGTGATCTTGTCATGCGGCCCGGCGACGATGCGGGCGCCGTTGAGGGCGCGCGCCGACGCGGCGTAGAGCGTGTCGATGGTGAAGCTGGACTTGCCGGAGCCGCTGACGCCGGTGATGCAGGTGAAGGTGCCGAGCGGGATAGACGCGGTGACGCCGCGCAGATTGTTGGCGCGGGCATTGTGGACGGTGAGCTTCTTGCCCGATCCCTTGCGGCGTTTCGTGGGCACCTCGATGCGGCGGGTGCCGTTCAGATAGTCGGCGGTCAGGCTGTCCTTGTGCGCGAGCAGTTCATTGAGGGTGCCCTGCGCGACGATCTGCCCGCCATGGACGCCCGCGCCCGGCCCCATGTCGACGATATAGTCGGCGTGGCGGATCGCATCCTCGTCATGCTCCACGACGATGACGCTGTTGCCGAGGTCGCGCAGGCGTTTCAGGGTGACGAGGAGCCGGTCATTGTCGCGCTGGTGCAGGCCGATCGAGGGTTCGTCGAGGACGTAGAGGACGCCCGACAGGCCGCTGCCGATCTGCGACGCGAGGCGGATGCGCTGGCTTTCGCCGCCCGACAGGGTGCCGCTGGTGCGGTCGAGGTTCAGATAGTCGAGGCCGACATTGTTGAGGAAGCCCAAGCGCTCGACGATTTCCTTGAGGATGGCGCGGGCGATCTGGTTCTGCTGGTCGTTGAGCGCGTCCGGCATGGCGGTGAAGAAGGCGAGCGCGTCCACCACCGAGCGGCGGGTGGAGAGGGAGATATCCTCGCCCGCGATCTTGACCGCGAGCGCTTCGGGTTTCAGGCGCGCGCCGTTGCAGGTCTCGCACGGCATGGCGGTCTGATATTTGCTCAGTTCCTCGCGCATCCAGGCGGAGTCGGTTTGCAGGAGGCGACGGTTGAGGTTGCCGATGACGCCCTCGAACGCTTTCTTGACCTCGTAACTTTTCTTGCCGTCCTGGAAGCGTAGGGTGACGGGCTTGCCGCCGGTGCCGTGGAGGATGATGAGCTTCACCTCGCCGGGCAGGTCGGCCCACGGGGTGTCGAGGGAGAAGCCGAACTCCTGCGCGAGGGAGCCGAGCACCTGCATATAATAGGGGCTGGGCGGGTTGGACTTGGCCCAGGGGACGACGGCGCCCTTCTTGAGGGAGAGGGCCTCATTGGGGACGACCAGTTCGGGGTCGAATTCCTGCCGCTCGCCCAGGCCGTCGCAGGCCGGGCAGGCGCCCATCGGGGCGTTGAAGGAGAAGAGGCGCGGCTCGATCTCGGCTATGGTGAAGCCGCTGACGGGGCAGGCGAATTTTTCGGAGAAGACGATGCGGTTGGCGGGAATACCGGCGCCCTTCATCTTCTGGTCGGCGGGCTGGGCTTCGTCCTCGCGGCCCGGCACGACGCCTTCGGCCAGGTCGACATAGGCGAGGCCGTCGGCGAGCTTGAGCGCCTGTTCGAAACTGTCGGCGAGGCGGGTGGCCATGTCCGGGGCGACGGCGAGGCGGTCGACCACGACTTCGATGTCGTGCTTGTACTTCTTGTCGAGGGCCGGGGCGTCCTCGATCAGATAGATTTCGCCGTCGATGCGGACGCGGGTGTAGCCCGCCTTCTGCCACTCCATCAGTTCCTTGCGATACTCTCCCTTGCGGCCGCGCACCACGGGGGCGAGCAGGTAGAAGCGGGTGCCTTCGGGCAGGAGCATCACCCGGTCGACCATCTGGCTGACGGTCTGGGCGCTGATGGGGAGGCCGGTCGCGGGGCTGTAGGGGATGCCGACGCGCGCCCAGAGGAGGCGCATATAGTCGTAAATCTCGGTGACGGTCGCCACCGTCGAGCGCGGGTTGCGGCTGGTGGTCTTCTGCTCGATGGAGATGGCGGGGCTGAGCCCCTCGATATGCTCGACATCGGGCTTCTGCATCATCTCCAGAAACTGGCGCGCATAGGCGGAGAGCGACTCCACATAGCGGCGCTGCCCCTCGGCATAGATGGTGTCGAAGGCGAGGGACGACTTGCCCGAGCCGGAGAGGCCGGTGATCACGATGAGGGAATCGCGGGGCAGGTCGACGTCGACGCCCTTGAGGTTGTGCTCGCGCGCGCCGCGGACGGAGATGTGGGTCAGCATTCGGCAAAGCTCTGCTTCTGGATGTGCGTGAGACTCATGGGGCGTGTTGTTCCATATTTGTTCTGATTGGGCAAGATGCCGTCAAAGCCAGCCAGATGGATATGGGGAGGGAATACGGCAAGGGTTGGAAGGGCCGCGAGACGGGAAGGCTATCGCGAACCGAAAAGCGTATTTTTGCTGAGCCGCGATAGAATTTGTCATGGCCGGGTTATGGCCGCGAATGAATAACGGTTGATTTCTTTGCATTTATTTGGAGATGGCGCGCTCAAGGATATGGGGGCATATCCGCTGGGTGATACAGGGGTGATCATGGCAACTGCCGATACGACGAATCCGGTTTTGATGTCGCTGAGTTTTCCGACGCTCGTGGATGTGACGGGAGGTGGCACGATATTGACCTTCACGGCCAGAGCGAGTGACGATGTGACGACGATCCGGTTCGATCGGGGAGGGGGCCGGCACATCGGTTTCGCCGGTTCTCACGCTACATGAAGTGAGCAGTTATTCTGGCACCGTCAGGGTCGCTTTCGATGCCGAACATTCGACCGTAACGGCCGATGAAGTCAATGTGCCTGCCTTTGTCGGCACCTATGCCGTCTCCCAGTCGCCGACGGGCGATTATGTCATCGACCTGCCGGTCATCGGCGGCGGCGTGGACGATCTTCTGATCGAGGGCGACGAGATACTGGCGTTCAAGGTGACGGCGAGCGGGCAGATTTTCGCGGCGGGGACGGACAGCGAGATCGTGACCGTCACCGTGCCCGACAATGACCGGGCCGGGACTGTCCGGCATGACATCATGGAAGGCGATGCTGGCAACAATCATCTGGCCGGCCTTGCGGGCGACGATGTCCTCAGCGGGCATGACGGGAATGACCTGCTTGCCGGCGGGGCGGGGCATGATCGGCTTGACGGCGGCCTTGGCGACGACCTGCTCGAACCGGGCGCCGGTAACAATATCGTCGATGGCGGCGCGGGGTTCGATACGCTGGTGCTGGGCGATACGCAGGCGAGCTACAGTCTGCTGTCCGCCGATGGCTGGACCTGGCCGGGCGGGCCGAGGGACGGTCCGCCGATGCGTTCGACGGGCTGCGCTATATCGCGTCCAACCCCGACCTGATCGTGGCGCTGGGCAGCGACGACGATGCGGCGGCCCGCGACTATATCCAGTGGGGCCGGGCCGCGGGGCGCGATGTCGACGGGTTCGACGCGCTGGCCTATGCCGCAGCCAATCCCGACCTGGCCGCCGCCTTCGGCAGTGATGTCGAGGCGTTGACCGAACATTATATCGACGCGGGCTATTATGAGCATCGCGTCCTGGCGCCGGGCGCAGATATGTTCGTCGCGGCATAAACGGCCAGACGTAGAAAAGACGCTGGCCAAGCCGGGCTGGCTGGGGCAGAGGGCGGCGCAATGACGCCGCCCGATCCTTCGTCCTTCATCGCCGCCGGGGCGAGCGCGCAGGTCTATCGGCTGGACGGCGGGCGGGTGCTCAAGCTGTTCCATGCGGGCGTCGATCCCGGCATCGTCGCGCGCGAATATGCGATCGGGCGGACGCTCCAGGCGAGCGGGCTGCCGGTGCCGCGCGTCTTCGGCCTGGAAGAGGCGGGCGGGCGGCAGGGCATCGTCTATGAGGAGATGCGCGGTCCCAATCTGCTGGCCTATATCCGCCGGCGCCCGCACCGCACGCGCTGGGCGCTGGACCAGATGGTGCGGCTGCAACAGCGCATCCAGGCCTGCCATGCGCCTTCGCTGCGCAGCCGCAAGGCGATCATCGCCGAGGATATCGAGGCGGCGCCGGTAGGCGCTGCGCTGCGGCTGGCGGCGATCGAGCGGCTGGACGTGCTGAACGAAGGCGACGCGCTGTCGCATGGCGACCTGCATCCGGCCAATCTGATCGTGACCGACAGGGGCGTGAGCGTGATCGACTGGTCGCGGGCGGCCTGCGGTGCGATCGCGACGGATCTGGTGCGGACCGAAATGGTGATGCGTTTCGGGCCAGGAGGCGATGTCGGGCGGGGCGGCGATGTCGGGCGAGTGGAGGCGGCGGTGCGCGACGCGGCGAGCGGTTGGTATCTGCGGCGCTATCGCACGCTGACGGGACTGGACGCCGAAGCGCTGGCGGCCTGGCGCCCGCTGGTCGCGCTCGCCTGGACACGCCAGCGCGCGCCGGTGCGCGCGGCGGCCTTCGCCGCCTATCTGGCCGATGCGTTGCGCGCGGCGGGCCTGCCGCCGCTCGACTGATGTCGTTCGTCGGCGCTGGTAGGTGGTTGGTCCATCGGCCATGCCGCCCGGCGTCCGGGGAAGGCCGGTCATCGAACCGTGGATCACCCATGTCGTCCCGACGATATGATGGTGGGCGTTAAGGGACGGTTCACCGCCAAAGGCGTCGTCTCTCCGTCATAGCGTTCAACCCGATCCGGAGTGCCCGACAGCATCCTGGATACGCCCCCGGCCCTCCCTTGCGCCGGGGGCGTTCTTGTATCTGACGATTTCGTTGCGATTCGCACTTTCCGTTACGGAACATGCCGCTTGTCGTCGGGCGGATGTCGTTCGTCGCGCCGTTCATCCCCTCCCTTCCTGTCATTGGTCGAAGCCGGCGTCGTTGGCCGATGACGATCGCATCCGGTCGAACCGGACGCGCGGCGACCGGCGTGCACGCCTACACAGAATAAGCGAGCGGGACAGGAGCCGACCCCAAGACCTCCGGCTTCCCCGCTCGCACCCTCCGGCGCCGCGATGCCCCCCATGGGCGGCCCGGGTCACAACAGGTTTCGAGGAGATATGCCCATGTTCCGTTCGTCGAAGATTGCCGCCGCCGTCCTTGCCGTCGCCGCCCTGACCGGCGCCGCCGCGGCCGAGGATTTCCAGTCCAATGGCCGCACCAGCGAAGTCTATCATGGCGACCTGAACCTGGCGAAGGCCGACCAGCAGAAGGAGCTGCGCAGCCGCATCTCCCGCGCCGCTTCGCGGGTTTGCGCGTCGACGGACCTGGCGATGGTGGCCGCCTGCCGCCGCAATGCGATTGCGCATGTCCAGGCGCCGATCACTGCCGCCATCGCCCGCGCCGAGACGCGCGAACGCTATGCCGATGCGAGCGGAACCCGTTCGATCGCCGGCAACTGATCGCCGCCGCCATCTAGTGGATTGATTTTGACATTTGCATCCCCTGGCGGTTGGGATGGGTCTGCAAATGTCAAAATCGTAAAATCCACTAGAATCAAATATTTCTAGTGGTCCGAATAGATTCTGACATTCATGTGGGACATGGCCTCAAGCGGTGTCGAATGTCAGAATCGGACCACTAGAGCCGTCGATCCGATTGCATCGGCTCGGCGGCTCTAATGCCATCATGCTGGGTCTTCGACCGATTACAAATGAGTTTCGCTCGGTCGTTGACCATCGTTCCGTCATCGCGATGCAGGACCCGGACCGACATGCAGCCGGCGTAGCGGCGGGTCGTGCCCCGGGTGATGGTGTAGTTCGACGGTAGCGAAGCTGACCGGACGCGCGCTCATCGATCAAGCGCAG
>NZ_JCATID010000019.1:0-124144 GCF_059693745.1 Sphingobium sp. WR1 | reverse complement strand
GATCACGGGCACTCGCGCCACCGACATGAGCCCGGTTCTCGTGTCGCACGCGCAGATGCTCAGGCTCGGCGTCGACTCCTATCTCTATGTCATGGAGGGCGGCCAGCACGGCGCCTATAATTTCGGTGAATATATGACGCCTGAGGGGCGTGAAACCGTCGCCTATATCGCGCGCTGGTTCCAGCAGCATCTGGCCCGATAAGCTGGGAGCGAATGACAGCATGACCGAATGTTCGGGGAATCCCACCGCCGACCATCGGCTTGGCTTCGGAGTCAGGGCCGGTTCGAAGCGGATGAGCAGGCGTCCCGTCAGGCTGAAGCTCGGCCTGGCGGTTCTCCTGGCGGCGCTGACATCGCAGGCCAGCGCGGGCCCAGTAAGCCTGCCCCTCGTCGAAACGAATAAGGGGCAGGTCCAAGGCATTCTGGTTGACGGTGTCGCCAAATTTCTGGGCATTCCCTACGCCGCTCCGCCCGTCCGGGATCTCAGGTGGAAGGCGCCCGTCGAACATGCACGCTGGTCAGGCGTTCGGAGGGCCACGGACTACGGTCCCATCTGCGCGCAGGAAGCGATCGAGCCATTTTCGGGACCGACCAATACCAACGAAGACTGTCTTTACCTCAATATCTTCACGTCGGTCTTCGGCCGCCCTGGCAAAGACACCCGGCCTGACAAGCTGCCGGTGATGCTGTTCATCCACGGCGGAGGATCATTGAAAGGACATAGCAACGGCTATGACGGCAGCCAGCTTGCGTCAAAGGGCCGCACTGTGGTGGTCACCATCAACTATCGGCTCAATGCGTTCGGCTTCCTCGCCCATCCGGCGCTGCAAGCCGGAGGTTCGCTTGGAAATTACGGCCTGCTTGACCAACAGTTTGCGCTTGCATGGGTGAAGCGCAACATTGCCAAATTCGGCGGAGATCCCGATAATATCACGATCTTCGGTGAATCCGGGGGCGCGCATGATGTCAATGCCCACCTCTTGTCTCCGCTGTCTGCGGGCCTGTTTCAACGCGCCATTCAGCAAAGCGGCGCACCGGCGACGCTCATACCATCGCAGATCGCAAGCAAGCATGGGATCGCGTTTTCGCTCGCCGTCGGCTGTGGTCCCGGATCGGACGCCGTGACGGCGCGGTGCCTCCGGTCGCTTCCAGCCTCGAAAATCCTGGAGAACAGCGCGCTTCTCGGCACGAGCGCAACGCCGCTGGTCGGAGATGGCAGGGTACTGCCGCCTGTCGCTGAAACCGCTTTCGAGACGGGCAATTTCAATCATGTTCCCATCATGAACGGGAGCAATGAAAATGAATTCAATTGGATGATGGGCATTATCCAATATAATAGGAAGTCCCGCGAGCCATATAGCGAGCAGGAGTTTGTCGGGTTTTTGAAGTCCCGGTTTGCGGGAAATGCAGGTCCCGGCGGCGCACCGCCTGCCTATCCGCCAGGCACGATCGACAAGATTCTGGCGCAATATCCGCTCAAGGCCTACCCATCCGTCCAATCCTGGGCGGACGCTGCGGGGACCGATGGCGTCTTTCAGATAGGCGCTTGCAAGGTCAGGCATTTCACCCGCCTTGTGGCGGATCAGGTCCCCGTCTACCAATATGAGTTCCGGGATCAGACCGCGGTCAGCTACTTCCCCGACATGCCTGGCTTCACCCCGCAAGCCTATCATACGGCCGAGCTCATGTATCTCTTTCCCGGCTGGCACGGTCATGAAGGAACGCCTCGGACATTCAACGCCGAAGAACAGGCGCTTTCCGACAGGCTGATTGCGGCCTGGTCGAATTTCGCATGGTATGGAAATCCGAACGGCGCGGGCAATCAGCCCTGGCCTCGCTATAGTTCCGATAGCCCTGTGATCTTTAGCTTCGACGTCAAGCCCGCCGGTTTGACCGTGATATCCGATGACGAATTCTCGACGCGACATAAATGCGATTTCTGGGACGGCATCCTCGTTTACAAACCTGAATGATATCCGGCGCGTGACAGGTCGCGTAGGATAGGATTTCGGCAAGGTCCGCCGGACTGATCAGGTCGTCATTATTGCGCCTCACACCTTGCGGAGCGCTATTGGTCGCCTCGGCGACATAGTCTCATGGCGCGCGATCAGTAAAGGCGGCTTCGGCGGGAGTGGCGGCGCCACTCCCGTCGCCGTCGTTGCGCCCGACAGCACGACATGAGTGCCCGTGCGAGGCAGGCTCCGCCGGTTGAAGGGCGCATTCGTCCTCAATACATCACCGACAGGGTGGCGAACCACTGGCGCGGCGCGATCGGATAGACATTGTAATTGTTGGTATTGGCGCTCGCCTGGACGGTCGATGCGCCCTTTTCCTTGAACAGGTTGGTGACGTTGAGGCTGATCTCCGCCTTTTGCAGGCCAATCAATTGCGACGGCAGCCGATAGGCGATGCGGGCGCTTCCCAGGAAATAGGATTTGACCGAAGCGTCGTTGGTGAAAGTGGTGTAGCGGCGGCCGACATAATCGCCGATGAACTGCGCGTCGAAATCACCGATGGTGAGCGTCGCGACGCTCTTGTTCATCCACTTCGGGCTGACCGGGATCAGCTTGCCGCCGGTGGGAACCACGCCGCCCACCGTCGCCGTTCCACCGATGCGGGTACCGGTAGCCTGACCGGTCTGCGTGCTGTAGTCGCTGTCGTAAATGGAGCGATTATAGGACAGCGCGTTGTAGAGCGAAAACAGTTTGCCAAAGCGCAGGGTCAAGGCAGCATCGACACCATTTGTTTTTACATCGCCGACGTTGAACACGGCCGGCGTGCCACCCGAAATGCCGCCGCCGCCGATGCCGCCAATAGCCGCCGCCGGGGTGATGCCGATCAGACGGTCGCGGAAGTCGACATGATAATAATTCACCTGCGCGTCGATGCCGGTCAGGAAGGCGCTGTCGATGGTACGGCTGGTGCGGAAGCCGATCTCGTAAGTCCAGGCCGTTTCCGGGCGACCGTTATTCTTGAGATTGTCGAAGGCTGCCTGGCTACCACTGCTCCAGGGGGTCACGCCGCCAGCGCCATAGGGCTGGAAGTGACGGAGATTCTTCTGGACGTTGAGGTAGATCTGCTCGTGGTCGGTGACATTCCACTTGGCGCCGATGGCGGGCAGGAACCAGCGCTTGGTGTTGATCTCGCCTTCCGGCAGGGCGCTCGACGATCCGGGCAGCGATCCGATGATCGGCTGGACCGGGAAGGTGCCGCTGGCGAACTGGAGGCTGGATTTGAAGCCGCCCTGGATCAGCAGGCTGGGCGTCAGCTGCCAGGCGTCCTGCACATGGAATTGCAGCACATTGGTGCGCATTTCGCTGCCATATTGGGTGAACATGGGATCGTGCGGCGGCAGTTCGTAGGGCTTGTAGTCCTGAGGCCGGGTCACATCCAGCGCATACCAACGGCGATAGGCGGCCGAGCTGTTATACTCATACCAGACGCCCGCCTGGAGCGTGTGGTCGCCCAGTGTCGCGTCGAGGGTCGAGATCGCGCCGCCGCGATCGATACGATATTCGGTGGTGCGGATCGCGTAGCCCGAATTGCCGGTCGCCTGCTTCAGATTCTGACCGGGGAAGTAAAGCGCGAAAAGATTGGGCAGGCCCGCGACCGTGATCGGTCCGGCAACGATGCCGGCCCCGTCATTATGGTGATAATAGGCCTGGGTCGACCAGTCGACGGCGTCCGAGAGATGTGCCTGATATTTGATATAACCCAGATAGTCGGTGCGCAGCGCGGCGCTGTAGAAGTTGCGGTAATTCTGGGCTTCGGCGGCGGGTACGTTGCCGTTCGCATCGAGATAGCCGATGGCGGCGTTGAAATCAGGGTAGAAGAAGGGGCGGGTATAGGGCTGATAGGCCTGCGCCGCATTGGCCGGATTCTTGAAGACGGTGGTTGCGTCCTCGTTCGGCTCCTGCTTGTCCGAATAAGCGAAATAGGCGGTCAGCTTGCCATTGCTGTCGTCATGGACGAACTTGGCGTTGGCTTGCCAGCCCTTTTGCTTGCCCCTGAAATCCCAGGCGCGGGCATATTGGCGCAGGACCGAAACATAGCCGCTATTGCCATTGCCGAATTCGCCGCTGTCGAGGCGCAGGAAGGTGCGCGATGTATCATAGCTGCCGACCGTCTGGTTGAACTGCGCGCCCATCTGCTGGCGCGGGTCGCTGGAAAAATTCTCGATCGCGCCGCCCAGATTGCTGGTGGAGGCGATACCAAGTTCCGCCGCGCCGGTCGCCACGACCACGCTGCCGACATTTTCGGAAATGATCGCGCGCTGCGGCGAAAGGCCGTTGAAATTGCCGTAGCTCTGATCGCCGAGCGGAACGCCGTCCAGCGTGTGACCCAATTGCTGGCCGCTGAAGCCGTGGATGAAGAGCGAGGCGTTCTGCTCGTTATTCCCCCAGGGGTCGGCGGTGACATACATGACGCCCGGCAGCGTCTGGATCGCCTTGAACGGCGCGACGCCTGGCAGAATCTTCTGGATTTCCGTGGTGGTGATGGCGGTGGCCGATCGGGTCGCCTTCACGCCGGTCACGATGATTTCCGAACGACCGCTTTCGGGCGCGGCGACTTGCGCGGCAGACTCTTCCGCAGGCGTTTGCGCCAGGGCTGGCGTTGTCATGGCAGCAGACAGGAGCGCGGCGCCGGCAAGAAGCCGACCCCGCGAGGACGGGTGAGCGATCATCTGTGATTCCCCTAAATGGCGTGCCTGTTTGCACGTTCGGGGACGACGCCTAGGCCGGAGTGATGACGCTTTTTTGGCGTCCTGCTGAAGTAATAATGGCAACAATATTTCATATTCATTGCCATTATTTCAGCGGGTTGCGGGTAGGACGCCCAGGCCGACATCGCTCGCTCAAGTGCAATTTCCTTACGGAGCCTGCGCCGCTCCGATCAATGCGCCCTGATCCTGGGGTAAATCCAATATCTGTCTTTCCGCGGCCAGCAGCTTTCGCAGCCTGGTGTAGGACACGTCCTGCACCGCTCTGCCATCGGCAATCGCCAGCGAAGCCGCTGCTGCGGCGGATTGGCCAAGGATCATGAACACCGGCTCCATTCGGATGGAGCCATAGGCGATATGCGATGCCGACAGCGCCACCGGCACCAGTAGGTTGCCGGCTTCCGTCCGCTTCGGCACGATCGCATCATAGCTGATCGGATAGGCGCGTCCTGGGCTGACTTCGATATTGCCCTCGTTGCGCACAAAGCCTCGCGCATCGATGATCCGCCGGACATTGTGCGAATCCATGTTGTAGGAGCCCATGCCGATTGGGCGAGGCGTGGGCTTGGTGCCGCGCAAATGCGGCTCCGCCATGACGAAGTCCGACACCATCCGTCGCGCCTCGCGCACATAGAGTTCCCGCGGCCAGTTGCCGTTCCCGGTGAACTCATCCCGGCACAAGCCCCAGCGGGACATTTCCGCCCGTGTTTCGGCAGGCACGCCGGGGTCGTTCGCCATGAACCACAACAATCCCCGCTGGTAGGCTGCATGTTCCCGAATGATTGCCGCCCGCTCGGCATCGCTGCCCTCGGGATAGCGATAGTTCATGCCTATGTCGTCGAACGAGAAAGCGCCGAAATTGTTGGTGTCGGTTTTGCCGTTTGGAATGCGGTCGAACTTCCTGAAGAAGTCGCGATATCCAGCATCCATATAGCGTTTGAGTAGCGCATATTGGCGCGGGTCATAATCCGCTGGCTTGGGCAATGGCGCGCGATTGGCCGGAACATCGGTCAGGCACATGCGGAAAGTATAGGCCTGGATGCGATGGTCGCCTGTGCCATCCGGCGCGATCGCGTCCGCCGTAACCCTGGGCAGCAAGCCGCTGCGGCGATCGCCCGGAACGACATAGGGATCGACATCCAACATGAACTGATGGTTCGTCGTGTTGGCCATCTGAACGCCATTCAACGTTTCGCCATAGGTGGCGTTCGCTTCGCGGCCGACGGCGAAGCCCACGCCCGCGCCGGCCATCAGGTCGCCCTCATAGCTGGCATCAATGAACATGCGTCCGGCGAAACGACGCCCCGTCTTGGAGCGGAACGCAACGATCCGCCTGTCCTTCACCTCGACTCCGCTGGCGCGCCGGTCGATCGGCTGGGACCGCAGCACGGTGACGCCGGCTTCCTTGATCCAATCCTCGTAGATCCGCTCCGCGACCTTGGGTTCGAACTGCCACATGGCGTTGTCGTCGATGAAATTTTCTGCCGTGGCCGGGCGTTTTGCGAAGGTCCAGGAAGCCGAATCGTCATAATGCCGCTTCACCCGACGGTAGAATTCCAGCGACAGGCCGCCGATGGCGCGATGGTTTCCGGTGTCGGACCAGCCAAGGCCATTGGTCGTCATGCCGCCGACATAGGCGTCGCGACAGACCAGCAGCACCGACCGACCGAGCCGCCGCGCCTCGATCGCGGCAATGACACCGGCCGACGTGCAGCCATAGATCACGATGTCCGCTTGCTTTTCGTCGGCTACCTCGGCGTTGGCGCCGCTGGCCAGCAGCAATGAAATGGCCGACATAAGGCGGAACAGCTTGATTTTGCCGATCATCAGAAAGTCGCCGCCACGCCGAAGAAGAAACGACGATCCTCCCGCAAGGAACTGAGCAGGCGCGCCGGATCCTGAAGATATTGCCGTTCGATCGACCGTGTGAGGTTGATCGCTTCGGCCGTCAGCCGGACATTCTGCGTCAGGTTGATCTGCGCCGATGCGTCGAGCTGGCCCCTGGCCTGCATGTAGGAACTGCCGCCGGATGCGGCGCTGCCCTGTCCCTGCAGATATTTGCTGCGATGGATGTAGGCGACCCGAAAGGACAGCGTCTTGTCTTCATAATAGCCGATGAGATTATAGCTGTGCTTGGACAGGCCGGGCAGGGGCAGCGCGCGCTGCGTCGCCTCGTCGACCAGCGGCGTCTTGCTGTCGACATAGGTATAATTGGCCTGGATGCCGAGATTGTCGAACGGCGCCGGCAGGAAGCGCAATGCGTGCTGATAGGCGACCTCGAAGCCCTTGATCGTGCCGGACTCGCCATTGGTCGGCTGGGTGATCTGGAAGAGGTCGTCCGGGCCGGTCGACAGGCCCGGCACGAATTCCGGTCGTGTCGTGTTGATGGTGAAGGAATCGACGTCCTTGTAGAAGCCCGCAACCGTGAGCGCGCTCGACGGCGCGAAATACCACTCCAGCGTCGCGTCATATTGCGTCGCCTGGAAGGGACGCAGGGCAGGGTTGCCGCGCGATCCCGTGCGCGCGACGATGAACGGGATGAAGCTGACACCAACGTCGCTGAGGCTGGGGCGGGCGACCACCTTTGCGGCGGCGGCGCGCAGCATCAGGCTGGGCGTCAGTTCGATCGACAGGTTGGCGCTGGGTAGCCAATAGTCGAAGCGGGACTTGGAGGCGGTCGCCTGAGTGTCGGACAGGTAGCCCGAGGATATGCGCTCGATGCTGATATAGCGCACGCCCGCATTGCCGGAGATCGGCATCGATCCGATTTCGCTCCTGAAATTGGTGCGGACATAGAAGGCGAGCGTATCCTGATCGACATCGCGGATCGACACACGTCCCAGGGGAATGGTGTCGGCACGGGGGATGGGCAGGCCGAAAGCGTCGCGCGCGACATCCTTGTCGACCGTTCCGGTCAACAGGTCGCGCGGAAAATCACCTGAAGCGCCGGGGAAGAAGCTTCCCATGCTGTTGTCGTAATTCAGCCCCGGCATCTCGTCGACGGTGATGATGCCGTCACCATTCCTGTCCCCGACGGCCAGCAGGCTTGCGGCGGAGGGAACGCTTTGCGGCGATTCCGAATAGAATTTGATCTTTTCATAGCGCGAACCGACCTGGACCGAACTCAGCACGCCCCAGTCGGTGCGGATGTCGAAATCGATGCGGCCGTCATAGCCGCTATTGTTGGTGATGTTGTCGCCGTCGAAGACCGAAGCGAGCTGATATTGCGCGGGATCGTCGCGGTTGAAGTTGGTGGCCAGTGAAAGATCGGGCACCGGGCCGCCGCGCGAGAAATCATAGCTGGCGTTGGTCGTGTTTCCCGCACGCGGTACGACGACATAGGTGAAGGAGGCGCCCGGGCCGCCATCCGTCCCCTTGCCCTTGCTGTAGGAAGCGTCGGCCGACATCTTCACGATATCGCCATCATATTTGGTCGAAAAACCAAGGTTGGTGGATTTGAACTCGGTCGGCTCGTCATAGATGAGCGGGCGCAGGGTGACTCCCGTAAATGTGCCGCTGACGACCGTGCCATGTTCGTCCACGACCGCATCGACGTCATTATTGTTGAACAGGACCTGGTAGTTGGCGCTGTTGCGCTCCCGCTTCAGCCGCGAATAGGTGCCGTCCAAGATGATTTCCCAATTCTCCGCCGGACGGAACTGGAGCGAACTGTTGAGCGTCAGGCGCTGCTCCCGCCTGTCGTAGATGCGCGCCATGAAGCGGTTGGGCCGGAACAGGCCAGGATCATCCACGCCGTCGCCATTGCCGTCAATCGCATCGGTGCGCGTCCAGCCGCCCGAATCGAAAGACTGCCCCTGGGTGTGGGTGTTGGAATAGGCGACGCTGGCGAGGATGCCGAACCGGTCGTCGAAATTTTTCGAGACAAGCGCCGAACCGCGATATCCCAGATGATCGGCCTGGTCGGTATAGGCGCCCTGCAATCGGCCGCTGACGACCAGATCGTCAAGGTCGAGCGGACGCTTGGTCTTGAGGTTCACGGTGGCGCCCAGCGCCCCTTCGGGCATGTCGGCGGTCGGGGACTTGGATACGACGATGCTGCCGATGATCTCCGGGCTGATCGATTCCAGCGATGCGCTGCCGCCGGCGCCTGGACCCAGGAAGGTGCGGCCGTTGATCTCCAGGCGATTTTGGGAGATGCCCCGGACGGTGAAGTTGGAACCATCGCCTTCCCGGCGGGTGATCTGGACACCGGTGATGCGGCTCATGGATTCCGCGACATTCTGGTCCGGCAGCTTGCCGATGTCCTGCGCGGTGATGACGTCGACGATGTTGCTTGCGGCGCGCTTGACGTTGATCGATTGCTGCAATGATCCGCGAATGCCCGTTACGACGATATCCTGACTGGCCTGATTGACATCGGACGCATCACCGCCCTGCGTGACATCTGCGCCGGCACCTTGCGCTACCGTCGTCACGCCTGCTGCGGTTGCCGGCGCATAGCTAAACGCAGCGACCGGCGCCAGACCGGGCCGGTCGCGCTTGAGCACGATCGCGTTCCCGACCTTCACTATCTTTAGATCGGTACCCGCCAACAATAGCCGAAGTGCCCGGGATACCTCCATCGCGCCCTTCACGCGGCTGAGCTGGACGCCCTCGGCGACAGGCCCGGGCACCAATATCTCCACACCGGCCTGTCTGGCGAAGAGCGGAATGCCGGTTCGCGCCGGTTGTGGCGCGATGTCGAACCGACGGATCTGGGCAGCCGCTTCCACCGGCGAACCGATGCAGCAGGCCATCGCGGCCGTGGCGCCAAGAAAATGCGCGCGCGCAGCTTTCATACGTCCTCCCCTGTCCTAGCGCCCTGCTTTTCGAGATGCGCTCTCATCATCCAAGAGACGCGCGGGCGCATTTTCCGTCAGATGGCTTCGGCTTTTTTCCGGGCCAGGCGAATTTCCTCCGGCGTGATCGTCACCGCGACGTCGAGTGAGGCGGCCAAGGTGCGTGCAAAGCCGGCCGGATTGTCGATTCGGAACAGGCCGATCAGCTTTTCATTGGCCAGACTCTCGTCAACGATCACCAGTTGCTGCGCGTTATAGCGATTGAACCGGGTGACGGCGTCGGCCAGCGTTTCTCCCTCCAGGGCGATCTCGCCGACCCGCCAGGCGAGGGATCGCTCGATCGCCGCGGGCGCATTGCCTGTAACCGGCGTGAGCGCGCCACGCTCGAACGTGGCGAAATCGCCGGCCTTGAGGATCGTCATCGTGCCTCCGCCGTCCCGCGCCCAGGTTGCGACCGTCCCCTCCGTAACGGCGATCTGGACGCCATTTTCGGTTCGGCTGACGGAAAAGGCCGTGCCGATCGCCCGCGCCTGCGCGATGCCGGCATCGACGACGAAGGGACGCCGACGATCCTTCGCGACCTGGAACCAGGCTTGTCCCCTTGCCAATGTGACCCGGCGGACATCCTCGTCCAGGGCGACCCTCAGGTCGCTGCTGCTGTCGATCGTCGCCACGGAGCCATCGGCCAGCGGGAGACGGCGTATTTCTCCCCGCTCGGTCGCCACATGATCGCCCATCAATCGCGGCAAGCCGGTCATGCCGGCGATGCCGGCCGCGATCGTTCCGCCAATGCTTGCGGCTATCCAGCGGCGACGCGTCCAGAACCGGCTTTGCGGCCGCTGTTCGATATCCGCCTCGATCGCGTCGCCGATCAATGAAAGCGCCGCCTGGGCGCGCAGCAGCGCTCCGGCATGGCGTCGGTCCTGCGCCAGCCATGCCTCCATTTCCGCCTGCTGCTCTGCGTCCAGCGGATGACGCAGCGCCCAGGCTGCCGCTATGTCGTCAGCGGTTTCGCGCATGGGCGGCTCCTTCCGGCGACGCATGTTCTGGAACGGCGGCAGGCTCGGTCAATTGGCGGAGCACTGACCGAAGCCCGCGACTCGCCTCATTCTCGACGACGGATTCGGAGATGCCCAGCGCCTGCGCGATCGCCTTCTGGCTCAATCCCTCGACCTTGCGCATGATGAAAATGCGCCGGGCGCGCGTCGAAAGGGTTGCCAGCGCCATCTGGATGCGTCCCAGTTCCTCCCGTGCCTGGGCGAAGCGTTCGGGGGTCAGCGGGTCGCTTTCTCCCTCCAAGCCGATCGCGTCGGCCAGGGTTTCGATGCGGACGACGCGCGCCCGCTTTCGCTGACGTCGCACGATGTTACCGGCCATCGCAAAGAGATAGGCGCGCGGCGAAACAACGTGGGTGACGTCGGACAATTGGGCAAGGCGGCAATAACATTCCTGCACGACATCCTCCACATCGGCGGTTGCGAGCACGCGCCGCTGCAGCCAGTGCCGCAGATCGCGTTCATGGGGCAGAATTTCCCGTCCCACCCATTGCGCTAGCGCCTCGCGTTCCGTGATCTTTCTCCTCTCTCGCCATTAAGAGACGCGCCGACAGATTTTCCGTCGCGTGGAAGAAGAATTTTATCCATGCCTCCAATTCTGGCGATCATGATCGGCGTGCGCCATTGGCGGGCATCGCTTCAAGACCGGCAGGCCGCGCTCGACCTTCGTCGATGGACGCACCCCTCATCGCCCGGAAATGCCCTAGTTCCGCAGCCCGGCCAGGGCCTCCGCAACAGCGGCGATGGGGCGCATCAGGCCGCCGGCCGGGCGCGTGCCGCCAATGGAGTCGAGCGGCAGAATATCGAGCCAGGACAAGGCGCGGGAGAAGCTTTCCACTTGCTGCCGCGCCAGTTCGGCGTCGAGCCGCTCCAGTCCGCCGTCGGGCAATATCTGGCAAAGATAGTCGGGGCCGGGCACCAGCGAGATGGAGGGAATGCCGCATTGGTAGAGCGGCGCGCCTTCGCCGAGGAAAATATGAGCGAGCCGCGGCGCGACGACCAGGCTGCGCAACCTGGTCCGGCCGGCGACCGCGGCGCGATAGACCTGCTCCATCACGGCGTTGGTCGCATAGACGATTTCCCGCTCCAACCGGCCGGTAGGCGCGGGACGGCCGTTCCTGTCCTTCCACTCCGTGCAGCCCAGATGCTCCAGCGTCAGGCCGGCAACGGCGCGGGCATGGCCGGGCTGGCCATCCCACAGTTCGGGATGGCGTTGGAGCCAGGCGGAAGTCGCCTGGCCATGCCCCTTCACCAGCTGCGGTATCTGGAAATGGCCGGTGGCGAAGACAAGGATGATCGTGCGGTTCCTGTCGGTTCGCGCTGCATGTGCGCGCGCCAGCGCCAGCAGCCCCGCCGGGCCGTTTTCCTCGCAGGCATTGGGTCCATCCGTATGGGTGTTGACGATGATTGTCTCATGCGGATTGCGCCCCTCCAGCACGACATGGAGCGTGTCGGTTTCGGCGTCCTCCAGTTCCGCTTCCAGCGTTAGCGTGGCCTTGGCGCCGCGGGCCGCCGCCTGTTTCAGCTGATCACGTTGGCCCTCTCCAACCCAGAGCGCCGGGCAATCGGCATAGGGGGTGGTGAAGGGCAGCACCTGCCCCTGCGCCAGATCGTCGGACAGCCCTTCGAACAGGCAGATGACCCCGCGCGCGCCAGCTGCCCTGGCCCGGGCGAGAAAGATATTGGTGAGCGGCCCAAGCACCGGCACCACCTCTCGATCGGCTAGGTCCGCACTGTTGTCGGGCAGGGCCGCCCTGCGCTCGAACAGCATCAGCGTAGTGAGCGTGGTGAGGTCCAGCCGGCCTACCGGGACAATGGCGATCCTGTCGCGCGCGGCGGCGAAATCCTTGGGCGCCTTGTCGAACCAGATCAGGGGCGCGGTCACGCCCTCCGTCTCCGTCCTGCCGGAATAGGGATAGGGCGCGGCGACTGGCACGGCGGCGCCATCGTCCAGGCGGATCGAGGTGCGGCCGGGCGTCCAGCGCCGGATGCGATGGGTCTGGCGATGCACGTCCAGCCCCATGGCGGCGAGTTCGTCCGCAATATAGTCGACGGACTGCCGGTGCGCCGGACTGGCGGTCAGGCGGGGGCCGAAGGCGTTGATCCGTTCGATCCAGCGCCACAGCGTAGCGCGATCCGGCAGGGGGACGGCCGCGACGTCCGGCAAGGGCTTGAGCGGGCGCGCGCGCCACGCCAGCAAGCCGCTTAGCGCCGCCAGGCTCGCCAGGCCACCGATCAGGAATTTGCGCCGCGCCATCCCCCTCATGCCAGCAAGACTCGCAGCGCCTTCTTGTCGATCTTGCCGACGCTGGTGCGTGGCAGCGCGTCGACCAGCAGCAGCCGTTCGGGAAGGGCATAGCGGCTGATGCGGCCGGATGCGACAAGTTGATCCAGTTGCGCGCGCAACTCCTCCATTCGCGGCGGCGTGGCGTCGGGACTGGCGACAAGGAAGGCGGCCGGGCGCTCGCCCCATTTCTCGTCAGGCACGCCGATGACAGCCGCTTCGGCGATGCCGGGCTGGGCGACGAGCAGATCCTCCAGATCCACGGAGGACACCCATTCGCCGCCGGACTTGATGACATCCTTCAGCCGGTCGACAATGCGCAGCGCGCCATCGGGGTCGGCGGCGGCGACATCGCCGGTGTGCATCCAGCCGTCCGCCCAGAGCGCGTCGGAATCCGCCTGGGTCGCATAGCCCTGCGTCAGCCAGGGCGCGCGCAGCAGCAATTCGCCGCCATGGGCCGTATCCACCCGCGCCTGGACCAGGATTGCGGGAAAGCCCGCACGGCAACGGCCTGCAACATCGTCCGGCAATCCGCGCGCCAATGCGATGATCGGGCCGGTTTCCGACATGCCATAACCGGCCAGGATGGTGATGCCGGCCGCCTCCGCCTCCCGCGCCAGCGCCGCGGGGAGCGCCGCTCCCCCGATGACGATGGTCCAGGGCTTAAGGGTTTCGCCGCTCGCTGCATTCCTATCCAGCAACATGCGCAGGATGGTTGGCACACAATGAGAGAAGTCGACGCCCTCCCGTTGCTTGAGCGCCAGCAGAGCCGCGGGATCATAGCGGCCGGGATAGACTTGGCGAACGCCCAGCATCGTCGCCGCGTAGGGCATACCCCAGGCATGGACATGGAACATGGGGGTCATCGGCATATAGACATTGGTTCGCCGCAGGCCCTGCCCGTCGGGCTGGTTCGCCAGCGTCGCGGCCAAGGCGATCGTGTGCAGGACAAGCTGGCGATGGCTGAAGAAGACCTGCTTGGGATCGCCCGTCGTGCCGGTGGTGTGAAAGGTGGTGGCGATCGCATTCTCATCGAAATCGCGAAAGACGAAGTCGGGTGCGGTCGCGGCGATCAGCGCTTCATAGTCCGCCCCGTCCTCTCCCCCCTCCATGACAATCACGCCGTCGATCTGCGGCAGGGCAGGGAGCAAGTGCGCGCACAGGGGCGCGAAATCGGCATGATGCAGCAGGAAGGAGGCACCGGACTGGCGCAGGGTGAAATCGAGCTGGGCGGGGGACAGGCGGACATTCACCGTCTGCAGGATCGCGCCCATCATGGGAATGGCGAAATAGCATTCCAGATAGCGATGGCTGTCCCAGTCCATCACCGCGACCGTATCGCCCGCGCGCACGCCCCGCGCCGTCAGCAGGGTCGCCAGCCGCGTCACCCGATCGACAAAGTCGTGGTAACTGAGGCGCAGATCGCCGCTGACGATTTCCGCATAGCTTTGATCCGCGACATTGGCGAGCAAGTCGCGGATCAGCAAGGGATAGGCATAGGCGTCGGTGCCGGGGGTCGACAGGATCTTGGGCGCGTTCAACGGATGGCCTCCAATGGGTCAGGAATGGAAATAACGCAGGGATCGGTGCCGGGTGCCATTGTCGTCAAGCCGGGCAGGATGCGCGTCTGGCGGTGTCCGGTCCCGATATCGGCTCGGCGCCCAGGCTGGGATCGCTGCCCTTGAGCGCCGCCATGGGGCGGGTGTCGGCCTGCCGGATCAGTTCCGCGATCATCGCCGTCTGCCGCGCGGCGAGATCGGCGTCCAGCTTGTCCATATGGCCGTTCGGCGCGATGCCCAGCAGATAGTTCGGTCCGGATATGCAGGCGACATGCGGGATACCGCTATTGTGGAAGACCCGGCCGGTCGTATAGCCCGGTCCGCGCTCCACTGCATGGCGGAGCAGGTCGTGGCGTTTGATCCCCTCTATCAGCATGTCGTTCAGCGGTCCGGCGGTTGCTGGCCAGTTCATATATTCATTATGACCCGTCGCCGCATAGCCCCTACCGGGTATATCGGCCCATTCGCTGGCCCCCAGATGTTCGATGGTGAAGGCCGCAGCCGCGCGCCGCATGAGGTCGGGATGGGCCAGCGCCCAGCCCGGTGCTTCGGGCATGTCGCCGCTCATATGTCCCGGCCAGCCGGCGAAGACGAGCGTGCGGCGCAGCCTTTGGCCTGGCGGCTGGCTGGCGAAGTGGCGCGCCAGCTGCAGCATCGCCATGCAGCCATTTTCCTCGATGAAATTCTGGCCGTCCGTATGGGTGTCGACGATCATCACCTCGTCGCTTGTCCCCGGCAGGATGGCCGTGATCTGGGGCACCTCGCCCTCCACCCAGTCCGCGTCCAGCGTAAGGTGGGCGGATCGCCCGCTCTTGGCCGCAGCGCGCAATGCTTCGCCGCGATCCTGGCCGACGAACAGCGCGGGCGCTTTCGCCTTGTAGGGCGAGGCATGGGGGGAGAAATTGCCCTCGATCATCGCCGACGACGCATTGATGATGATCGCCACGCCGGCCGCCCCCAGCGCCGCCAGCGCATCCATCTGGAAAGCGGGCATGGTCCAGAGGCGATGATAGCGCGAGTCCAACACATCCGCCCGCGTTTCGCCACGCAGATGGATGAAGTGCGGGTGGACGATATGGCTGAGCGCCATGTCCGGCAGGGATGCGTCGAAGACCAGCAGGCTACCCCTGGCAAAGGACGGCAGGCTGACCGGGCCGTTCGGCTCCAGCCGGCCGGCATAGACCAGGGGGCCGGTGACGCCCTGCCGCCCGGTGGGCTGGGACCGCACGAAATAGGCGACGGGGATGGCGATGCGCCTTTTCCCGTCGATGATGTCGAGGCTCCAGCGCTTGGGCTCCCAGCGGCGATAGGCATAATTCTCGCACGGTCCCGATTGCAGCCCCGCGGCGACCATTTGGCGCGCCAGCCAATCGACGAATCTGATATGGTTGGCGTTGCCGGGCAGGCGCGGACCGAAATCGACCATCTGTTGATAGTCCTGCCGGATCTGGTCTGCGGATGGCAGAGGCACCGGCATTGGCGCGCGGGCGGCGGCGATCGCCCGTCCCGCCCGGCCGCAGCCGGCCATGGCGACGGCGGCAGTCAGCAGGGCGGCGCGCCGGGACAGGAGCAAGCTATTGGACATCGATCATCCTCCGGTGGGTGGGATCAGAAGTTCAGGTTCACGCCGGCGGTAAGGTGCCGGCCGATGACGTCATACAGTTGCGGATTGGTTGGGATGAACGTCACCAGCGTGCCGTTGGGCGCCAGCGGCGGATCGCGGTCGAACAGGTTGTTGACCGTGAAGAAGAGGCGGAACCGCCGGTCGACGCGATAGGAGGCGGTGAGGTCGGTGTAGAAGACCGACTTCACGCTGTTGTCCTCGATGGTGCGCGGCTCATGGCGGGTGACGTCATATTTGCCGGCGCTGATGAAACGTTCCTGCACGAACAGCTCGAACGGGCCGCGCGTCCAGTTGAGATTGGCAATCGCCGTCCAGCGCGGATTGGCGGTCAGGCCGACCTCCCCGGCGCGGTCGATGGAGGTGCCGTTGCTGATATCCTGCCGCTGCTTCTGCAGGTAGCTGGCGACCAGGCGCAGTTGCATGGCGCCGCCCAGCACGGCGCCGCCCGGCCGATAGCCCAGTTCGAAATCGATGCCGGCGCTTTTCAGGCGATTGAGGTTCAGCGTCGGGGATTCGATGCGCGTGATCTGTCCCGCGGCGTTGCGGACGATATTGGCGCAGAGCGCCGTCGCGCCGGCGTTGCACTGATCCAGCGTGTTCTGCGGCGTCAGCGATGCGATGATGCCGGACAGGTCGATCGAATAATAGTCCGCTGACAGGGTCAGGCCCGGCAGGAAGGAGGGGCTGAAAACGATGCCGGCCGTATAGGTCTTGGCCCGCTCGGGTTGCAGGCCGGCATTGCCGCGCGTCACCTGGATGATCGGCACGGTAGCGCCGTTCTCGATCACCGAGCCGGTATTCTGGACGGTGCCCGCGAACAGTTCCGGCACATTGGGGGCGCGAATGTCGCGCGACGCGGTGCCGCGCAGGCGCAGGCCGGCGATCGGCTCCCACACCAGCCCCGCCTTCCAGGTCGTGACCCCGCCGCTGGTGCTGTAATGGGTGTAGCGGACCGCGGCGTTGAGATCGAGCGCATGGAGCAGGGGCGTGTCGCGTGCCAGCGGAACGGCGGCCTCGCCAAATAATTCCCACAGGTTATAGCCGCCCGAAACGGGGAAGACATTGGTCAGCAGATAGCCCCCCGGCTGGTTCTGATAGGCGGCGGGAAAGCCCCTGATGCCGGTCGCGTCGTTGATGCTGGGGGCGATATCGTCAGTCACCTGGTCGAGCTTAATACGGCGATACTGCCCGCCCGCCGCCAGCAACACCGGCCCGGCCCAGGTCGAGAAGGGCTGGGCGCGGGCCGACAGGTCGACGACATCCTGGGTGAAGTCGGTGCGATAGGCGGACGTTCCTTCGACATAGTCGATCGCTGCCTGCGACGGCGCGCCGGCCCCGAACAGGTTGATGGGGACGCAACCGGGAAAGAGGGTGGGATTGGTAAGCGCGACGCGGCAGACGATGTCACCGGTCGCCGGATCGCGCACGGCGTCGGCTGCGGCATAAAGCCGTTCCAGCACCACATTATTGTCGGTACGGATGCGCGTGCGGTTCTTCGCATGGCCATAATAGCCATCGATCGTCAGGTCGTTCGGTCCGGTGAAGCGGAAACCGGCCTTCAAATCGATGGTGCGTGCCTTGGCCGTGGCATTGGCCGGATCGCCAAAGTCGAAATTCAGCCGCCCCATGGCGAAGGCCGGCGTGTTGGTGTCGGTCAATATCTGCTGCACCGCCGGGTTCAGATAGGCGTTGCCGCTATAGATGGTGAAGCCGTTGAAGCCGCCCAGGTTGAATTGCTGCACCTGATTATAATGGTTCCGGGCAAAGGCCAGATTACCCTGCGCGAACAGGGTCAATGACGGCGTCACGTCAAATTCGGCATGGCCGAAATAGCTGTGGGTCCGAATGGCGGCGGACAGGTTGCTGAACACCTGCGCGCCATCACCGCCGACCTGGATCAGGCCCGATTGCAGCGATCCGCGTGAGAAGGGCGCCAGCGTGCCGTCCGGCGCGAATTGCCGCATGGCGAACGGGCCGCTGAGGATCAGCCCCCCGGGCGATGCCGTCGATGCGCGCAAATCGTCGCGGAAGATCAGCTGGCCGGGCACCGCCGGATTGCTGAGGAAGCCGGTGCCGCGCTGGCCCCAGTCGCGATCCGCCACGCTCTGCAATCCGCCAATGTCGAGATAGGAGGCGCTCGCCACGATCCGGCCGCGTCCATCGGCAAAGCTGTGCCCGGCGGTCAGATTGGCCTTGTAGCTGGGGACGTCGCCCTGATCGGAAATGCCCGACTGGATCGTCGCCTTGAGCCCGGTAAAGCCGGTATCGAGCACGAAATTCACCACGCCGGCGACCGCGTCCGACCCATAGGCGGCCGATGCTCCGCCGGTCACAACGTCGACCCGCTTGATGAGCGCTTCGGGCAGGAGGTTGATGTCGGTCGATCCGTCCCGCGCCGACGGCGCCGCGCGGCGTCCGTCCACCAGCACCAGCGTCCGCTGCGGCCCCAAATTGCGCAGGTTGAGATAGCTGCCCGTGCCCGGCCCGGTCGCGGCGGTGAAGCCGCCGGTCGGACGGGTCGATCCGCGGAAGGCGGGCAACTGGTTCAGCGCCTCGCCGACCAGGCCCGGCTGCGCCTTGGCCAGCGCTTCGGCGCCGACGACGGTGACGGGGGTCGGCGCCTGCGACCCGTCGCGGATCGCGCGCGATCCGGTGACGACGATGTCGGCGGTCGCGGGTTCCGCCACCTCCTGCGCCGCCGCCGATCCCGCCATGAGTGCAATTGCGCATACTGATGCGCGCAGAGATACACGATTCATTCGCCGCCCTTTCAGTTTCGGGCCCGCGGCTTGTTACCGTCGCCCGTCCGTCTCCTGGCGCCGAATGTTCCTGCTAATGATGAGCGAGTCAATATATTTCTTTTTTAGAAAAGAAATATAGTTCGTAATCGTCAACCGTCCGTGTCCGGCGGCGTTGCGGACAAGCACAAAGCCCGGATTCCTGCGGCGACAAAGGCAGGAAGGCGATCGGCGATGCCGGCGAAATCGGAGGAGCTCACCGCGCCCGCCGAAATGCGATCGATGCGTCCGGTCTGCCCCAGCGAGAAGGTGAAGGCTCCGGTCAGGAAATGATAGCCCCAGTAAATCGCCTCGCGCGGGGCGTCCGGCATCAGCCGCTGCATGTCGGCGATCAGCACCGCGGAGAGTTCATCGAACACCTCCGACATCAGCGAGTGCATCGCTCCCTTGGAGCTGTTCACATAGGCGACGATGGCGGCATAGTTGCGGTGCCCTTCGTCCAGTTGCGCCATTTCAAAGCCAGGCCGCACAAATGCGTCGATCAGTCCTTCCAGCGTGCCCTTGTCGCCGTAACGGGCGCGATAGGCATCGAGCGCCTCGTATCGGGCGGCGTTGATTTTGGGGCCGCGCCGTCGGAAAACGGCCGCGAACAGCTTTTCCTTGTCGCCAAAATAGTATCGCATCAGCGCGGTATCGACCCCGGCAATCTCCGCCACGCTGGCGAGGGTCGTTCCGTTATAACCCTTGTGCGCGAACTCCGCCTCGGCATGGTCCAGGATCAGCGTCATGGATTCTTCGCGCCGTTCGGCATTGGGTTTGCGGACGCCCGCGGGCTTTTTGGGTTTCTCCTTGTTTTTCATCTGCGCGATGCTGCGGCGATCTTTGTCGGTCATTATTTCAGATAATCAGTATCGAGACGCGATACCATGGCAAACTCGCCCCTGCGTCAGGCGCACATGCGGGCGGTCTGCGTCCGGGCCGGTGCGAAAGATCGGAGCGCTCATGCTCATGGTGGAAATGCGCCGGGCGCGCATCTCGAACCCCTCGATGGCGCGTGGGCTTGCCGCCCTTGGCCGTCTTGATGGCAACGGTGGTCAACACTCACGAGGGGAGCGAGCCGCTATATCAGGACCATCATCAAATTGCTTGCATCGCTTCGTGTGGAACGATCATACCACAGAAAATCCACAGAAAACAGCTATTTACGAGATGCAATGGCGCCTTCCGAGACGGGAAGGTGGTGACCCCTACGAGTGTAGAACTTTTGTGTCAAGCAAGCTCAGGGCGTCCCTAACGACACTGTAAAATCAATGATTTCCCTTGTAAGGTGTTCGCGGTCGGTCGCTCTGGTCTGCCTGAATTTGGCTCAAAATGTGGGAACGATTGTGGGACCGTTTCTCGCGCGAAAGTGTGGGAACGCCCGCAATGCCCAAAACGGGAACCGAACCGATGGCACTGACTGCATTGAAAGTGAAGAACGCGAAGCCGGGTCGGCATGTCGATGGCCGGGGGCTTTGCCTGCTGGTGAAGCCGAGCGGCGCGCGAACATGGGTGCTGCGGATGCAGAAGGGCGGCAGGCGGCGCGACTATGGCTTGGGATCGGCGCTCGACGTGTCGCTTGCCGAAGCCCGCGACGCGGCGGCGGCGCTGCGCCGTCAGGTCCGCGAGGGCGTTGATCCGGTCGCGGAGCGGCGCAAGGCGCGCAAGGTGGTGCCGAGCTTCGAGACGGCAGCGCGCGACTGCTACGAGGCGTTGAAAGAGGGCTGGAAAAACAAGCGGCACGCTAACTGGATTTCCAGTTTCGAGAACCATGTCTTTTCGATGGTCGGCACAAGGCCGGTGGATCAGGTGGACAGCGCCGCCGTGGTCGAGGTGCTTTCGCCTATCTGGCTTGAGATTCCCGACACGGCGCGGCGCGTCCTGCAACGCATCGGCGCGGTGCTGGACTTCGCCCATATCAAGGGATGGCTTCCGGGCGAGGTATCGTTGCGTTCCGTCCGCAAGGGGCTTCCGCGCCAGGTGGACAAGGGCGGGCATCTGGAAGCCATGCCCTATGCGGACGTGCCCGCCCTCATGCAGAAGCTGGCGGCGGCTTCGCCTACGACCGGGCGCGATGCCTTGCGCTTCACCATCTACAACGCTGTCCGCTCCAACGAGACACGCTTTGCGGTCTGGACGGAGTTCGACTTGGACAAGGCCATTTGGACCATTCCGGGCGAGCGGATGAAGGCGGGGGAAACCCATGTCGTGCCGCTGTCCGCGCCCGCCGTGGCGCTGCTCCGCAAGCGGTGGAAGGAACGCACCAGCGACACCGGGCTTGTGTTCTCCAATGACGGGGAAAAGCCGATCAGCGACATGACCATGACCAAGCTGCTGCGCGATGACGGCATCAGGGGCGTGACCGTCCACGGCTTCCGTTCAGCCTTCACCGACTGGTCATCGGAGCGGACGCGCTTTCCCAAGGAGGTTGCCGACAAGGCATTGGCGCACAAGCTGCCCAACAAGGTGGAAGCCGCTTATCGGCGCACCGACTTTTTCGAGAAGCGGCGCAACCTGATGGCGCGTTGGGCCGAGTATCTGGACCGCACACCGGCACAGACGAACAAGGGAAGGGACGCCGCCGCCACGGCGTCCGAGCCTATCCCGCTCCGCGCTGCCGCCTGATCAGGTCATGCAGGCTGGCGGTTGTGATGCGGGTGGACTTACCGAGCTTCACCGTCTCGATTTCACCGGCCGCGATCAGCTCGTAGAGCTTGGTCCGGCCGATGCCGATCATGTGGGCGGCATCATTGACGCGGACGCAGATCGGATCGGGGGAAGGGCGCGCGGTCATGGCGCTTCGCCCCCGGTGCGATCCTCACGGTAAGCGGACGGATTGGCGATCCAGCGCTGGACGGCTGACTCATGCCAGCCGGTGCCGTTGACGCTGATCGGCAGTTGCCGGGGAAACGTCCCGTCCGCGATCTTGCGGTAGAGCGTGGAACGGGAAAGGCCGGTGCGTTGCAGCACCGTCTTTAGACGAATGATCCTTTCAGGGTTGGACATAGCTTCATTCCGTAATCTGGCGGTTTCATAAAAGCCCCTCGGTGGCAGCATTGGCGGCCCGAATCCGCCTTGCAAGGGCGGCCGGGACGGCGGAGGACCAGCAGGGATCAAGGAGGAACATAAAAGTATGTAGGAGGACCTTGAGGGATGTCGGGTGCATTGCAGTGATGCGCGAGGACGTAGCGTGCGCTCGCGTGACCTGTTCTCAGACTGGTGCGGGACAGCGCCGTTCGGATGATCTTTTCAGTATTCGACACGGGACTTACTTCCATCTTTTGGTGATGAATGACGCCCCCTGACAAATAAGGATGGCCGACCCGAATCGCGTTGCAAGAACAAACCGCCGGAGAGGCGGCTTGATCGTAGTATGGGCGGTAAAAACTTGCGCACGGCGGTTCTGGCGTGCTCCGGGCGGTAATGGCGTGCTATGGGCAATAGCACGCGGTGAACGGCGGTTATTTCGGCCGTGATTGCCTTTGCTCCATGCAATTCAGGATGATGCCAGAGGCTTTCACGCCGTCCGCTTTTCGTCTTCCACAATTCCGATTCGCACGACATGGCGGGGCCTTTCTTCCGGTGGCCCGCCATTGCCACAAACTCATGCTGTATCGCTTTGTCCCGTCGCGCAAGAGGGGGAGGCACGACAGTGCCGACAGGTGCAAAATTAGTCCTAAGGATGGCGATTCTGTTTGAGTCGGCATTTCGCCGCGCCTTGGTTGCGGGCGCTTGAAAACATTCCCTTCACGGAATATATGGTCTTATGAATTGGACGGTCGAATCTGACGAGGAATTTGCAGCGTGGCTTTTGGAACAGGCAGCGCCAGTGCGAAAGGCGATAGCCGCCCGCATTATGGTATTGGGTCAATTTGGCCCGTCGCTGAACCGGCCGCATGTGGATACGCTGAAAGGCTCGGTCTATCCGAACATGAAGGAACTGCGCGTGCAGATCGGCGGCGATCCGTGGCGCATATTTTTCGCCTTCGACCCGCGCCGCGCGGCTATTCTGTTGGTTGGCGGCAACAAGGCCGGAGACAAGCGATTTTATGACGTGAACATTCCGATTGCCGACCAGCGTTATGCGCGCCACCTCGCGCAATTGGATGAGGAAGGAAAGTGACGATGGCGATTCCGTTCGAGGACGTTCTGGCAAAGCTGCCTGACGATGAGCGCCGCGAGATCGAGAAGGAAGGGCGCAGGCTTGCGGCCGAGTATCTGACGCTGCGCGAGCTTCGCAAGGCGCGGCGGCTGTCGCAAAAGGCGGTGGCGGAAAAGCTGCACACCAATCAGGCGGGCGTGTCGAAGATCGAGAAGCGCGCCGACCTCATGCTGTCCACGCTGCGCGGCTATATCGAGGCGGCGGGCGGAAGCCTTGAGCTTGTCGCACGCTTCCCCGACGCGCCGCCCGTCAGGATCGACCACATGCGCGACCTTGGCAAAGCCGGGAAGGATACGCCCGACGACGCAGGACGTGCGGCGGCCTGAATCCGGGTTAGCCGGGGGACCGATCCGACGCCTTGCCACTTCGCGTTTCCGCTTCCGCCTCGAACGCGCGCTTGCCTTTGCGCTGCCATAGGGCAAGCGCGTTGCCGACTTCCTCGCCGCGCAACTTGTCCGCGACCATGAGGAGCGCGCCGTAGATCGTGGCGCGGTCATCGTCGGTCAATTCTACCAGCCCCGCCTTCACGACCAGCCCGCCTAGCTCAATGAGCATCCGCGTTCTTTCTCGACGCTTCATCACCCATTCCCGCCTGTCCGTTCGTGCCTTTGCGGCCTCAATGCGATGCCGCGCCGCCGTCGAGCGGTAGAGCGCCTTCCGGCTGTTGTTCAGATCGCGGCGCAGGCTTGCGTTGTTTGCTGCGAAAGAAAGCCGCGCCCGCCTTGCGCCAGCCCTCCCTTGTCGCGGCATCTTTGCTGGCGACGGCATCGAGCAGAGCGCCCGCGAGCAGATCGGCGTCGAGCGCATCGGCACCTGTCGCGGCCACCAATTCGCCAAGTTGACGCACGCGGCGTTCCTTGATGGCCTTGGCCTTGTCGGCCAGCGCCTTTAGCTCCGAATCATAGTCGCGTGGTTTCCGCATGGCAAAGTCTCCATTGTGTGACGATGCAGCCATGATAGAAGAAGGCAGGCGGTGACGCAGTAGAGTCGCCGGGACGTGATGACACCGCCTAGTCCCTGCTCGGATTTTATTCGAGGAGGGCGCGCTTATACGTCGTGCCGACGTGCGCTTGAGGCAGTAGATGGATTGCCGTCATGGCAATTTATCACTTCTCCGTTCAGGTCATCGGCCGCGCCAGCGGGCGCAGCGCCGTGGCGGCCGCCGCCTATCGCGCGGCCGACAGGCTGCACGACGAGCGACTGGACCGCGACCATGACTTCTCCAACAAGTCGGGGGTCGTCCACTCTGAAATCCTCCTGCCGGAGAATGCACCCGAGGCGTTCGCCGACCGCGAAAAACTGTGGAACGAGGTAGAGGCGACCGAGAAGCGCAAGGACGCGCAGCTTGCCCGCGAGGTCGAGTTTTCCATTCCGCGCGAGATGACGCAGGCACAGGGCATCGAGCTTGCCCGCGACTTCGCCCAGGCCGAATTTGTCGAACGCGGCATGATCGCCGACCTCAATGTGCATTGGGATATCGGCGCGGACGGGCAGCCCAAGCCGCACGCCCATGTCATGCTCACCATGCGCGAGGTGAGCGAGGATGGGTTCGGCGCAAAGGTCCGCGACTGGAATCGCACAGAGCTTGTCGAGCAGTGGCGCGAGCGCTGGGCGGATCACGTCAACACCCGCCTTGCCGAACTCGATATCGACGCGCGCATCGATCACCGCAGTTTGCAGGCGCAAGGCATCGACCTTGAGCCGCAGGACAAGATCGGTCCCGCCGCTCAGCGCATGGGCGAGCGCGGCCTTGAGTCCGAACGGATCGAGGATCACCGCGCCACCGCGCAGCGCAACGGCGAACGCATCATCGCGGAGCCGCGTATCGCGCTGGACGCGATCACCCACCATCAGGCGACGTTCACCCGGCGCGACATGGCGATGTTCGTGCATCGGCACACGGACGGGAAAGAGCAGTTCGACCGGGCGATGAGCGCCGTTCGCGCATCGCCCGACTTGATCGCGCTCGGCAAGGATGGGCGCGGCGAAGATCGCTTCACCAGCCGCGACATGATCGAGACCGAGCAGCGGTTGCAGCGCGCATCGGAGTTGATGGCCGAGCGCGAGCGGCACCGCGTGGACGAGAAGGACCGCGCAGCCGCCTTGGCGCAGGCCGAGCAGCGCGGGCTTGCGTTGACCGGCGAGCAGCGCGCGGCGTTCGATCATGTGACGGGCGAGCGCGGCTTGAGCGTCGTCGTCGGTTACGCAGGCACCGGCAAGAGCGCGATGCTTGGCGTTGCGCGGGAGGCGTGGGAGCGCAGCGGATTCGAGGTGCGCGGCGCGGCGTTGTCGGGGATCGCGGCGGAGGGGTTGGAGAACGGCTCCGGCATCGCTTCGCGCACCATCGCCAGCATGGAGCATGGCTGGGCGCAGGGCCGCGATATGCTCACCTCTCGCGACGTCCTAGTGATCGACGAGGCGGGCATGGTCGGCACGCGTCAGATGGAGCGCGTATTGTCGCACGCCGCCGATGCGGGCGCGAAGGTCGTTCTTGTCGGCGACCCGCAGCAGTTGCAGGCGATCGAGGCGGGCGCGGCCTTCCGGGCGATCCACGAACGGCATGGGGGCGTCGAGATTACGGAGGTCCGCCGCCAGGTTCACGACTGGCAGCGCGACGCCACCCGGCATCTGGCGACCGGCAGAACTGGTGAGGCGATCCGGGCCTATGCCGATCATGGCATGGTCCACGCAGCCGAGACGCGCGAGCAGGCGCGCGCCGAGCTTGTCGAGCGTTGGGACCGTGAGCGCATCGCCGCGCCCGATCAATCGCGCATCATCCTCACCCATACCAATGACGAGGTGCGCGAACTGAACGAAGCCGCGCGCGACCGGATGCGCGCGGCGGGCGAGCTTGGCGATGACGTGTTGGTGAAGGCCGAGCGCGGCAACCGCAGCTTTGCGACCGGCGACCGCATCATGTTCCTTCGCAACGAACGCAGCCTTGAGGTGAAGAACGGCACGCTCGGCACCGTCGAACATGTGAACCGGCAGGGCATGGCCGTCCGCACCGATGACGGGCGCTCCGTCGCGTTCGACATGAAGGATTACGCCCATGTCGATCATGGCTATGCGGCCACGATCCACAAGGCGCAGGGCATGAGCGTGGACCGCTCCCACATGCTCGCCACGCCGGGGATGGACCGGCACGGGGCCTATGTCGGGATGACGCGCCACAGGGAGGGCATGGCGCTTCACTATGGGCGCGACGATTTCCGGGACGACGCCCGCCTTGTCCGCACGCTGTCGCGCGAGCGCACCAAGGACATGGCGAGCGACTACCGCCAAGTCGAGCCTGCCCGCGGCCCGGCGCAGCAGTTCGCGGAGCGGCGCGGCCTCACGTTTGGCGAGCGCATCGCGGGAATCGTCCGGCCCGTGGCGGAGAAGGCGCGCGGGATCTTCGACGGATTGCGGCTCTCGCTGCCCGGTCAGCAGCGCGAGCCATCGCCAACGCCCGAACCCCGGCGCGGCATGTTCGACGGCCTTGACCTTGGGCGTTTCGTTTCGCCATCCGGCCACGATCCTGCCCGCCAGCAGCAGCGGGACCACGACCCGCAGCCGATGCGCGCCGGGGGCTTGCGCGGCGCGGTCGAGCGTTACGCCAAGGCGCTCGATGCGATCCGGCAGACCCGCGCGCAGGGAATCGACCCGATGCCCCACCAGCGCGAGGCGCTGGACCGCGCGCGCGATGCTTTGGATGCGATCCGGCCGCAAGGCTCGACGGACCTCAACAGCGCATTCCGGGGCGAACCGGAACTGATCCGCGAGGCGGCTCAAGGGCGCGGCCAAGACGCCGTGCGCGCCATGCAGGCGGAAGCGGAAATCCGCATCGACCCGTTCCAGCGCGCAGACCGCTTTGTCGAAGGCTGGCAGCAGTTGCGCGAGCAGCACGCCGAGCTGGTGCGCGATGGCAATTTCCGGGGCGCGAAGACCACCGCGCAGCACATGGCCGACATGGCGAAAAGCCTTGAGCGCGACGCCCAGCTTGAATCCGTGCTGGGACTACGCAGCCGCGAGCTTGGCCTTGAGATCGGTCACGACATGGGCCGCAGCATCGGCCGGGACCTCGCGGCTTCCATCCCCTTCGATCATGGCCGCGACATCAGCCGCGGCATGGAACGATAGACAAGGAGAAGAGATCATGGACGAACAATCCCTGCCCAACGAGCCGGAACCCCAGCCGCAGGCCGGAACGGCGGCGGAGGCGTTCACGCGCCTGGCGGCGCGCGTGGAGGCGATGGAGGGGCGGTTTGACGGGCGCTTGGCGGTGATCGCCCGCGCGCTCGAACATATCGCCATCGAGAAGCAGAGCATCGAGGTTCCCGACTACAATCCCACGCTTGGCAAGATCAACGCCAACATGGCCGACCTTGCCAAGCACATGAAGGCGGTCGAGCAATCGGAGGCGTTGCGGATCACGCCGGAGAGCATGGCCGAGCGCATCGCGGCGGCGGCGGACGCGGCGCGCGAGGCTGACAGGATCGCGCTCAAGGAAATGCGGGAGCTTAACCGGCAGAGCAACGCCGCGATGAGCAGGGCGGTCGGCACGCTCCGCGCAAAGGAGGATGAGCGGAACCATTTGCTCAATGCCATCGGCATCGCGATCCTCGCTGTATCCCTCCTATGGCTATTCTATCCGGGCTGGGCGGCGAGCATGGCCCCGCAAGGCTGGCACTGGCCCGAACGGGTCGCGCGTCGCACTATGGGCGAGCCGACGCTATGGGATGCGGGCATCCGCCTGATGCAGGCTGGGAACCCGGAAGGCTGGCAGGCCATCATTGATGCCGCCGATATGCGGCAGGCCAACCGTGAAACCATCGCCGCGTGCGAGCGAGCGGCGATCAAGGCCAAGGAGTCGGTGCGATGCACGATCAGGATAGGGCGTCAGTCCCCTTGAGCGGATCGCGTGACGATAGGCCGCGAAGCCGCCCACCCGCTACGGCGCCATTTGGGGAGCGCGCGCCCGGTCGGCTTCGCTCTTTATGAACATCAACAACGGCGAAGCTTTTTGGGAGCAGGATCGCGCGGCGGCGCATGAATACCGGGCGGACCTATACTTGAAACCCAAGTTCAATTGCACCTGCCTGTCCTGCAATATGGGTCTGCTCAACCGACACCGCGCTTGATGGCTTCACCCCGCAACGGATGATTGTCGAGCATCGAAATCGATCTGGGACGAAGATGGTGAGTCGCTTCCGGCCGCGCAAGGGGTAGGGCACTGACGTGCCGCTTTCGGCAGTCTGATGCCGATTTGCGTGGCATGGTGCGTTGCCGCCCCCCCGCATTGATCGGCGCGTCCAACTTCTTCGAGCTGGCGGTCGCTGCCGCGATCAGTCTGTTCGGTCTCAACTCCGGCGCAGCGCTTGCTACCGTCGTCCTCGTGCTGGTCGAAGTTCCGGTCATGCTGTCCCTGGTCAGAATCGTGAAGGCGACACGCCCTTGGTATGAGCGTCGGGTAGCCTACGCCAACCCCGTGCTCATGGCTCAATGCCGTCGAGGTTTTCTTCGCCAGGCTGACCAACCACCGGCTCAAACGCGGCGTCTTCCATTCCTCGTCGACCTTCAGGTCGCCATCAACCGCTTCCTGGATGAGCAGCACAACGAAAGCCCCAAACCCTTCGTCTGGACCGCCGATCCTGATAAAATCATCGCCGCCGTCAGACGCGGGCACCAAGTGTTAGATTCCAATCACTGCGGCCTGCGTCACGAGCTTCGAAATCAGGTATGAGTTGATGGCTTCCGAGCCGCCCTCAGACCCGTAACCGGAGTCCTTGACCCCGCCAAGCGGGAGTTCCGGCAATCCCAGAAGGGTATGGTTGATTGCCAGCATGCCAACTTCAAGCTCGGTCTGAAACCTTTGCGAATTGCGGATCGACGAGGTGAACGCATAGGCTGCAAGGCCATAGGGAAGGCGGTTCGCTTCAGCGATCGCCTCGTCGATCGTATCGAAGGGCGACAGCGTCGCGACCGGCCCGAAGGGTTCCTCGTTCTGGATGCGCGATGAAAGACTGACATCGGTGAGAACGGTCGGGGCTTGAAAGAACCCGGCCCGCGGTGCCGCATCGCCCTCGACCAGCACCTGCGCCCCCTCGCTCACTGCCTCCTGGATAAGGCCGGCGACGGCCTTGACCCGGCGCTCGCTGACCAGCGGGCCCATTGCCGTGGCCGGTTCGAGCCCCGATCCGGTCCGCACCTTCTTCACATGCTCCGCCAGCGCCGCGGCGAAGCGGTCGTAGATGCCCCGCTGGACCAGCACGCGTGTGGGCGAGATGCAGACCTGGCCCGCGTTGCGGACCTTGAAACCCGCAATGGCCGCGACCGCCGCCTCAACATTCGCGTCCTCGCAGACGATGACCGGATTGTGGCCGCCCAGTTCCATCGTGATGCGCTTCATGTGTTTGCCGGCCAGGGCCGCAAGCTGCTTGCCCACAGGCACCGACCCGGTGAAGGACACCTTGCGGATCACCGGATGTGGAATGAGATAGTTCGCGATGTCAGCCGGTTCGCCGTAAACGATGTTGAGAACGCCCGGCGGGAGCCCGGCGTCCAGCAGCGCCTGTGCAAGTGCCGCCGGCGAGGCCGGCGTGTCTTCGGGCGGCTTGGCGACGACGGTGCATCCGACCGACAGCGCCGGACCGAGCTTGCGCACCAGTTGCGACATCGGGAAATTCCATGGCGTGAAGGCCACGACCGGACCCACCGGCTGCTTGAGCACCATCTGGGTCACGTTCGGCGAACGCGCCGGAATCACCTGCCCATAGGCGCGCTGGCCTTCGCCGGCGAACCAGTCGAGCAGATCGGCGGACGACATCACCTCGGCGCGCGCCTCGGCAAGGGGCTTGCCCATTTCCATCGTCATGCACGGCGCGAGGGTATCGGCGCGCTCGCGCAGCAGCACGGCCGCCTGGCGCAGGATGCTGCCGCGCGCATAGGCGCCGGCATCCCGCCAAGCCGCGAAGGCGCTGCCCGCGGCCTGCACCGCCTCCTCCAGATCGGCAGGTTCGGCCATGGCATAATGGCCAATCACCTCTGCGGTTGCCGGATCATAAACGGCTGTTCGCCGCCCCAGCGCGCCATCGCGCCACCGTCCGTCGATCAGGAGTTGAGTATCAGGATAGGTCGTTTCCATGTTGATCCCCCGGGCGCCCGCCTTCGTGGTGCCTTCAGTCAAGTCACTTACACACCGGCCAGAATTGCCCTGCCGACGATCTTGCCACCGGCGAGGCTGTTCAGCACGTCCTCAGCCTCGTCCAGCTTGTAGCAGGTGGTGGGAATCGGCTTGATCGCGCCATTGCGGGCAAGCTGCATCAGTTCCGCGAACTCTCCTGGGGAGCCCGTATAGCTGCCGCGGATCGTGAGCGCGCGCACGGCGATCAGGGGAAGCGCCCAGGGGGCAGCCCCGCCGAACAGCCCGACGATGACATAGGTTCCGCCCTTGCCCAGAGCGTCGAAGCCAAGCTCGGCCGTCGCCTCGGCGCCGACGAAGTCGATCGCCGCAAGGGGCGCCTCGCCGGCGGCGGCATGAATCTGCGCCACGGCATCCGCGGCGCGCGGATCGACCGCCGCACAGACCCCCGCAGCAAGGGCCGACGCCCGCTTGACAGGGTCGATATCGACGAAGACGGGCGCCTTGGCCCCCAGCGCCTGCAACAGTTGCGCGCACATCAGCCCAAGGCCGCCAGCGCCGATCACCAGAAGCGCATGGTCTTTCAGCGTGCTTTCCACCTTCTTGAGCGCGCCATAGGCCGTAAGCCCCGAACAGGCCAGCGGTGCGGCGTTTTCGGGTGGGATATCTCCGATCTCATGAAGATATTTCGGATGCGGCACCCGGATCTGCGTGGCATAACCGCCATCGACATGCATGCCGAGAAACTGCGGTTTCATGCACAGCTGCTCTTGGCCCGAGGCACAGACAGCGCAGGTGCCACAGCCGATCCAGGGATAGACCACATATTTCTTTCCCCTGTCGAGCGTGCCGACATCCGGGCCAGCGGCGACCACTTCCCCGACCGTTTCATGCCCCATCACCAGCGGCAACGCGATCCCGCGCTGGGCGAATTCCAGCTTGCGGCCGTGACCAAGATCATACCCCCCCTCGCGAATATGCAGGTCGGTGTGACAGACGCCGGCGGCGGTCACGGACAAGATGACCTCCGTTCCGCGAGGGGTCATGTCCGGCCTGTCGTCTGGACGCAGGGGTTGACCGAATTCATGAACACATTGGCAATGCATGATGTTTTCCTCCGTTACAGCTCACCAATGATGTAGCTTTTGAATTTGCAGTTGCTGGAATGGGGTGGAAAGCATCACTCGTTTCCGGACGATCGACGCTTTCCGCCTTACCCAAGAATATTTCGATCCACCGCTCCCGCGCCGTTCAGAAGAATTTCGCGAGCCGGAGGGTCAGGGTTGTGTCGCGCTTGAACGTATTCTGTGCGTCCACATCGTGCCCAACTTCCATCAGGAACTGCGTTGTCGGGTTGAGCATCTGGGACCAGGCCACTCGAACTGTGGTGGATTCAACGTCCGCCCCCCTGATGCTTCCTACCGTTTCGGCACCTCCCCAGCTTGCCGTGGCCCCAGCCGAGAGCATCGTCGTATCGCTTGCATTGTAGTTGACCCAGCCGAGCGCAGTATAGCTTGCATCCTTCTCGACTTGCACGCCACCGGGGCCATCGTTGTTGTCCCCATAGATTGTGACGCCCCCCACAACATCGACCGACCATTTGGGGGCGACATTGAACAGGAAGCCTGGCTGAACGGCGACAGACCATCGATTAGACCCCAAGCTAGGCTTGGTGGCAGAATAGTTGCCGGTCGGCAGGGTGAGATAGGTGGCAATGCCAAAGTAGCGTCCGTTTTTGGCATCGTTCAGCGGCCAGATCGTACCGACAAGCGTAAGATCCCCGGAGGAGAAGTGCTTGGTGTCGATGTCGGTTCCGGCAATCCTCATATTGTTCAGACCTCCGAAAGGTTGCAGCACGTTCACGTCAACACGCATTCCCGCGAGGTCGAAATATTTGACATAGCGAAGAAGGCTCACGTTCGTGTCGAGATTGGAGTCCGCCACGTCGTCCCCATTCCCGTCAACCAAAGTGTCTGAAGTGCTGCCAAGATAATATACCAACGCAAGGTTCGTTCCCGCCGGTAAGGGCACGAAGTCGCGCGGCTGATAATCCTGCCCATACGCGGCGGTCCCCGACATCAGGCACTGAACAGCAAACCCGGCCGCGACAAACAATGAATACCGAACCCTTTTTCTTGGCGCCAACATCATCACTTCTCCTATTGTTGACTGCGCTCTGCGACTGTCCCGATTGTTGGCTGCCGACAGGCAAGCTGTCGGCAGATCTCGGGTTCAGGGCCGCGCATTCGCAGCGGATCCGGAACGGTCAGTTCGCGGTGTACCCGCCGTCGACCACCAACTCGGCACCATGGACGAACGAGGCTTCATCCGAGGCCAGGAACAGCACCGCGTTCGAAACTTCCTCGGGCTGGCAGGGCCGCTTCAGCAGCGTCGGGCCAAGGAGCGCCTCCCGCGCTTCCGGAGCGGCATGCAGAAGATCCTTGGTCATCGGCGTGTCGATGACGCCCGGGTGGATCGAATTGACCCGGATGCCCGTATCCGCCAGATCGACGGCGCAGGATTTGGTCATCAGCCGCACCGCGCCCTTGGAGCTGATGTAGGCCCCCGCCATCGCGGCGCCAGCGATGCCGTAGATGGACGATATGTTGATGATCGAGGCCTTGCCCGATTCCTTCATCAGCGGCACGGCGGCGCGGATGCCCAGATAGACGCCCTTCACGTTGACGTTCATCACCCGGTCAAATTCCTCGGGCGAGGTCTCGTGCAGCGCCTTCAGGATCAGGATGCCGGCGTTGTTCACCAAGATGTCCAGCCGTCCGGCCTTGGCGCGCACGGCGTCGATGAGCTTTGACCAATCATCCTCGCTGGTCACGTCATGCTTGATGAAATCGGCCTTGCCCCCGGCAGCCACGATGCCCTTGGCCACCGCTTCGCCCGCCGCTGCTTCGCGGTCGGTGACAAAGACATGCGCACCCTCGCGCGCCAGAAGTTCGGAGTGGGACTTGCCCATCCCCATCGCAGCGCCCGTCACGAGGGCGACTTTTCCCGATACACGTCCCACAGATTCTCTCCTTTGTTGCTCTCTTCTTGCTCTCTTCCGCAGAACCGGGCCTGGAACCATCGCCCCGGGCCTGCCGCCGATCCGCAGCCTCAGCCTGCGACCGTCTCGCGGTTGAAGATCATGGTCTGGTAGCCACCATCCTTCACCGCGTCGATCGCAGCGCGGTAGTTGCCAAGGCCCGCCAGGTAGAACATGACCGCGTTCTTCTTACCAGGGATGTTGGCACCGAAAATCCAGCTGTCAGCTTTCGGGAACAGGGTCATGTCGGCAATCGTGCGGCACAGGGCGACCCATTCGTCGCGGGCAGCCTCGGTCGGCTCGATGCTCTTCAGACCCTTGGCCTCCATCATTTTGATGGTGTCCGAAAACCATTCGACCTGCGTCTCGATGCTTGGCGGCAAGTTTGTGAAGGGGCCGTTCGGGCCAAGGATCATGAAGAGATTCGGGAAATCCGCCTCCATCATGCCCAGATAGCCCAAGGGGCCGTCCTTCCACTTGTCGCGCATCGTCACGCCGCCGCGGCCGCGCAGGTCCATCCTCGTGTAGTTGCCGTCCACCGCGTCAAAGCCGGTAGCGAAGATCACCACGTCCAGTTCATGCTCGGCGCCGCTTTCCTGACGGATGCCGGTCGGGGTAAATTCCGCGATCGGATCAGCTTTCACATCGGCCAGCGTGACGTTGGGGCGGTTGTAGACCCCGTAGTAGTCGCTCCCGCACAAGGGCCGCTTGGCGTAGAGGTCGGTCGGCGTCAGCTTCCTCGCGGTCTCGGGATCCTTCACGATCTGCCGGATCTTCTTCTTGATGAAGTCGGCCGCCGCGTCATTGGCGATCTGGCTGGTGGCGATGTCGCAGAAGGTGCCAAACATGAAGTAGAAACCGCCGCCGCGCTGCCATGCCGCCTCGAACACGCGCTCACGTTCCTCGGGCGTGGCTGTTTCCGCGGGGATGGTGCTTTCCTCGAAGCCGAACGCCACGGCCGACGATTTCACCTGTTTCCAGATGTCGTCATAGCTGGCCTTCTGCGCAGCGATCGTCGCCTCGTCCTGCGGCGTGTTCCCGATCGGCACAACATATTGCGGCGAACGCTGGAACACCGTCAGGTGTTTCGCGATGGGGGCGGTGGCGGTGATTACCTGAGTCCCGGTCGAGCCGGTACCGATGATGCCCACGCGCTTGCCCTTCAGGTCGACCCCCTCCGGCCAGGCACCGGTGTGCAGGATCTGTCCCTTGAAGCTGTCGATGCCCTTGAACGTCGGCAGGTTCGTCGCCGAGAGAAGGCCAAGACCGGTGATGAGGTATTTCGCCGTGACGGTCTGTCCCTTGTCGGTGGTCACATGCCAGAGCCCGGTTTTCTCGTTGAAACGGGCTGCGGTGACGCGGGTGTTGAACTCGTAGCTGCGGCGCAGATCGTAGGTATCCGCCACCTCGTTCATGTAGGAGAGGACCTCGGGCTGGGTCAGGTAGCGGTTCTTCCAGTGGCCTTTCTGCAGCAATTCGCCGCTGAAGGAATAGCGGTAGACGAAGCTTTCCGTGTCCGACAAGGCTCCTGGATAGCGGTTCCAGAACCAGGTGCCGCCGACATCGCCGGCGCCGTCATAGGCCTTGACGTTCAGGCTTTGCTCATTGCGAAGTTTGTAAACGGAGTAGAGGCCACCGAAGCCCGCGCCGACGACGACAGCATCGAAATCGGCGCCTTTGGTCTTGGTGGTTTCAAGAGTCTTGGTCATTGATCTTTCCATATCATAGCTCCGAAGCCCCGTGCGATACGGGCCTGGTACCGGATTGACTGTCTTGACGCGTCAGGCCGCCCAGCGACGCTGGGCGGCGGGTTCACAGCGCGCGATACCAGGCGGCGATGCGGGCCAGTTCCTGATCGGCCTCGGGCGCACGGCCCGCCAGCGACGGAAAGACGTGCTGCATGCCGGGAACCACCGAAAGCGTCGTCTTCACGCCCGCGGCCTTGGCCTTGGCATAGAGCGCCTCCGAGTCGCTTTGCAGCGTCTCGGCGCTTCCGCAGGTGATGTAGAGCGGCGGGAAGCCGGTGAAGTCGTTCTCCAGCGGGTTGGCCAGCGGGTTGAGCGGGTCCGTTGCACCGCCCAGGAACATGCCCGCCATCCCTTCCAGGATGGCACGGCTGACAAGAGCGTCCGTCCCGGCATTGGTTTCCAACGTCTTGCCGCGCAGCGCCATATCGAGCCAGGGCGAATAGGCGATGACGGCACCCGGCAGCGACAGGCCAAGCTCGCGGAACTTCAAAACCGAGGCGACGGCAAGGTTGCCCCCTGCGCTGTCGCCCGCCGTTAGGATATTCTTCGCATCAAATCCCTTGGCCAGCAGCGCCTTGTAGGCGGCCACAGCATCCTCGATCTGGGCGGGGAAGGGGTGTTCTGGCGCGCGGCGATAGTGCAGGTTGCAGGCTGTCGCGCCAAGAGCCTTGGCCAGATGCCCGACCATCTTGCGGTGGCTGTCGGCCGACCCCACGCAAAAGCCACCGCCATGGGTGTAGAGGATCACGCGCTTGGTGTCGGCACCGGCGGGCAGTGCCCAGATCGCCTCGACACCGCCCACATGGTCGCTCTTGTAGGTAACGTTCTCAGGCTCCAGCGCCGGCTGACCCCATTCGTCGAACATGCTGCGCAGATTCAGGATAGTGAGGTTCGGATTTTCGACCATCTGGTCGGTCCAACTCTGATAGAGCGACCGTAGTTTATCGGCCTCCTTGCTGATTATCATGCTTCCTCTCCAAGAGATCGGTTTGTCTTGCAGATATCTTAGTCCGCTCGATCGGCATCCACGCGGCACACGCTGGCCACGGTGACGTCTTCCCAACATTTTCAACCTTGGAGGGGTTGAAGTGGCCTGTATTGAATAGTCTTGCTCGATACATTGTATATTCTTGCTGCCCGATCGAAGCGCGCTTCCGCGCGGCATGGGCTGGAACGGTCGCGCACCCGGTACCATGTTCGCGTCGCATGAGTGGAGGGGGTGTCTATTCCGACAGTCAGAATACTGTTCAGCAATCGGCGGTAGGATGAGGTATTCTGCAGTGCGGAAAAGTTTTCCGCACTATTGACAGGGGCGATAGCGCCACTAACCTTGTCATCTAAGGGCGGACCGCCGGGGAGGAGCGAACGTGCGACCACGCAAGGAGCGCGCAGAAGGCGATGGGAAGGACCGCGATTTCGTGGTCGCTCTTGCACGGGGTCTCGAAATTCTACGCGCCTTTCGGCGCGAGGGAGAGGCACTTGGCAACGGCGACTTCGCCATGCGCACCGGGTTGAGCAAGTCGACGGTCTCGCGCCTGACCTATACCCTCCACAAGCTCGACTATCTGAGCTGGAATCCCGACACCGCGCGCTATCAACTTGCGCCGCCGGTGCTTTCGCTGGGGTTCTCCTGTCTGGCTGGCATGCCGCTGCGCCAGATCGCAAGGCCCTACATGCAGGAGCTTGCCGACCACACCGGGATGCCTGTCGCCCTGGCAAGCCCGGATCGCCTGACCATGGTTTATCTAGAGCGTTGCCGCGGGGAAAATACGGTAACGCTCGCCATCGAGGTCGGCGCCCATATCAAGATGGCAACCACCGCCGTCGGGCGCGCCTATCTTTCCGTCATCCCTCCCGAACAGCGCGCCGCTTTGTTCGAGCAGCTTGGGCAGCACGAAGGGGCCGCCTGGGCGGAAGTCAGGCGCGGGATCGAGGCTGCGATCGAATGCTATCAGGAGCGTGGCTATTGTATGTCGCTCACTGAATGGAAGCCGGACGTCAATGCCGTTGCCGTGGCGCTTGCGCCGCGGGATGGCTCGCCGGCCATGGCCTTCAACTGTGGCGGGCCGTCTCAGAACCTGACGCGCGACCGGATCGAAAGCGATGTCGCGCCCCGCCTTGTCGAACTCGTCCGCCGCGTGTCGGCGATCGCCCACTGAATTCAGGACTTCGAACGACATGCCACTAGACCCCGAAACGCTTGCACAATTTCTGGACACACTAGGCCGCTTTGTGAAGGAGCGCCTGATCCCCAACGAGGAACTGGTAGCGGAAGAAGATGCCATTCCGCCCGCGCTGATCGCCGAAATCCGTGACATGGGCCTTTTCGGCATGTCGATCCCCGAGGAGTTCGGCGGTCTGGGCCTGACGATGGCTGAAGAGGTAGCCGCGGCCCTCGTTCTGGGGCAGACGTCGCCTGTGTTCCGCTCGCTCGTCGGCACCAACAACGGCATCGGCTCGCAGGGGATCATCATCGACGGCACGCCGGAGCAGAAGGCGGCCTACCTGCCGAAGCTTGCAAGCGGTGAGATGATCGCTTCCTTTGCGCTGACCGAGCCCGACGCAGGCTCCGACGCCGGGTCGGTGCGCACCTCAGCGCGCCGTGATGGGGACCATTTCGTCCTAAATGGCACCAAGCGTTTCATCACCAACGCCCCGCACGCTCATGTCTTCACGGTCTTCGCACGCACGGACCACACCACCACCAATGCCTCGGGCGTGTCCGCCTTTCTGGTCGAGGCCGGAACGCCGGGGCTGTCGGTCGGGCCGCATGACAGGAAGATGGGGCAGAAGGGCTCGCACAGCAGCGATGTCATCCTGCAGGACGTTCGCGTCCCTGCCGACAACATCATCGGCGGCCCCGGTCGCGAGAACCAGGGCTTCAAGACCGCGATGAAGGTGTTGGACCGTGGCCGGCTCCACATCTCGGCGGTCTGCGTCGGTGCGGCGGAGCGGCTGATCCGCGACAGCCTCGCCTATGCAATGGAGCGCAGGCAATTCGGTGAACCTATCGCCGAAAAGCAATTGGTGCAGGCGATGCTGGCCGACAGTCGCGCCGAGGCTTTTGCGGCACGCTGCATGATCGAGGAAACCGCGCGCCGCAAGGATTCCGGTGCCAATGTCTCCACCGATGCCGCCTGCTGCAAGATGTTTGCCAGCGAGATGGTGGGACGGGTCGCGGATCGCGCCGTGCAGATCCACGGCGGGGCGGGTTATATGGCCGAATATGCCGTCGAACGCTTCTACCGCGATGTCCGGCTGTTCCGAATCTACGAGGGAACCACCCAGATCCAGCAGCTGGTCATTGCGCGGAACATGATCCGCGATGCCGCTGCCTGAACGTTACGAAGCCTTGCGGTGAACTTCAACTTGGCGGCGTCCAACTGAGCGAACAAGGGGGTGCCGGGGAAGGTACCTCGTCCTAGGAGGAGGAAAACATGAGCAATCTAATTCCACCTGATCTGATCCCGCGGTGGATACCCGGAAACAGAACGCTCGACAGTTCACGCCTCGGCTGGAGAGGCATCACGGTCATGGGCTACCAATACGATGAGCAGGAAGTCGACATCCCCGAGATGCGGGACTACATGATCGTCGTCTACCAGGGCGGGAAATCGACCATGCGGCGACGCAGCGGCGGCCCTTGGCAAACGGCGACCGTGGAGCGCGGCGTCGTGTCCCTGCTGACGCGGGCTGAGCAGTCGATCTGGCATTGGGACAAGCCGATCAACGTGAGGCATATCTATCTCAGCCATGACACCCTCGCCGAGACCGCGGAACAGGTTTTCGGGCGCGAGCCGGCATCGATCGAGATCGACGATCACCTCCGCCGTGTTGATACGGTCATTCCGCAGTGCCTTCAGGTTCTCGAGGATGAGATGGCGCATGGCGGTCCCGGTCAGAATCTTCTGGTCGACGCCGTCCGAACCCAGATCGCCGTTCATCTATTGCGCCGGTTCGCGAAGGTCGATCTGCCGAACCTGAATCCCACTGTCTTCAGCGCACCGCAGAGCCACAGGATCCTCGAATTTATCGAAGAATATCTGGGTGAGAACTTCGGTCTAGAAAGCCTGGCAAGCACGGTCGGGCTGAGCCCTTTCCACTTTTCCAGGAAGTTCAAGGCCGAGTTTGGTCAGACGCCGCACTCTTTCATAATTCGCAAGAGGATCGAACGAGCAAAGACGATGTTGCAAAAGGGAAATATCTCCATGACGGCCGTGGCTTTCGACTGCGGGTTTTCAGACCAGAGTCATTTCTGCCGGACCTTCCGCAGGATGGTTGGCGTCACGCCCGCAGAATATCGGCGGTCCTCGGTGTGAATCGCGAACAAAACTGTAACGTTTCTGCGGAAAACCGAAGATACGGGAATTGTTCAAGGCGAACAACGTACTTCCGAATTCGCCCTAGAAATTGTATAATCGGCTTAAAAGTCGAACGGAGTGAGGCATGAAAGAGGTGCAAGGGGTCGCTGGCGAGAAAATGGCAAACGTAACGACGCGCGGCACTCAGAAGTTTGTCGGCGCAGTTGAGAATGCCATTTCCATCCTGCGTTTCCTGACCCATGACTATGCAGCGTCGGGTGTCGCCCGCATTGCTCGTGAAACCGGGATCAACGTTTCGACCACGTTCAACATCCTGCGTACCCTGGCGAATGAGGGTCTGATTTCGATGAATCCATCGACCAAGGAATATAGTCCAGGACTTGGACTTCTCGAGTTCTCTGTTCCCCTGTTGGGCACCAACCAGATCGATCTGTTGCACCCTGTCTTGGAGCAACTTTCGGTCGAGCGGCGGGCGTTGATCGGCCTGTGGAAAGTCACGCCCCATGACCGCATCGTGCTTGTGGATCGCGTGGTGGAAGGCAAGACGGTCCGTGTCGACATGGCGCTCGGGTCGCGACTTCCGGCTCTTGCCGGCGCGGTGGGCCGCTGCGTCGCGGCGACCCGCCGGCTGCCGAAATCGGAACTGCGGCGCCGGTTCAGGTCGCTACGCTGGCAGAACGCACCGACTTTTGAGGAGTATGCCGCAGACGTGGAGCGAGCCCAGCTGACCGGTTTCGCCTTCGACCACGGCAACCTCTTCCAAGGTCTCGACATTGCGGCCGCCGTTATCGTTGATCACGAGGGCCGGGTGCGCTTCGGTATCAGCGGCATTGCCATCATGGGCCAGATGAAGAAGACGGAACTCGACGCATTGGCCCGCGAACTGCGCGATACGACGAACCGCATTTCCGCTAATCTTTACGGAACCCACATTACTCATGCATGACGGCCGCCTAGATGGCGCGATGGGTCGGCCTTTCATTCGTAGCCAGTTGGTTGGCTGACCGGCTCCTTGCCCTCCTTCGCTCCGACGTCTTCTCGGCCAGCGATCGGACTTACGCCGCCTTGGCCGGAGACTGGTAGACGGCGCCCGGAACTGCACACCGCCCGATCAGGTGGTCAGTCTCATCGCCTTCCACGCGATCTCGCGGATCGATCTTGGGAGGCTTTCCAGGCGCGTTTGGATGGCGGGGTTTACGCGAGCAGGAAAGCGACAGGACACATCGAAGAACCAGTTGAATGGCGATTACGGCGGCGCGGTGGTACGGATCGGGCGCCCGGCGGTATCATCAGGGGCGTATTGACCGGTTTGGCGTGGCTCAGGCTGCCGGATCGGGCGTCATTCCGGTCACAGGCAGGCGCAACTCGGACGTCGAGCCAGGCAAGTCGGTTGAAGTTGTAGGCGAGGTTGACCATGCCGATCTTCACCTCGGCGCGGGCAATGCCGACGGTGCGCACGAACAGCTTCATGCGGTGCTTCTGTCCGGCGAAGACATGCTCGACGGCCGAGCGTACCGCTGATCGCGCCGTGTTCGCCCGGGCGTGATGCGCCGGGAGCGCCTTTCCCTTCGGCTTGCAGACGATCAACGCCAAGCGGCCTGATCCGCGGTTCTCACCGGATGCGTACGGATGTTCGCCCGCTGAACAGGGACTGTCAGGAATTTTGTGCGGGAGGCCATAGGATGGAATGGGAAGGACCATCGATATGGCAATCGACAAGGACGTTTTGGACCAGCTGCTGGCTGGTCGTGACCCGCAGCAACTGTTCGCCAAGGACGGTCTGCTCGACGATCTGAAGAAGGCGCTCTCTGAGCGCATGCTGTCAGCGGAGCTGGACGATCATCTGGAAAATGAAGGCGCCGCAGGCGCAATCAACCGGCGCAACGGCTCGTCGCGAAAGACGATGCTGACGGGCACGTCGAAGGTGACGTTGGACGTGCCGCGGGATCGCGCGGGGACGTTCGATCCGAAGCTGATCACCAAATACCAGCGCCGTTTCCCCGACTTCGACGACAAGATCATCTCGATGTACGCGCGCGGCATGACGGTGCGCGAGATCCGTGGCCACCATCGATGCCACCGACGTCAGCTCGGCTGAAATATCTTCGAAAAATCGAACTTCACCGTTCCGCTCACCTTCCGCGACCGCAACCGAGATCTTCAATTTCGACGTATCGAGTCCGATAAAACGTTCGCTATGCTCATCCATGGTTCGGCCTCGCTTAAGCATGGTGCTCGGCTCCGGCCCATCCGGCGCAACCCCCGTTTCTTGCTTACTACGGGGGCGGGTCACCTTCACCGACCATACGGTCTTCTCCGGTTCAATGTCACACCGGCCGGCGCGCGCTGTGTGCGGCTTCGGCAAGGATGGCGTGTGCCCGCTGGCGGAGGGGTTTGTCTACCATGGCACCGTCGATCCGGACCGCGCCATCGCCGCTGGCCAGGACGCGTCTGGCCCAGTCAATCTGTTCGGTCGTGGGGGCGAAGACGGCCAGCACGGGTTCGATCTGGCAGGGATGGATGCACAGCTTGCCGCCCATCCCCTGATCGCGCGCTCGTCCTGCGTCGCGCGCCGTTTCGTCCGGGTCATCCAGCGAGGTGGTCACCCCGTCGAGCGGCCCGGGCAGATCAGCAAGACGTGATGCGAGCACCAGTTCGGAGCGTGCAGGCAGCAGCACCTCGGAGGTATGCGCGCACCGAAGATCGGCGCAGAAGTCGACCGAACCGAAGGCAAGACGGATCACGCCTGGCACAACGGCAATCGCCCGGCCTTGCGCAAGACCGCGGGCGGTTTCGACAAGGGCGACCAAGGGTATGTCGCCCAACGCGGCAGAGATGAGTTTGAGATCGTCGGGGGCCTCGGCCTTGGGAACCATAACGGCGGAGGGGTGAAGCGACGTTGCCGCCGCAAGGTCGTCTGCATGCCAGGCTGTCCCGGCAGCATTGATGCGCAGGATCACCGGCAGGGTGGTGAAATCGCAGCGCAGCGCAGCGCGGGCGGCGGCCTTGGCCGCGGGGGCCACGGCATCCTCCAGATCGAGGATCACCGCATCAGCCCCCGAGGCCGCCGCTTTCCCGAAGCGTTCGGGCCGGTCGGCGGGCACAAACAGGGGTGCGCGAACAAGGGTCACCATTCCGCCCGCGCTTCCATCGCCACCGGCCCGCCCTCGGCCGCGGTCCAGAGCCGCAATGTGTTCGCCTCGTCCTGCGCATGCAGGGTGAAGCCGGCGGTGTCGAAGAGAGGGGAAAGACCGCGAAAGCCGATCTGCGCGGGGCGCTTTCCGCGCAGGGCTTCGGCGAACTGCAGCAGGAGCGTGGCCTGCAGCGGCCCGTGCACTACCAGCCCCGGATAGCCCTCCTCCGCCCGGGCATAGGGGGCGTCGTAATGGATCCGGTGGCCATTGAAGGTCAGCGCCGAGTAGCGAAACAGGAGCGCCGGGCCTGCCTCGACCGCTTGGCGATACCGGCCCTGCGGCGCGGCCTCGGCAGTGGCAGACGAGGGAGCGCCAGACGGGGCGGCGGCGGGACCGGCTCCGCGATAGATGATGTCCTGGCGTTCGGTGACGGCAAGCGCGCCGCCGCTGTCGATGCGATGCTCGATCGTGACGAGGCACAGCGGGCCGCTGCGGCCTTGCTTGACGGTCACATCGCGGACCACCGAGCGGCGGGTGACCGTGTCGCCAATCCGGATATTTTCGTGAAAGCGGAAATGTCCGCCCGCCCAAATGCGGCGGGGCAGGGGCACGGGCGGCAGGAAGCCGCCCCGAGCCGGGTGGCCATCGGGGCCAAGCGTCGAGGTCGGCGCAGTATCGGGGGCGAGGCAGAGGTGGATCAGGCTCGGGGCCAGTTCGCCTTCCGACGGGGCTTCGGGGCGGTCGAAGGTGGCATTGAACCGCGCGGCGATTGCGGCGGTCAGCCGCTCGGCCCGTGTCTCCTCGCGGCCAATCCATTGGCGCAGATGGTCAAGGTCGAGCGGGATCATGTCATCATGCCTCGGCAAGGGGTTGAAGCGGCGGGACGGGGCCATAGCTGCGGTCCTCGCCCGAAAAGATCGGTGCGGGCGCGGGAATCTGCACCGGGCCGTTCGGCGTGGCGACGGTCACCCGGCGCAGATGCGGGTGGTGCGACAGCTTTTCCATGTCATTGACCGAGGCCAGAGCGATATCGGCGGCCAGAAGAACCTCGATCGCGCCAGCCGCATCGTGGTTGGCAAAAGCTCTAGCGACCGCGGCATCGGTTTCCGCCCGGTTGGCAACGCGGGCGACATTGGTGGCAAAGCGCGGATCGATGCCCAGCGCCGGATCCCCCAGAAAGTCCTGGGCGAGGGCTCGCCATTCGCGGTCGCTCTGCACCGCGATCAGGATCGGCGCACCGTCGCGGGCGGTGAAGACGCCATAGGGGGCGATCGAGGGATGCGCCATGCCGATGCGCTTGGGGCTCTTTCCGCCTTCGTGATTCAGGAGCGGCACGGTCAGCCAGTCGGCCATGACATCGAACATCGAGACCGAGATCGCAGCCCCTTTCCCGGTGATGCCTCGGCCGATCAGCGCTTCAAGAATGGCCGAATAGGCGGTTGCGCCTGTCGCGATATCGACCAGCGATATGCCCACCCGCGCCGGTTCCGAAGGCCCGCCGGTGATGGAGCAGAGCCCCGCCTCGGCCTGGATCAACAGGTCATAGGCCTTGCGGTCGGCCATCGGCCCGTCATTGCCATAACCGGAAATCGAGCAGGTGATGAGCTGGGGAAAGTCCCGCGCCAGCCGCTCGACCGGAAAGCCTAGACGCGCCAGCGCGCCGCGCCTCAGATTCTGGACCAGCACATCGGCGTCGCCGATCAGCCGCGCCAGTTCGGCCCTGCCCCAGGCCGAGCCGAGGTCCAGTGTCACCGATGTCTTGCCGCGGTTCAGCCAGACGAAATAGCTCGACTGGCCCCTGGCCGCATCGTCATAGCCGCGGGCGAGATCGCCCTCGGGCCGTTCGATTTTGATCACCTCTGCCCCGGCATCGGCCAGACGGGCGGTGGCAAAGGGCGCGGCCACGGCCTGTTCGATGGCGACGACCTTCACTCCCTTGAGCGGCAAGCCCATCAGAATGACCTCGGCATGCCGAGGATGTGTTCGGCGACATAGCTGAGGATCAGGTTGGTCGAGATCGGGGCAACCTGATAGAGCCGGGTCTCGCGGAACTTGCGCTCGACATCATATTCGCAGGCAAAGCCGAAGCCGCCGTGGAACTGGATGCAGGCATTGGCGGCCCCCCAGCTGGCCTTGGCAGCCAGGTACTTGGCCATGTTCGCCTGGGCCCCGCAATCAAGCCCCGCGTCATAGCGCCGACAGGCCTCCCACCGCATCAGGTTCGCGGCCTCGACATCGATGAAGGCCTCGGCGATCGGGAATTGCACGCCTTGGTTCTTGCCGATCGGCCGACCGAAGACCTCGCGTTCCGAGACATATTTCGCGACCCGTTCGGTGAACCAGTAACCGTCGCCGATACATTCGGCCGCGATCAGCGTCCGCTCGGCGTTCAGCCCGGTCAGGATGTACTTGAACCCCTTGCCCTCTTCGCCGATCAGGTTCTCGACCGGGATCTCCAGATTGTCGAAGAACAATTCGTTGGTCTCGTGGTTGACCATGTTCGGGATCGGGCGCACAGCCATGCCCGCGCCCATCGCCGCCTTGATGTCGACAAGGAAGATCGACAGGCCCTCGGATTTCTTCGCCACCTCGGCCAGCGGCGTGGTGCGGGCCAGCAGGATCATAAGATCCGAATGCTGCACTCGGCTGATCCAGACCTTCTGGCCGTTGATCACATAGCGGTCGCCCCTGCGGACCGCGGTAGTCTTGATCTTCGTGGTATCGGTGCCCGTTGTCGGCTCGGTCACACCCATCGACTGCAGCCGCAGTTCGCCTGCGGCGATCTTCGGCAGATAGCGGCGGCGCTGTTCCTCGGAACCGTGCCGGATCAGAGTGTTCATATTGTACATCTGGCCGTGGCAGGCGCCGGAATTGCCCCCCGAGCGGTTGATTTCCTCCATGATTACTGAGGCTTCCGTAAGGCCCAGCCCCGAGCCGCCGTAGGCTTCGGGGATCAGCGCCGCCATCCACCCCGCCCGGGTCAGCGCCTCCACAAACTCTTCGGGGTAGCCGCGGGCGTCGTCGACTCGGCGGTGATACGCATCGGGAAACTGCGCGCAGAGCGCCCGCACCGCATCGCGGATGTCCTGGAATGCCCCTTTTCCGGTCTCGATCACCTGTCTGCTCCTCTTTTTCGATGCCATGCAGTTAGTGGATGGGCGCCACATCGCACGCAAATATATAATCGCGACGGCAGCCATGCTAAAATATGATCGTTAGAGCGAGAGGAAGGACTGTCGGTGGACCTGCGACAGCTGCGCTATTTTCAGGCGATTGCCGAGACGGGGTCGATCTCGGCAGCGTCGCATCGGCTGAACGTCGCCCAGCCCTCGCTATCGCTGCATCTGCGCAACATGGAAGAGCATCTGGGTACCAAGCTTCTTTTGCGCGGTGCGCGCGGGGTGCAGCTGACCGAGGCCGGCGAGATGCTGCTGGCGCAGGCAAGGCGGCTCTTGATCGACATGTCGCGGATGGAGGACGACATCCGCAACCTCGGACGCGAGCCGCAAGGCGAGGTGCGGCTCGGCTTGCCCAGCACGATCGGCGGAATGCTGTCGCCGGATCTGGTGCTTGCGGCCAAGGCGCAGCTTCCCGGCGTACGGCTGACGATCTCCGAGGCGATGAGCGGCTTCGTGCTGGATTGGTTGCGCGAGGGCCGCGTTGACTTGGCCGTGCTGTATCTGCCAGCCACCGATGCCCGTTTCCGATCAGAGCTGCTTCTGCACGAAGAGTTGGTGCTGCTGGTCCCGCCCGGTCACGACCTCCCGGCCAAGATCGGGGCCTCGGCGCTTTTGGGCTTGCCGCTGATCCTGCCCGGCCCTGCGCATGGGCTGCGGCAGCTTCTGGAAGGCTGGGCCAGCGCCAAAGGGATCAGGCTGTCAGTGGATATCGAGCTGGACTCCTATCAGAACATCAAGGAGTTGGTCGAACGCGGGAAAGGCGCCTCAATCCTTCCCTTGCATGCTATCGCGCGCGAAGCAGCTGCCGGCACATTAAGGGTCGCCCGCTGGCGCGCTGCGGATTGCCTGCGCGAGGTATATCTGGTGGGGCCGCTGGCCGAAGCCTCAAGCCATGCTTGCGCGGCGGTGATGTCGCTACTGCGCGAGTTGATGCGCAAACAGGTTGACGTCGAGCGCTTGACCGGCACGCGCTGGCTTGGCTGTGGATCGGCCCTTTAATACACTTTGGAAATCCCCCGGCTGTGCCGGGGCGACTATGAACGTTTGACGTATCGGGGAGTCCATCGTGACACTCGCTTTCGTGAGCCGCCAAGCACATGAAAGGTCGAGTCACGATGAACGAGGTAGAGAGTTTAAATCACACGCGCTGGGAGTGCAAATACCACGTGGTGTTCATCCCGAAATGTCGGCGCAAGCTGTTGTTTGGGGAGATTCGCAGGGAGTTGGGCGGGTGTTCCGCTGAGCTGCCCCCTTCTGAGTGGTCCATCGACTATGACAGTCTGGACCAAGGAAGGGACGACGAATGCCTGCGAAGAAGCACAAGCCCGAGGAAATCATCGGGAATCGGCGTGAGGTAGAGATTGTGCTGGGCCAAGGCGGCACGGCCGCCGAGGCGTGCCGGCGGATCGCGGTCAGCGAGCAGACCTACTACCTCTATGGACGGCTCTCCCTTTGCAAGCGGCATTGAAACGTTCTGCGTGGATCAGTTGCAAACATCTATCCGGCGTCAGCTGGTTGTCCAGAGCGCCCAAATGGGAAATCCGCACACGCGCACCTCTACAGCTGGTAGGCCTCAAGGGCCTCGATAATAGTCAGGCTCGTCGCGCGTCGGCTCGATCAGTGCAGTCCATTTCTCCGTCTACTCGCAAACTGGTTCGGTTCTTCAGGCGGCGGCGCGGTATTGATCGCCCGTTCGAAGCACGGCCCAGATTATCCGTGCATTCTTGTTGGCGATGGCAACCGTTGCGCGGTTGAACCCGCGTCGCTCCCGAAGCTGGTTGGCCCATTGGCTGATGGGATCATTTTTATTGGGTGCCGTTCTCACGACGGCACGCGCGCCGTGAACCAATAGGCTGCGCAAATGCTGGCTTCCTCGTTTAGAGATGCCCATAAGCACCGCCTTATCACCGCTCGAGAACTGGCGCGGTACTAATCCAAGCCAGGCCGCCATGTGGCGCCCATTCCTGAAGTCCGAACCATCGCCGACCGCCGCGACAATCGCTGTTGCCGTTTTGGGCCCAACGCCTTTGATCCTGGCGACACGCTGACAGGGCTCGCTCGATTTGAAGACGGCTTCGATTTTCTTGTCGAAATGCTCGATGCGGCGTTCGAGATCGCAGAAGAAATCCCAGAGCTCGGCAATGGTCTCACGGGCCATAGTCGAGAGGCCGGAGTCGGCGCGTGCGAGTATCTCCGGAATCATGCGTCTCACCCGGGTAATCGACTTGGCAAAGGCAATGCCACGATCAAGCAGCAGCCCGCGCATCTGGCTGACCAGGGCCGTTCGGTGGTTCACAAGACGCTGGCGGGCGCGGTGTAGAGCCTGGATATCCTGTTGCTCAACGCTTTTCTTAGGCACCAGCGGAATGTGGGGTTGACGCACAGCCGTACAGATCGCCTCGGCATCGTTGCCGTCGTTCTTCTGCCTGCGGACAAATGGCTTCACATATTGAGGACTCACGATCTTCACGTTGTGGCCCAACTCTTCAAATTGGCGGGCCCAGCAAAATGCTCCTGTGCAGGCTTCGATCGCGACGGTGCAGGGCTCAATCCCGGCCAGCACCGAAAGTAGTTGGTCGCGCATGACCCGCCGTTTGAAAATCGCATTGCCCTTGCGATCAACGCCATGCAGCTGGAAGACATTCTTCGCCAGATCAATACCAAGTACATCGATGGTCATCATTCCTCTCCTTCGACTGCCGGTTGCACAACGATGCTCCGGGGTGGGAGAGCCGTCCATCCCATTAGCTGGCGCAAGGAGTATGGCGGCCTGAAGACGGATCAGGCTCGGCGGATGAAGGAGTTGGAGAAGGAGAACCTGCGGCTACGCCGCGCGATCTCGGATCTGACGCTGGACAAGCTCATTCTGCAGGAGGCAGCCAAGGGAAACTTCTGAGCCCCGCACGGCGCCGGCGCTGCATCGACCAGGTCCGGGAGGTGCTGGATGTTTCCGAGCGGCGGGTGTGCCGCGTGCTCGGCCAGCACCGGTCGACGCAGCGCAAGGTGCCGTGCGTGTGTTCGGCGATGCCAAGATGACCACCGCGCTGCTCGATCGGCTCACCCATCACTGCGACATCGTCGAGGCCGGCAACGAGAGCTGGCGGTTCAAGAACCGAAGCTGAGGGCCGTCGCTGCCGGTGTCAACGAGGATGTCGTTCTGGGGTATGCCGGCTCCGGGCTACGCCCTCCACCGGCATACCCCAGAACGACGTCGAGAAGGTGGTCCCCTTTTAAGCGCCGATCCCGGTCCCCGTTCCCGCGCCGATTGACAAACACGAAGGTCGCGGTTGCCAGGATCTGCGGCGAACCCTGGACTCCGGTGCGCGTGGTGAAACGCTAAAGATCAGCTGTTGACGATGGCGATTAGAGAACGCGGTGGGACACGACATTTTCTCATAGACGAAATGGGTTCTTTATGGGAAAAAATGGCTCGATGATTGATTCTGCGTTGCAACGGGAGGTTGCGATGCTGTGGGCCACCGATCCTGGAACCGGGCAGGTTGCCTGGCACGCCCGCGCCAACCCTCCCGGAAGCGATGGAACTGAATGTGAAGGCATATCAGGCTGCTGGTCGGCATGATTGGCAAATGGGGCATGCGCGCGGGGCAGATCCGGTTCTGCCGCGCCAGCAGCCTCGTCCGAGGAGGGGAATGATGGGCGATACAGCCGCCGCAAAAGCAATCGCCGGACCGCAGGCGATCTACGAGGCGTTCCTGGCCGAGGGACGTTTCATGATCCAGCGCAGTCGCGAGACGGGCGAGTACGTCTTTTATCCGAAGGTGATGGCGCCTTCCGGCGCGGTCGATCTCGACTGGGTCGAAGCCTCGGGCGGTGGCACGGTCTATGCCATCACGGTCAATCGCAAGCGCGAAGGTTCCTACAACGTGGCGCTCATCAACCTTGATGAGGGGCCGCGGATGATGGCCACGGTTGTCGGTGTCGAGACGCTGCCCATCGGGGCCCGCGTCAGGGCGCGGATCGAGGCGGGAGAAAATCCCCGCGTCGTCTTCGAGCCGGAGGAGAAGTGACATGAGCCATTCCATTCGCGGGAAAACAGCGATCGTCGGCATGGGTGTGGCGGGTGTGGGTGAGGCGCCCGGCTACTCGGCCATGGAGCTTCTGGGGCTTTCCGTCCATTCGGCACTGTCTGATGCCGGGCTCAAGCTCCGCGATATCGACGCGGTTTTCGCGGCGACGAGCAGCCACGCGTTTGCCTCGATGAGCGTGACCGAATATCTTGGCCTGAAGCCGAAATACTTCGACAGCACGAATGTCGGCGGCTCCAGCTTCGAGATGCATCTCTTGCAGGCATCTCTCGCGCTGGACGCAGAGCTTTGCGACGTGGCGCTGATCTGCTACGGTTCCAACCAGCGCACGGCAGGCGGCCGCCTCGTCTCCATGTCGGAGCCGCAATGGCACGAGACGTCCTACGCGCCACGCCATCCGATCACGGCCTATGCGCTTGCCACCAGTCGGCATATGCACCAGTACGGAACCACTCGGGAAATGCTGGCCGATGTCGCGGTTTCCGCGCGCCATTGGGCGAACCTCAACCCCGATGCCTTTGCGCGTGGTCCATTGACCCGCGACGACGTATTGTCGATGCGCATGGTCAGCGATCCCTTGACTGCCGGCGACTGCTGTCTGGTGACCGATGGCGCCGCGGCCTGCATTCTCGTACGTTCCGACAGGGCCAGAGACTTCCCTAAAAAGCCCGTCTATTTCCTCGGCGCGGCCGGCGCGAATTGGCATAGATCGATTCAGGCCATGCCCGACCTTACCGTGACCGCAGCCAGTGAAAGCGGGCCGCGCGCCTTCGAAATGGCGGGTCTGGCCCGCAGTGAGGTCGATCTGGTCATGCTCTATGACGCCTTCACGATCAATACCATCCTCTTCCTGGAGGATCTCGGCTTTTGCCCGAAGGGCGAAGGCGGCCACTTCGTTCAGGACGGACGCATCGCACCGGGGGGCGAACTGGCGGTCAATACCAACGGTGGCGGCCTGTCCTGTGTTCATCCGGGAATGTACGGCATGTTTCTGATTGCCGAAGGCGTGGCCCAAATTCGGGGGGAAGCCGGCGAGCGCCAGTTGAAGACGGCGGATGTGGCGCTTCTGCATGGCAACGGCGGAACGCTGTCGAGCCAGGTTACGGCGTTTCTCGGTTCGGAGGTTGTGCTGTGAACATGAACGCGAAGCCTCGGACCTATGATTTCGCATCCCTTGGTGCGCTTTTGGCGCCGCGTTCCGTTGCGATCATCGGCGCATCCGCGGATCCTGCGCGTATCGGCGGACGCCCGATAGCCGCCATGCTGAGCGGCGGTTACAAGGGTCGCATCCTGCCGGTAAATCCCGGCCGTGACGAGGTGCAGGGGCTTGCCTGCTATGCTTCGGTCGCCGATCTGCCCGAGACGCCGGAGGCCGGCATCATCGCTGTTGCGGCGAAGCAGACGCCGGAGATCGTAAGGGCTCTTGGCGAAAAGGGATGCCGCTCGGTCACGCTGTTTTCCGCAGGATTTGCCGAAACGGGTGCGGTCGGAGAGAAAATCCAGGCCGAAGTGCTGGCCATTGCACATGGTTACGGCATGCGCGTGCTCGGTCCCAACACGTTGGGGGTCTACAATGTTGCCGTGGGGTATTACGGCACCTTTTCCTCATCGTTGGAAATGGCTTTCCCCTTGCCGGGCAATGTCGGCATCGCTAGCCAGTCGGGCGCTTACGGGGCCCATCTTTCAGCAGTGGCGCGCGTGCGCGGGCTTGGTGCGTCCGTTCTGGTCACCACCGGCAATGAAGCGGATGTGACGGTCGCTGACGCAATCGGCTGGATGGCCGGCAGTGACACGGTGGACGTGATCTGTGCCTATCAAGAAGGTTTTCGCGACGCGGACCGCATGATCGCCGCCCTCGATACGGCGCGAGCGGCCGGCAAACCGGTCTTCATGCTGAAATCCGGACGCAGCCCTCTCGGCGCTTCGGCGGCCGCCTCGCATACAGCCTCGCTAGCCGGGGACGATGCCGTCGCCGAGGCGGTTCTCGCCGAGCATGGCGTCATCCGGGTGCGTGATACCGAGCAGATGCTTGATTTCGCCTACGCGGCGCGGCAGCGGATATATCCTGCCCACAATAGTCTTGGCGTGATCACCATCAGCGGCGGCGCGGGTATAGTCGCCAGCGATGAGGCGGAACTGGCAGGCTTGCCGATGCCGGCCATGCCGGCCGAGGCGCAGGCCCGGTTGAAACAGCTTCTGCCCTATGGCGCTCCGGCCAATCCGCTCGACTGCACGGCCCAGGCGCTGAACGACATGTCATTGTTCGAGGAGTTCACCCGCGCGGCGCTCAGAGATGGCGGATACCGGTCGATCCTGTGTTTCATGACCTATGTGGCCGGAAGCGCGACGCTTGCGCCGAAACTGCGCGAAACCTTGCACGAGATCCGCACCGAGTTTCCCGACCGGCTGCTGGCGCTCTGCATCATTGCGGATGACACCGTCACACGCGCCTACGAAGAGGCCGGTTTCCTCGTATTTTCCGATCCAAGCCGGGCCGTGCGGGCCATTGCGGCGATGGGACGGGTCGGCGAAATGATGGCACGGAAGCCGAAGGCGCTGCCGGAACTGCCGAATGTCCGCCTGCCGGCCGTCAGCCCCGACGAATACGCGGCAAAGGCGCTTCTTGCGAAAGCCGGCATAGCGGCTGCCGCCGAGCGGATCGCCCACTCGGCGGAGGAGGCGGTAGCCGCCGCCGCCGAACTCGGTTTCCCTGTCGTGATGAAGATCGTTTCGCCCGACATCGTTCACAAGTCCGATATCGGCGGTGTCAGGCTGAACCTGGTCGATACCGATTGCGTCCGTGCGGCCTATCAAGAAATTCTCGACACGGTCGGCAGGACGGCGCCCGCAGCGCGCATTGCCGGTATCCTGGTTGCCCGACAGCTTTCGGGGGGCGTCGAATGCCTGATAGGTATCAGCCGCGACCCTGTCTTTGGCCCCGTCGCCGTCTTCGGTCTTGGCGGGATCTTTGTCGAGATTCTCAAAGACGTGGCGATCAGTCCCTGCCCCTTCGACGAGGCGACGGCGCGGGAGATGATCCTGTCGATCAAGGCTGCGGCAATCCTGACCGGGGCACGCGGCCGCGCGCCCGCCGATCTTGATGCGCTTGCTTCCATGTTGTCACGGCTTTCCGCCTTTGCCGCCGCTGCGGGCCCGCGCCTGCGCGCGATCGATCTCAATCCGGTGCTCGCGCTGCCCGACGGGGCCTACGCGCTCGACGCGGTGATCGAGTGCGATGATGAGGTTTTGCCGTGATCGACTACGAAAAGCTGATGGCCTACGACATTCCCGAGGTCCGTCAGAGCTATGGTCCGCGCGAGTGTGCCTTCTACGCCCTGTCCATCGGCGTCGGACAGGATCCGATGGACAGGGGTGATCTGCGGTTCGTCGGCGCAGGTCCGCTGACCCCCTTTCCGACCATGCCCCTGGTGCTCGGGCATCCGGGGTTCTGGCTTGCCAACCCCGATACCGGGGTCGATGCGCTGCGCCTCGTCCATGGTGAGCAGGGCATTACGCTGTATGGCCCGTTGCCGCCGGAAGGCGTGGTGATCGGCAAGACCCGCGTGACGGGAATCATCGATAAGGGCGCCGGGCGCGGCGCGCTGCTTTATAGCGAAAAGGAAGTGCGCGACGCGGAGGATGGCAGGCTCTACGCGACGACCCGTGCCACCACCTTCCTGCGCGGGGACGGAGGTTTCGGGGGGCCGGCCGGTCCGGTGAAGCAGACCCATGCGCTGCCTGAAACGGATCCTGCGTTTGTGCGCAAGACGCAAACGCGGCCCGAGCAGGCGCTCTGGTACCGTTGGAATGGCGACGGGAATCCCTTGCACATTGATCCTGATGTTGCCGCCAAGGCCGGATTCGAGCGACCCATCCTGCACGGATTGTGCAGCCTGGGCATCGCAGCGCATGCTCTGATGAAGACGCTTTGCGCAGGCGATCCGACGCGACTGAAAGGGCTTGATGTTCGTTTCAGTGCGACGGTCCTGCCGGGGGAGACCCTGCTTACGGAAATCTGGCCGGACGGCTCGTTCCGCATGCGCGTGACGGAGCGCGACGTGGTGGTGCTCGCAAACGGTCTCGCCCAATTCGAATAAGGAGGAAACGGCGATGGCTGCAGCGCTCGCAACGGGCGAGGACAGGCTTGAGGGGGTGCGCCTGCTGGTCGAAAGCGCCGCAGGCATTGCCCCGCGCGATGGCGATCTCAAGCCGGTTCGACATCTGCGCTTTGGCAGGCCGGGAATGGATCGAGGACGCTGGAGCGAGATTTCCGCCATGGGGTGGCTTGGAATTCGGCTGCCAGAAACGGCAGGCGGGGCAGGTCTCGGCATGGCGGAATATGCGGCACTCGCCAGTGAAGTCGGAGCGGCGTTGCTGCCCGAGCCGTTCATCGAGGCCCAGCTTGCTCTCGATCTCATGGGCAAGGACGCACCCGCCGAAGCGTTGAGCGGTGACAAGCTTGTCTTGCCGGCCTGGCTCGATACCCCCGATGGCCTCACGCTCGCCGGAGGCATCACCGAGGCCGAGGGGCGGATATCGGGAAGACGGCGTTTCGTGCCAATGGCCGCCGCCGCCGATGTATTTCTGGTCGTTTCAACGGAAGCCTGCTGGTTGATCGACGCGAAAGCCGCGGGCGTGTCGCTTGAAATCGAAAGCACCCTCGACGGCGGTCACACGGCGACCTTGATCCTCGATGGGGTCGAGGCGAAACGGTTATCGGCGCCCGATGCGAGGGCGCTCGAAGCCGCGGCCCTGGCCACGGCGTCGGCATTGCTCGGACTCATGGAGCGCGCCTTTGCCATCACGCTTGACTACCTCAAGACTCGCGTCCAGTTCGGCCAACCAATCGGCTACTTCCAGGCGTTGCAGCACAAGGCTGTGGATATGGAAATCGAGATTGGCTTGACGCGGGCGGTGCTGCGCGATGCCGTCGAAACCTTCGATACGGGCGACGACTGCCGTCGTATCACCTCCAGGGCGAAGGCGCGGGCAGCCGATGCCGCCATGCTGGTCACGCGACAGGCGGTGCAGTTTCACGGTGCCATCGGTTACACCGACGAGGCCGATATCGGCTTGTTCCTGCGCCGCGCCATGGTGCTGGCGCCGCGCTACGGCAGTGCCGGCTTTCATCGCCAACGTTACGGCGGCCTGAGGGAGGGACGGCCATGAGCGGGATCATGGCGACTGTTGAGGAAGGGCGCGCAGCCTTTTTCGGGAAACCCGCACCCATATCCGGGGGAGAGCGACATGACAGCCATCACTAGCCCGACCGCGCCACAGCCGCATGCGGACCTGGACCCGCTCACAGACGCCGACTTCCGCGCGGCGGTCCGGAACTGGATCGCCGCCAGCTATCCGCAGAACCTGCGTAGTCCCCCCAAACGGTTGCACGCTGCAGAAGCCATGCCCTGGTACAGGATCCTGTCGCAGCAGGGCTGGCTGGCGCCTGGCTGGCCGCGCGAATATGGGGGGATGGGACTGTCGCCCTCGAAGCTGCTGATCATGATCGAGGAAATGGAACGCTATGGTTGCGCCCGACTGCCTGATACCGGACTGACCATGGTAGGTCCTCTCCTGATCGCCCATGGAACCGATGCTCAACGCGCCTACCATCTGCCGAAGATCCTCTCGGGCGAAATCATCTGGTGTCAAGGCTATAGCGAACCCGATGCCGGCTCCGACCTGGCGGCGCTCCGTACCTCCGCTGTGCGCGAAGCCGATCAGTGGGTAATCAACGGCCAGAAGGTCTGGACGACGCTGGGCATGGACGCGCAATGGATTTTCGTGCTTGCCCGCACGGATCCTCAGGCCGCCAAGCAAAAGGGCATAAGCTTCTTCCTGGTGCCGATGGATATGCCCGGCGTAAAGGTGCGTTCGATCGTCAACATCGACCTGCACGACGAATTTGCAGAGGTCTTCTTCGACGATGCCCGCATTCCCGCTGACGCGATTGTCGGCGAGGTGAACGAGGGTTGGACCATCGCCAAGAACCTCCTTGGCTTCGAACGCCTGTTCCTGGGCTCGCCAAAGCAATCAGAAGGCGCGCTCGGCCATCTCGAGCGGCTTTGCGACCATCTGGGGAAGAGCGGCGACCATGCATCGCTCCTCAACGGATTGCGCATGGAACTCGAGGACCACAAGTCCTTCTACACGAGCTTCGCAGACAAGGTGCGACGCGGCGAAAGGCTCGGTCCCGACGTTTCCATGCTCAAGATCAACCAATCCGCGCTCTACCAGAAGATCACAGACCGCATCATGGACGTTGCCGGGGAACTGGGAACACTTGCCGGACAGTTGCCGGACACGCCGACGCTCTATCCTGGCAGCGTCTTCCTTCAGGCACGCCCGACGTCGATTTATGGCGGGTCATCCGAAATTCAGCGCAACATTGTTGCCAAGCAAGTGCTCGGTCTCGGCCGATAAGGCAGCCTGTTCAAGGAGGAAGTACGAAATGACAGTGGGTTTGGGACTTGAGGGCAAGGTTGCGGTCATCACGGGAGCGGGCGGCGGGATCGGTCGCGGCATCGCGCTGGAATTCGCCAAGGCGGGCACCCGCGTGGTGATCAACGATATCGGCGTATCACTGGGAGGAAGCGGCGAGCGCTCCAGCGCACCCGCGGAGGAAACCCGGGCGATGATCGAAGAGATCGGCGGGCAGGCGGTCATCTCGAGCGAAAGCGTGTCCGAATGGCATGCCGCGCGCCGCACCATCGAGATGGCCATGGACAGCTTTGGCCAGGTGGATGTGGTGGTCAACAATGCCGGCATCCTTCGGGATGTCATCTTCCACAAGATGGATCCGTCCGATTGGGAAGCGGTGATCAATGTCCACCTGAATGGAAGCTTCTACATGAGCCGTGCGGCGGCCGAGCCGTTTCGGGCCCAGGGTGGCGGCGCTTTCGTGCATATGACCAGCACCTCGGGGCTGATCGGAAATTTCGGTCAGGCGAATTATTCCGCGGCCAAGCTCGGTATCGTCGGCCTTTCGAAATCAATCGCTCTGGACATGAGCCGGTTCGGCGTGCGCTCGAACTGCGTCGCCCCCTTCGCCTGGAGCCGGATGACAAGTTCCATTCCTGCAACGACACCGGAGGAACAGGCGCGTGTCGAACGCATGAAGCGCATGACACCGGAAACCAACGCGCCGCTCGTCGTCTTCCTGGCCTCGGCGGCGGCAGAGGGTGTTACCGGGCAGGTCTTCGCAGCGCGTCTCAACGAGCTGTTCCTGTTCAACGCCATGCGACCGATCCGCAGCGTCCAATCGGGAGGTGGCTGGACGCCGGCCCTGATTGCAGAACGCGCCCTGCCTGCCTTCCGCGCGGCTTTCACCCCGCCGGAGCGTTCGGGTGACGTCTTCTCTTGGGATCCGATCTGAGGCACCGGGGCAGAAGACAACCGACGGGGCTTCCCCGGGCTTATCGAAGGGACGGTCCCGACGGCAGGAAACACTGGAGCTTATCAAGCAGAACATCGTCATCGTCGCCGGCAAAATCGGTCAGGCTTGCGGATCGATGTCGTTGAGCTTTGCCGTGGCAATGAGGCTCATCATGACGGCGGTGCGCTGACCGCCGCGGTCTGAACCGGTGAAGAGCCAGGATTTTCAGCGCAGGGCAAAGGCTGATTCGTTGTGCACCCCCTTTTCAAATGTCGGAAAATAGCGATTCCTGGTTGTCGTCTTGGGCGCGACACGGGATTGGGCGCGCCAGTTTGGCCTTGATCCACTCGTCTTCGAGGTCGCTGGAGCGGATTTGATAGGGCGCGTAGCGCATGACCTGCTCGGCGGCGATATGCCATTCCTGATGAAGCGTTGGATCTTGACGTGCGGGACTCCGAGTTTGGCGGCCGCGTCCCACATCGTGAGCCATTCGCCGTTCTTGTCAGAAGACCGGTAACCCCTGATCTTGCGCACCGCATGGCTCATTGGCGTGTTCAGCCTGCCCAATTTAATTGTTAAGGCAATGATTGTATATTGAACGTAATCGGATGATGGACTAGGTAGCCGCGCATGCCCTGCGACCGATCCAGAACCAGCCCCGTCGCGCTTTTTGAACTCACGAACGCTTTGCAGCCGATCCGGCGTGTCTGGGTTCAGGCAGTCAGTCTCGCACTCGCCGACTTCGGACTTCCCGCATCGCTCATTTCGGCGCTCATTCTGGCGTCCCGTCATGGAGACAAGGGTGTCAGGCAGAACGCGCTGGCCGAGGAAGTCGGGGTCAATCCTGGCGGCATGGTGCGCATTCTCGACCAGGCCGAAGCCGCCAACCTGCTCGAGCGGCGCGATTCTCCCGACGACCGGCGCATCAAGACGATCCATGTCATGCCGAAAGGTCGTGACCTTGCAAGGAAGATGGAAAAGGCGGTCATGCGGCTCCGCGACGATCTCCTTGGTGATCTTCCTTCGCAGGACATCGAAACGACGACGCGCACGCTGCGTTTGTTCGAGGAACGGATCGGTCAGTTCCTGCAGCAGACGCGGACGGGCCGATGAAGGTCAGCGCCGATCAGCTGATCTTCTCTGTTAAGCTGTTCGTCGCGGGCATGATCGCATTCGCGATAGCGGTGCGGATCGGCCTGCCCAATCCTTACTGGGCACTTGTCACCTGCTGCGTCTGCATGAACCCCATGAGCGGGGCGATCCGGTCGAAGGCCGTCTATCGGTTCACCGGAACTTCCTGCGCCGGCTTCGTCACGCTTGCCATGGTCGCGCTATTTGCGAGCGCGCCGCTGCTGCTGATCGCGGCGTCGGGAATCGTGGCAACCCTGGCGTTCGGTATTTCTTTCCTCGACCGCACGCCGCGCAGCTACGGCTTCCAGCTTTTCGCGATCACGCTCATGCTGGTGGCGGTCGCCGGTGTGGATCATCCGGAGATCATGTTCGATACCGTTGTGGCGCGGGTCAGCGAAATCACCCTCGGCATCCTCGCGACGACCCTCGTTGACGGCGTGATCGCTCCGCATTCTCTTGAAGGTGCGCTACGCGCGCGCCTGCATCGCTGGCTGCCCAGCATCGAGACCTGGGCGAAGGATGTCCTTGATGGCCATGAGGCGGACGCCCAAGGAGAGCATGACCGGCTAAAGACGCTGGCCGACATCACATCCCTGTCACAGCTGACCGGAGCGCTGCGCTACGATCCGACGATCCATCGCGATGACCTGCGGCACGCGCTCGCGATCCAGCAACGCCTGCTGCGCATGGTCCCGCTCCTTTCCGCGATCGGCAGCCGCATCGCGGGCCTTGGCGAAGCGGAGCGCTTGGCCCTCCGACCCTCTCTCGCCACGGCCAGGGCCGATCTCGATGCCGGTACGGAACCGCCACCCGATCTGGCCGATGCCGTGCGCTCGCTTCCGCTCGATGCCAGTGACGCGCGCGCGTGGCAGCAGCTCGTTCATGATGCGCTGGCCGACATGCTGACCGAAATGCTGACGCTCTGGAGCGAAGTTTCGCGGATCGAGGCGGCGTTGAGCGGAAAGGCGAAGCTTGCGCCCGCGCTCGCGCGAACAGTCAGCGAGACGCGGGCGTTTCCGCTCAACCCCGACATTGATCACGCTGCCCGGATCGCGGCGGGAATCCTCGTAACCTACGCCCTCCTCTGCGGCCTCTGGTATGCGACGGGCTGGCATCAGGGCGCGAACGCCGTCCTGTTCAGCACGATAGCGCTGGCCTTCTTCGGCGGCGGCGACGAGCCTGGCCGAGCGATCGGAATGTTCGCGCGTTTCGCCCTGCTAGCGACCCTGCTGGCGGGGATCCTGTGCTATGGCCTGCTCCCGCTCGCTGCCGATTTCGCGACCTTTGCGATGATGATGGGCCTGTTCATGCTGCCGCTGGGCGTCTGGGCGGCCGTCAGTCCGATGGCGACGCTGATCCTCGCCTTCGGGCTCAGCAACATCAATCTACAGGGCCATTATTCGCCGCCCGATTTCGGAACCTTCGTCGAGGCGAGCGTCGCCAGCATGCTGGGCATATTCACCGCCATTCTCGGCGCCGGCCTGTTCCGTACCTGGGGCGTGCAGCATCAGCTTCAGCGCGTCCTCCGCATCGAAGCGCGCGAGATCGCGCGGCTGAGCCGGTCGCCCAGCCGACGGTTGCGGGACAGCTATGTCCAGCGGGCGCTCGACCGCATTTCGGTGGTGACGGCGCGCCTTGCCGCAGCCGGGCAGGTCGAGCGGAGCGCCGGCCTGCTCATCCGGCTGCGGGTCGGCGCGAACGTCGCCGACCTGCGCTCGATGGGCAACGCGCTTCCTGCCGATGGGCGGCAGGCGACGGATCGGGTTCTCGATCAACTCCGCAGCGAGTTCGACAAGCCGCAGCCGTCGTCCCGTCTGCTCGCGCTCATCGACGAAGCACTTGATGCGCTCTGGCCGGGAGATGGTTCGCCCGGCGCTCGCCCCGACCGCGCCATTCATGCCTTAGCGGGTCTGCGCATCGCCCTGTTCGAGCGCGCGCCGGCCTGGGTACCGGCGACATGATCGGCGAAATCGACATCGCGGGCGTGTTCGTTTCGCCGCTGCTCCTCTGCGCGATCCTCGGCTTCGCGATGCGCCTGCTGCTGTCGCGGGTGCTCGAGTCCATCAGCTTCTACCGCCTCATCTGGCAGCGCCCGCTGTTCGACACCGCCCTGTTCCTCATCCTGACCGGCACCGCCTTTCTGGCTCTACGCCTTGTCACCGCATCCTGAAGTGCCCGCCATGACCCTAGATCGCGATACCCTCCTCCGCCTGCTCAAGCCCTTGCTCACCCTGCTGGTGGTGGGTGCGGGCGTGTTCGTCTTCTGGCACCTCTATAATTACTACACCTACGCGCCACAGACGCGCGACGGGAAGATCAGGGCGGATGTGGTCCCTCTCGCGGCAGACGTGTCGGGCCGGGTCGAGCAGGTCCACGTTCGCGACAACCAGGTGGTCAGGCGCGGCGACATCCTGTTTACCATCGACCATGTTCGGCTGCGCAATGCCGTTGAGCAGGCCGAGGCCGCTGTCGCCACGGCACGGGCAACGTTGAACGCCGCCGAACGGGAGAACCGCCGCTATCAGGCCCTCTCTGATATCGTCTCGGGGCAGCAACGTGACGACCGCCGCTCCACCGCCGAGGAGGCCCGCGCACGCTATGCCCAGGCGATCGCTGATCGCGATCTCGCCCGCATCAATCTGGCGCGCGCCGAGGTGCGTGCGCCGGTCAACGGCATCGTCACCAATTTCTCGCTCCGTCCCGGCGCCTATGCCGCCGCCGGGCAGCCCGTGATGACGCTGGTCGATTCCGACAGCTACTACGTTGCCGGTTATTTCGAGGAGACGAAGCTTTCGCACATCCGCCCCGGCGTCCGCGTCACGATGCGGGTAATGGGCGAGGATAGGCCGCTTTCTGGCCATGTTGAAGGCCGATCGGCGGGCATTGACGATCGCGAACGGACGACCGCGTCCGGAACGCTACTCGCGAATGTCAATCCCACCTTCAGCTGGGTCCGTCTTGCCCAGCGCATCCCTGTGCGGATCGCCATTGACAAGGTGCCGCCCGGCATCGATCTGATCGCGGGCCGGACGGTCACCGTGACGCTCGATGGCGCGGGAAATGCGCTCGGCCCCGGTCGGAGCGAATGACGATGGGGCGCTTCGGAACGAAAAGGCCGCTCGGACTGATGGGCGCGCTGATGCTCGCTGGCTGTGGCACGGTCGGTCCCAGCTATCGCGCACCGCCCTTGCCCGCAGGGATCGCGGATCGGCCCGCGAGCTTTGCCGAAGGAAAATCGCCCGCCTATTCGGCTGAACCCTTGCCTCAGCGCTGGTGGCGCCTCTACGCCGTTCCCCAACTGGATGCGCTCGTCCAGGAAGCGATCGAGGCCAACACCGATCTCAGGGTCGCGGCGGCCAATCTCGAACGCGCGCGCGCGATCGTCCAGGAGGTCGAGGCCAGTGCGGGCGTCGAGACTTCCGCGGCGGGCGGCGTAACGGTGGGCGAGACGTCCAATCTCGGTCTCAGCTCGCCCAACGGGACCCATGCGACCTTCGACGCCGGCGTCGGCATATCCTATGAACTCGACGTCGTGGGCCGGATTCGGCGCACGATCGAGGCCGCGCAGGCTGATGCGGAAGCGCAGGCCGCCGCCTATGACCTTGCGCGCACGACGGTCGTGGCCGGAGTGGTCGGCGCCTATGGAGATGCCTGCGCCGCCGGCGCGCGAATGACCGTTGCCCGCCATTCGGTCGAACTGCAGCGGCAAAGCCTCGCGCTCACCGAAAGAGGCGTGCGCGCTGGCCTCTACACGCCGCTCGACGCTACCCGCTCGCGCGCGCTTCTGGCTCAGTTCGAGGCAGCGCTGCCGCCGATCGAGGCAAGCCGCAAAGCTGCACTATACAGCCTTGCCGTGCTGCTCGGCCGGACGCCCGAAGATTATCCGCCTGATCTTGCGACCTGCCGGATCATCCCTTCCGTCGACCGCCCCCTGCCGATTGGCGACGGTGTGGCGCTGATCCGGCGCCGGCCCGACATCCGCGAAGCTGAACGCCGGCTCGCGGCTGCGACGGCGCGCATCGGCGTGGCGACGGCGGACCTCTATCCGAGCGTCAGCCTCGGCGCATCGCTCGGCACGACCTCGCGGAGCGTGGGCGGGCTGGTCGACGATTCGGCGTTGCGGTTCAGCTTCGGCCCGCTCATCTCGTGGTCCTTCCCGAACCGGCGCGTCGCCAGGGCGCGGATCGCGGAAAGCGATGCAGCGGCGCGCGCGACGCTGGCGGCATTTGACAGCAGCGTCCTCGCAGCTCTCCGCGAAACCGAGACGGCCCTCAGCGCCTATGCTCGCGATCTGGACCAGAATGTCAAGCTCAGGGTCGCGCGCGATGAGAGCCGGAGGGCTTCCGCGCTACAAGCCCGGATGACTCGGGGCGGTCTTGGAACGGGTCTTGAACTGCTCGACACGCAGCGAAGCCTTGCCACAACCGAAGCGGCGCTGGCGGCCTCGGATGCGTCCATCGCCTCGGATCGCGTTCGGCTGTTCCTTGCGCTCGGCGGCGGCTGGGAAGGAGGGATGGCGGGGCCGTGATGGCCGAGCCTTCGCGAAGCGTACGCTCGGCCTGCCCACCAACGCCGTGCTGCGCGCCGATCTTGAGATCGTCACGGTTGCCGATGCCTGTGCGGTCAGGCGGGCGAAGGCGCAGCATCCGGTTCTGCGCAATTATGCCGAGACCTCTACGGCGCCAAAAACTGGGCATGCCAGCGCCGCGTCCTCGCCCGCATCGAGGCCAGCACGATGGGCATGGACACCCTCGCGATGGCGCAGCGGCTTGGTACAGTGCGGCAGGCCGAACTTGCTGCCAACCTTGACCCCACCCAAAGCCGGCACCGTGCTGTCGGCACGACGGTCTGGGGGGCAGGGGGCATTTCGCCCGAGATCGCCGGGCTTCTCGCCGCTGTGGGAGGCTGGGTGGGCCATCGGCTCGCCCTCCTCACGACGCGCGGGGCGTTCGACAGCCCGCCAACAGTCTCCGCTCTTGAGCGAACTCCTCCAACACGTCGAGGCGGATTTTAGTGTAACCTGCTATCCGGGCTCCGGCGATTAAGTGCTCGACCGCGCATAACCCAGCCAGCCCCCCCCTCGCGCGCGAGGACGACATAAAGGCGTTTCATTTCGGCAATTTCGTGGTCCACCATCCTAAGTGCGACGCAGCCATCGATTTGCTCGTTTCGTTCGGCCAAGAGCAACCGCCCGCGAGGCGGCGCATACTTCCCCGGCAGATTCGCGAACTCTGCCTCATGCCTTGATAATCGAGGCTGACGCTTGGGCTGGCGATATATTCACGCCAAATCTCAAACACCGAGGCTGCATCATCGGGAAAGATCGCGTGTCCAATGGTCGCCATAGAAAACTGCCTTCGTCAAAGATCATGGCAGCAATGGACCGGTCTATTCCGGAACGGCGGAATGCCGCCGCAACGGTGAAGGATGAGGCGCAAATTGCCAAATTAACAGAGCAAGATTGGTCGAATGTGGTCTCGTTATGTTCCGAACGATACCATCAGAACCCGCGAAAATTGTGGGAACGCCTGTGGTATCGAATTTCGAGATTCCTAAAATTATCACGCAAAATCAACGCGATAAATCGCTTGACTGGTGACCCCTACGGGAATCGAACCCGTGTTTCAGCCGTGAGAGGGCCGCGTCCTGACCGCTAGACGAAGGGGCCGCTTGGCCGCATGGGCGACCGGCAGGGGGAGCCGTTTAGCAGGCCGTTCGCCTGCGTCAAGCGAAAGCACTCAGCATCGGCGCAATAAAAAACCACCCCATGCAAGCATGGGGTGGCCAAGGTTCAGGGAGGAGACGCCTCCAAAGGGGGGAGGCGCCCATACGACACACCCGAAAGGGGGGCAGGTGCGCCGTATGATTGGTAGATAGGGCAGGTCGCATCGCCTTTCAAGAGGGGATGCGATGCCCTTTCCATCAATATTTGAGCCGGTTCGGGTTAACTTCCCGTTCAGGCTTCGGCGGGGGCAGGCGCTGCCGGAGCAGCGATCGGACCCTTGCCCTGGGTCACTTGCGCCTCGAAAATCTCGCGCATCAGCTGCAGCGAGAAGAGATGGGCGTGGATCAGGGGCAGCATCCCGCTCTGGTTGATCTTGCGCAGCTGATCGCCGCGCAGGTCGCGCAGCTTTTCTTCGTTGACCATGCGGAACCCGCGATAGACGAAGGGCTGCCCGTTGAGCGGCGTCTGGATCGACACTTCGCCGTCCATCAGCAGGTCCATCTCCTGCAGGTCGCGGACGAACTGGCCGGTGCGGGCGGCGGCCTGTTCGAAATCCTCGCAGAATTTCAGCACGCCCTGGGTCAACTCGCTCGGCTTGCCGTCCTCGAACAGCGGCTGGCCTTCCTCGAACGCGCCCAGCGCCGGGCTGGTCGGATCGAAGCAGAGCGAGAGTTCGTCGCTGTCGGGGCGCAGCTTGGCGAGCATCCAGGGATAGCGGCGGACATAGGCGGGCACATAGGCCGGGCCACGCAGCTTGCCTTCATCGTCGAGGAAGACGTTGACGCCTTCATTGAGGCCCATCAACGCCAACGGCACGCTGTCATTGCCGGCGGAAAAGATGATCGGCGTGAAGCGCTGGGCGGTGACGAATTCATCCACGGTCAGGGGCACGGCATGTTGATTGGTCAGGAACGGGGCCGAATCCACCGATCGCGACTTGTAGTCGGCATGATCCAGGCTGCTGAGCGGAATCAGGTCATTATAGAAGATCGGCAGGTTGTTCGCGGGCGCACTGGCCATGATCAGGTCCATTCTCTCATAAATGCGGCGGGTTCGCACGCGCCGCGGGTCCGAAGATTGGGGCAGGGCGATAAAGGCCTTGCCGGTCGGGCGCAATCGCTTTGTCGGCGGCCTGCACCCTTGTCGCGTCAGCCTTCGCCGGGCAGGGGAATGAGCTTGCCGGGGTTGAACAGCCCCCTGGGATCGAAGGCCGCCTTGATCGCCCGCAAGGCGCCGATCCGGGCGGGGCTGGCTAGCCGCCCCAGTTCGGCCCGCTTCATCTGGCCGATGCCATGTTCGGCCGAGATGGAGCCGCCCGCCGCGACCACCGCGTCATGGACGAAGGCGTTGATCGCCTGTCCCTCCGCCGCGATCCAGGCGGGGCCGTCGCTCGTCCCCTTGGGCGCGCGGACATGGAAATGGACATTGCCGTCGCCCAGATGGCCGAAGGAGGAGGCGGTGGTGCCGGGAAAGGTCGCTTCGGCCGCCGCCGCCGCCTCGATCATGAAGGCGGGCATCTTCGCCACCGGCACGCTGATGTCATATTGCAGCGCCGGACCCTGCGCGCGCTCCGATTCCGACAGGGATTCGCGAATGCGCCAGAAGGCTTCGGCCTGCGCCTCGTTGGCGGCGATGGCGGCATCGACGGCGATGCCGCGCTCGAAGGCGTCCGCCAGCGCGATTTCAAGCCGTTCGGCCGGGCCGGGTTCGGACAGGTCGGCATGGTCGACCTCGATCAGCACATGCCAGGGCGTGCGCGTCCCGATCGGCGACCGGGTGCCGGGAATGTGGCTGAGCACGAAGCCCAGCGTGTCATCGGCGATCACCTCGAATCCCTCGACGCTGTCGCCGATCTTCTCCTCGGTCAGGCGGAGCAGGCGCAATGCGTCGGCGGGCGTCTCCACACCGACCCAGCCGACTGCCCGCGCGGCGATCGCCGGCACCAGCCGCAGTGACGCGGCGGTGACGACACCCAAAGTCCCTTCCGCGCCGATCAGCAGCTGCTTGATGTCATAGCCGCGATTATCTTTCTTCAGCGCATCCAGCCCGTCGAAGATGCTGCCGTCGGGCAACACCGCCTCTATCCCTTCCACCAGCGCGCGCATCGTGCCATGGCGCAGCACTTGCGTCCCGCCCGCATTGGTCGACACCAGCCCGCCGATCGTAGCCGATCCCTTGGCCCCCAGACTGAGCGGAAAGCGCCGCCCGGCGGCCTCTGCGGCGTCGTGCAGCACGCTCAGGATCACGCCCGCCTCGCACACGGCCAGATTGTCGTCGCTCGACAGGCTGCGGATGCGGTTCATCCGGCGCAGCGACAGGATCAGGGCGGAACCGTCCGCAGGCGGGGTCGCGCCGCCGACCATCGACGTATTGCCCCCCTGCGGCACCAGCGGGACGCCCAGCTCCGCCGCCAGGCTGACCGTCGCGGCCACCTCCTGCGTGGATGCGGGCGACAGGATCGCCGCCGCCGCGCCATGATAGCGTCCGCGCCAGTCGCTGGCCCAGGGGGTGATATCCTCCTGCTCGCTCGTTACTCCCTTGGGGCCGAGCAGGGCGGCGAAGCGGTCGATGATGTCCTGTCCGATCATAGGATGCACCTATGCCCCGGAATTCATCGACTGTTCAACCATGGGGCGATAGCGTGCCGTTCCCAAGAAGGGGTCCAATTTGCTTCACACCATATTGCTGCTTCTCGTCGCGCCAGCCGCCGAGCCTGTGCAGATGGCGCAGCTGACGATCCAGCAACGCATGATCATTCGCGTCCCCATGACCCGCAAGGGCAAGGCGCCTTCGCGAATCGCGCCTGACGCCGCGGAGGATTGGGAGGAGAAGAAGGGGCCGCGCTGCATCGCGCTACGCTCGATTCGCGGGGCCAGCATCGTCGTGCGCAACGGCGTCGACCTGCTGCTCGCGGACGAACATCGCTACCGCGCCCGGCTGGAGCGAGGCTGCGATTCGATCGGCTTCTATTCGGGCTTCTATGTGGAGCCGCATGAGGACGGATCACTCTGTTCCGGGAGGGACGAATTGCAGGCGCGCAGCGGCATGAGTTGCGCCATCGACAGTTTTCGCCGCCTGATCGCCGTCGAAGGAGATGACTGATCGGCTGCTTGTCGCCGCCAATATCGCGAATTTCTTGACAAGATGCCGATATTTTCGCAAGGCGCGGCCGATTTCTGTCCCGCGGACGCGCTGGGCAGGCCACCTCCTGTCCCGGACTATTGAATGACTTTTGCCGATCTCGGCCTTTCCGACGAATTGCTCAAGGCCGTAACCGAATCCGGTTACGACACGCCGACGCCGATCCAGGCGCAGGCGATCCCGCCGGTGCTGATGATGAAGGACATTATCGGCATCGCCCAGACGGGGACGGGCAAGACCGCCAGCTTCGTGCTGCCGATGATCGACATCCTCGCCCATGGCCGCGCCCGCGCGCTGATGCCGCGCAGCCTGATTCTGGAGCCGACCCGCGAACTCGCCGCCCAGGTGGCTGAGAATTTCGAGAAATACGGCAAATATCACAAACTCTCCATGGCGCTGCTGATCGGCGGCGTGCAGATGGGGGATCAGATCAAGGCGCTGGAAAAGGGCGTCGATGTGCTGATCGCCACGCCGGGCCGCCTGATGGACCTGTTCGAACGCGGCAAGATCCTGCTCAACGGCTGCAACATGCTGGTCATCGACGAAGCGGACCGGATGCTCGACATGGGCTTCATCCCCGATATCGAGCAGATCTGCACAAAGCTGCCGGCGCAGCGGCAGACGCTGCTTTTCTCGGCGACCATGCCGCCGGTGATCAAGAAGCTGGCCGACCGCTTCCTGTCCAATCCCAAGTCGATCGAGGTGGCCCGCCCCGCGACCGCCTCCACCAACATCACCCAGCATCTGGTGAAGGTGGATGCGCGCAAGAAGCGCGAGGCGCTGCGCGCGCTGCTCGACGAGCAGCAGGTGCAGAGCGCGGTGATCTTCTGCAACCGCAAGACCACGGTGCGCGAACTCAACAAGAGTCTTCAGCGCCACGGCTACAGGTCGGGCGAGATTCACGGCGACATCGACCAGGCATCACGCATCGCCGAATTGGAACGCTTCCGCGAGGGCAAGGTCAACATCCTCGTCGCGTCGGACGTCGCCGCGCGCGGCCTCGACATCAAGGGCGTGTCCCACGTCTTCAACTTCGACGCGCCGTGGCACCCGGACGATTATGTCCATCGCATCGGCCGCACCGGCCGCGCGGGCGCGACGGGTGTCGCTTACACTTTCGTCAGCGAGGCCGACGCCGAGGCGATCGACAATATCCAGAAGCTGATCGGCACCAAAATCGCCTATGCCGACCTGCCGGGCGACGCCGAGGCGCAAAAGGAAGAGCCGCGCACCGAAAGCCGCGACCGTAAGGACGATCGCCGCCGCGGCGAGAAGCGCACCGAAAAGCCGCGTGACGAGAAGCGCCGCGACGACCGCCAAGGCGCGCCCTCTCGTGAGGACCGCCCCCGCGATGACCGCAAAGACCGCGCCGCCGCCCCGCAACGCCAGCGCCGCCCCGATCCGGTGGACGATGGCCCGGACGACGGCTGGAACGGTCCGGTGCCGGGCTTCCTGTCGGTCGGCTTCAACGGTTGACCGGCCGGCCGCATCCTCGATCGACCCTTTGCGGCCATCATTGCCCTCCCCGGTGTGGGGAAGATGACTGCAAGCGACCAGAAGCGGAGATAAAATTCTCCCCTTGCAGGGAAGGATGAAAAAGCAGACGTTCCGTAATCCACCCAAATCAGAATTCGCGCGAATACCGGACGATCCGCGTCACCCAAACCGCCTGCGCCTCACACCATCACGATTTCCGGCAGGATGGCGTCGAGCAGCAGCATCCCCGCCGCCGCGACCTGAAGTTTCGCACCCCTGCGATGCAGCAGCCCGATGTCGATCAGCTGGTCGATGGTGCGCTCGTCCACCAGTTGGGCGACGCCGATGCCGGACAAGGCGGCGATGCGGTCGAGGTCGACGCCTTCGGCCAGGCGCAGGCCCATCAGCAGCGCCTCGCGCGCGCGATCCTCGCCGGCCAGCGGCTCCTCGCTCTGCGCGCCATGGCCGTTGCGCTTCACCGCGCCCATCCAGTTTTCCGGCTTCTTGTGGCGCAGCGTTGCCGCGCCGGTGCGGCGGCCATGGGCGCCGGGACCAATGCCGATATAATCGCCATAGCGCCAATAAGTGAGGTTGTGCCGGCTCTCCTGCCCGGCGCGGGCATGGTTGCTGATCTCATAGGCGGGGATGCCCGCCGCGCCGGTCATCGCCTGGGTCAGTTCGTAGAGGGTCGCGCCATGGTCGGGATCGGCGGGCGTCAGCTTGCCCTGCGCGACCAGCGTGGCGAAGCGGGTGCCCGGTTCGATCGTCAGCTGATAGAGCGAGAGATGGCCGGTGCCGAAGGTGAGCGCGCGCGCCAGTTCCGCCTGCCAGTCGGCTTCGCTCTGGCCGGGGCGGGCGTAGATGAGGTCAAAGCTCACCCGGTCGAACACCCGCTGCGCCGTATCGAGCGCGGCCAGCCCTTCATCCACGTCATGCGCGCGGCCAAGGAAATGGAGCGCGTCATTGTCCAGCGCCTGAAGGCCGAGCGACACGCGGTTGACCCCGGCGGCGGCGAGATCGGCGAAGCGGGCGGCCTCGACCGAATTGGGATTGGCCTCCAGCGTGATTTCAATGTCGGGCGCAAGGCCCCAGTGGCGGTCGGCCGCCGCGATCAGCTCCGCGACCAGAGCGGGCGGCATCAGCGAGGGCGTGCCCCCGCCGAAGAAGATGGAGGACAGCGGTCGTCCGGCGGTCAGCACCGCTTCATGCGCCATGTCCGCCAGCAGCGCGCCGCGCCATGCCTCTGTGTCGATCCGGTCACGCACATGACTGTTAAAATCGCAGTAAGGACATTTGGACACGCAAAAGGGCCAATGCACATATAAGGCAAGGGGAGCGGCAAGAGCCGACGGGTTGCTGGACTGGTTGATCGACATGGACGGGCTGGGCTTTAGACCGATTTGCCGCGCGCTGCTACGGGCAGGCGCGGGCGCGCTGATGATGGCGGCGAGTGCCGCCGGGGCGCAGGAAAGCAGCTATTATGAAGAGACGGTGGAGGCCGATCGCGGCGACGACCTGATGCAGGACGTCGTTCTGGATATGCAGAATGAGGAGCGCGAATCGCTGGGCCTGCCGCCGCTGGAATGGGATGCGGCGCTGGCGGCCGACGCGCGCGGCTATGCCCGGTCGATGGCGCGGAGCGGCGTGTTCGCCCATTCCAGCCGCGCCAGCCGGTCGATCCCCAGCGGCGAGAATCTCTGGATGGGGACGCGCGGCGCCTATGATTATGAGGCGATGATCGGCTCTTTCCTGGACGAAAAGCGGCTGCTGCGGCGCGGCGGGCGGATGCCCGACCTCAGCACCACGGGTCGCTGGCAGGATGTCGGCCATTATAGCCAGATCATCTGGCGCAGCACGCGCAAGGTCGGCTGCGCGCTGGGCGAAGGGGCGCGGTTCGACTATCTGGTCTGCCGCTATTTTCCCGCCGGCAATGTCTTCGGCCAGGGACCGCTGGATGCGCCGCCGAGCGTGCTGGCGAGCGGGGGCCGCTAAAAAACCGCCTTCACCAGTTGCGCGAAGGCGTCGGCGCGGTGGCTCATGGCGTGCTTGGCGTCCGGGTCCATCTCGCCGAAGCTGATGTCGTAATCCAGCGGCACGAACATCGGGTCGTAGCCAAAGCCCCGGTCGCCACGCGGCGGCCAGACCAGCGTGCCGTCGACCCGGCCTTCGAACGCCTCGACATGGCCGTCGGGCCAGGCGAGGGCCAGGGCGCAGATGAAATGCGCGTCATGACCCGCATCCGGTCCCCTGGCTTCGATCCCGGCCCACACCTTGCGCATGGCGAAATCGAAATCCTTGTCCGGGCCGGCCCAGCGCGCCGAAAACAGGCCGGGATCGCCGCCCAGCGCCTCGACGCACAGGCCGCTGTCGTCGGCGAGCGCGGGCAGGCCGCTGAGGTCCGCGGCCTGCATCGCCTTCAGCTCCGCATTGGCAATGAAGGTGGTGCCGGTTTCGTCCGGCTCGGGCAGGTCGAGCGACGCGGCGGAGATCGGCTCAACCCCATAGGGACCGAGCAAAGCGGTGATTTCCCGCACCTTGCCGGGATTATGGCTGGCGATCACCAGCTTGCCCGGCGCCAGCTTGCGGATCGCCTGTTCCTGTCCGAATTGATCGGTCATTTCATTCTACCCTGCATAATCTTGTGTTCCTGCGAAAGCAGGAACCCAGGGCGCCAAGTGCGGCGCCCCGAACCCTGGGCTCCTGCTTTCGCAGGAGCACGGCAGAGTTGCAACGGTTCGAGCGGCGTTAACGCCCCGTCGCCGCATCCTGTGCCGCGAATATCTTGGCGCAGCCGATCCGGGCGAGGCGGAGCAGGCGGAGCAGCTCCTCCTCGTCATAGGCCGCGCCTTCGGCCGTCGCCTGCACTTCAGCGAACTTGCCGTCGCCGGTCAGGATCAGATTGGCGTCGGTCTCTGCATTGCTGTCCTCGGCATAGTCGAGGTCGAGGACGGGCGTGCCTTCATAGATGCCGCAACTGATCGCCGCGACCTTCTGGATGATCGGGTCTTCGGCCAGCGCGCCCGACGCCAGAAGCTTGTCGACGGCGATGCGCAGCGCGACCCAGCTTCCCGAAATGGCGGCGGTGCGGGTGCCGCCATCGGCCTGGATCACGTCGCAATCGATCACGATCTGGCGCTCGCCCAGCTTCTTCATGTCGACCACGGTGCGCAGCGACCGGCCGATCAGGCGCTGGATTTCCTGGGTGCGGCCCGACTGCTTGCCCTTGGCCGCTTCGCGGCTGCCGCGGGTGTGGGTGGCGCGGGGCAACATGCCATATTCGGCCGTGACCCAGCCCTGACCCTTGCCGCGCAGGAAGGGTGGCACCTTTTCCTCGACCGAGGCGGTGCACAGCACCCGCGTGTCGCCGAAGCTGACGAGGCAGCTGCCCTCGGCATGGATGGTGAAGCCGGGTTCCATGGTGATGTCGCGCATCTGGTCGGGCGCGCGGCCGGAAGGACGCATAATTTCTACTCCGAAGCGGTCAGGTGACGGCGCTTAGCGCCCGAAGACGCTTCTTGCCAGTGCCATGCGAGCGATTTGGCGATAAGAGGGGGTCATGGGACGAAAATTGACAATGATGCTGGCCGCTTGCGCGCTGGCGGGGTGCATGGCGAAGCAGGAAGGGCTGGAGCCGCCAAAGGCGCCGGGCGATGTGATCCGCTTCACCGCCGGGCGCTGCTTTGGCGCATGTCCGGCCTATATGGTGCAGGTGTCGCCCGACGGGTCGGGCCTGCTGACACCGGAGCGTTTCACCTCCGTTCCGGGGCCGACGCGATTCACCGTGACCAGGGCGCAATATCGCCGGCTGGTCGCGACGCTGGCGCCCTATCGTCCAGCGGCGGGCACGACGGAAACGATTACCCATGGCAGGAATTGCGATCGCTTCGCGACCGACATGCCCAGCTATGGGGTGGAATGGAGCCGGCCGGGGCAGGCGGCGACACGGCTGGAATATCAGTCGGGCTGCATGGATGCGCGCTATGGCCGGTTGCGCGTCGCGATCGCGTCGGTCCCCAAAATCCTGGACGTGGAGCCTATGCTCAATCCGAAGGCGGTGACGCCATGAGCCGGCTTGAGCGCGCGCGCGGCCTTGCCTAGATAGGCTATATGTCGGTCATCCCGATCTCCGAACTGAATGATCGCGCGCGCGACGTGTTTCGCCTGGTGGTGGAAAGCTATCTGGGCACCGGCCTGCCCGTGGGATCGCGCACCATCAGCAAGATGGCGACTCTCAGCCTGTCGCCGGCCTCGATCCGCAACGTCATGCAGGATCTGGAGGAGCTGGGCCTGCTGGCCGCGCCCCACACCTCGGCCGGGCGGATGCCGACCGAAACGGGGCTGCGCCTGTTCGTTGACGGCATGATGCAGGCGGCGGAGCCTTCGGCCGAGGAACGCCGCGCGATCGAGGCGGGGATTTCCGAAAGCGGCCCGATCGAGGAAGCGCTATCCGCCGCCACCGCGACCCTCTCCGGCCTCTCCGCCTGCGCCGGGATCGTCATGGTGCCCAAGCGCGAGCCGGTGCTGCGCCAGTTCGGCTTCGTGCCGCTGAACGCCCGGCAGGCGCTGGCCGTGCTGGTGGGGCAGGACGGATCGGTCGAGAATCGCGTGCTCGACCTGCCCGATGGCGTCAGCCCGGTGATGCTGAACGAGGCGGCGAATTTCATGTCGGCGCGTTTCGGCGGGCTGACCCTGCGCGAGGCGGGCGAGGCGCTGGCGCGCGAGATGGAGGCGGAACGCAGCGCACTCGACCAGAGCGCGCGCGATCTTGCCGCTCGTGGCCTCGCCATCTGGTCGCATGATGCCGACGACCGGCCGGTGCTGATCGTGCGCGGCCAGTCGCATTTGCTGGACGATGGCGCCGCCGCCGACCTGGAACGGGCGCGGCAATTGCTGGAGCAGCTGGAGGGCAAGCAGGAGATATTGGACCTGCTGCGCGGCGCTCTGGCGGGCAGCGCGACCAAAATCTTCATCGGTTCGGAAAACAAGCTCTTTTCCCTGTCCGGTTCTTCCGTCATAGCCGCCCCCTACCGTGGCGCGGACGGCCGGGTCGTCGGCGTGGTCGGCGTGATCGGCCCCACGCGCTTGAACTATGCGCGGGTGATCCCCATGGTGGACTTCACTGCACAGACGCTGTCGAGATTGATGAGATGAGCGAAGACAATCAGAATCTGGAAAATACCGAAGTCGTGGACGCGCTGCCGGAGGATGCGGCGCCCACTGGAGACGCAGCGGCCGAGAAGATCGCCGCGCTGGAGGCGGAACTCGCCACCGCGAAGCAGGATATTCTCTACGCCCATGCCGATACGCAGAATGTGCGGCGCCGGTTGGAAAAGGAACTGGCCGACGCGCGCGCCTATGCCGCGACTGCCTTCGCCCGCGACATGCTGTCGGTGGCCGATAATCTGAGCCGCGCGCTGGCGGCCATCCCGGCTGACCTGCGCGAGGATGAGAAGTTCAAGAGCCTGGTCGTCGGCCTGGAGGCCACCGGCCGCGAACTGGAAAGCGTGTTCGGCCGCAACGGCATCACCAAGGTCGAATCGGTCGGCCAGCCGCTCGACCCCAACAAGCATCAGGCGATGATGGAAGTCCCCTCGGCCGACGCCGAACCGGGCACCATCCTCATCGAGATGCAGGCCGGCTACATGATCAAGGACCGCCTGCTGCGCCCTGCCATGGTCAGCGTGGCGAAGACGCCGGAATAAAGGGCGTTACCTCTTGCCGGGTGCGTGGTTTCTGAATTCCTCCCCTAAAAGGGGAGGAAGAAGATTAGGCAAGTCTGCCCAATCAGAACTTCAGGAAAGCAAAGCGTGCGCTACGACCTCAACCTCACCACCGACCGCCCGACCTTCGTCACCCATCTGGAATGCTCGCTGACCGGCGAGCGCTACGATGCGGACCAGTTGCACGGACTGTCGGCGGCGGGGAAGCCGCTGCTGGTGCGCTACGACCTTGACGGCGTGCGCGCCACGCTGACCAGGGAGGCGCTCGCCGCACGGCCGATGGACCTGTGGCGCTGGCGCGAATTGCTGCCCGTGCGGCGGACATTCAACATCGTCAGCCTCGGCGAGAATGCGACGCCGCTCATCCCGTTGCCGCGCACGGCGGCGCGGCTCGGCGGTGCGCATCTGCTCGCCAAGGATGAAGGGCGCCTGCCCACGGCGTCCTTCAAGGCGCGCGGCCTCGTCATGGCCGTATCCATGGCGAAGGAACTGGGCGTGACCCAGGTTGCGATGCCGACCAACGGCAATGCGGGCGCGGCGCTGGCCGCCTATGCCGCCGTGGCGGGCATGGAGGCGGTGATCTTCTGCCCTGCCGACACGCCGGAGGTGAATGTGCGCGAAATCGCGGCGCAGGGCGCGCGGGTCTATCGCGTCAACGGCTATATCGACGATTGCGGCGCGATCGTGGGGCAGGGGGTCAAGGAACGCGGCTGGTTCGACTTTTCGACGCTCAAGGAGCCGTATCGGATCGAGGGCAAGAAGACGATGGGGCTGGAACTGGCCGAACAGCTCGGCTGGGAATTGCCCGACGCGATCTTCTACCCCACCGGCGGCGGCACCGGCCTGATCGGCATGTGGAAGGCGTTCGACGAGCTGGAGAAGATCGGCTTCATCGGATCGAAGCGGCCGAAGATGTTCGCCGTGCAGGCCGAAGGCTGCGCGCCGATGGTCCGCGCGTTCGAAGCGGGCGAGGAGTTCGCGCCGCGCTGGGAAAATGCCCACACCATCGCCATGGGCATCCGCGTGCCGCGCGCGGTGGGCGATTTCCTGATCCTGCGCGCCGTGCGGGAGAGCGGCGGCGCGGCGCTGGCGGTATCCGACGAAGCGATCGCGGCGGCGGTGCGCGACGTGGCGCGCGACGACGGTCTGCTGCTCTGCCCGGAGGGCGGGGCGACGCTCGCCGCCTATCAGCGTGCCTTGGATGAGGGACTGATCGGGCGCGGCGATCGGGCGGTGCTGTTCAACTGCGCGAGCGGCCTCAAATATCCGCTGGAGGACCAGTCGCGCACGCTGGACCGCCACGCACCGATCGATTTCGCGGGGCTGTAAAAGGCGATCCATCACGCGACCGACGGATTGGTTGGACGNGGCCTCAAATATCCGCTGGAGGACCAGTCGCGCACGCTGGACCGCCACGCACCGATCGATTTCGCGGGGCTGTAAAAGGCGATCCATCACGCGACCGACGGATTGGTTGGACGGCATTTCATTCCCCTCCCGCTTGCGGGAGGGGCAGCGAGACTTGGGCTGCGTAGCAGGCCATAGTCGCAGCGGGGTGGGCTATTGCCGCGTTGCGCTATAGCAGGATGACTATTGTTTGAATCGTCATTGCGAGCGCAGCGAAGCAATGACGAGGTAAGTCGACCTGATGTCATCCGACTCTATGCCCGCCCCTAACCCCCTCCCGCCAGCGGGAGGGAGATCATGTCCACTCCTGGTCGCCATCGAACCGACCATCTCGCAGTCAGGCGCATATGGCTCCTCAAAAGATATAAAAAGATATATCGCAACTCTTGACGATCGGAATTTTTAAGATATATCGCAAAGCATCATGATACATATGAAAGATCAAATGATGCGATTCCCCCATAACTTCCAGGGCCGCCATGGCGGTCATTCTCATCGCGGCTATGGCCGCTTCGCGTTCCCGGACGGCTTTGGCCGGGGCGGCTTCGGGCGTGGCCCGTTCGGCGGCGATCCCTTTGGCGAGGACGGCCCGCGCGGTGGCGGCCGGGGCGGACGCGGCGGTAGCCGTCGACGCCTGTTCGACAATGAGACGCTGCGCCTGATCCTGCTGAAGCTGATCGGCGACGAGCCGCGCCACGGCTATGAGCTGATCCGCGCGATCGAGGCGCTCTCGGGCGAAGTCTATGCGCCCAGCCCCGGCGTCGTTTATCCCACGCTGACCCTCCTGTCGGAAATGGAGCTGATCGCCGAGCAGCCCCCAATGGACTCTGGCTCGGGGAGCCGCAAGCGCTTCGCCATCACCGATGCCGGCAAGGCGCAGATCGAGGAGCGCAAGGAAGCGCTCGACCTGGCGCTGGAGCGGCTGGCCCATCTGGCACGAAAAGCCGAGCGGGTCGATGGCGGCCCGGTCCGCCGCGCGATGCATAATCTGCGCTTCGCCATCCAGCAACGGCTTGAAAAGGAAGGGGCGGATAGCCAGACCATGTTCGACGTCGCCGCCCTGATCGACGAAGCCGTCGCCAAGATCGAAAGGCTCTGATCCATGACCCTGACCGCCACCGTTCCGACCATCCATGCGAGCCGCTACCTCCAGCAGCTTTGCAAGCATTGGAGCCACAAGTTCGAGACGGATTTCAGCCCCGAAAAGGGTGAAATCACTTTCCCCATGGGACCGATCCGCATGGAGGCGAACCCCGAGGCGCTGGTCGTAATGCTGGAGCCGAACGCCGATGCCGATGTGGAGAGGTTCAAGCAGGTGGTCGCCGACCATTTGGACCGCTTCGCCTTCCGCGAGGCGCCGCTGCCGTTCGACTGGCAATAGGCGTTCGACCGGAACTGAGGAAAGAGGGGCGGAGCGATCCGCCCCTTTTCATTTGTGCGGGATTCGCCGCGCGCTCGCGAGATGATGGGCATGTGTGATGGCGACGGCGAGCGCGTCGGCCGCGTCCGGCCCGGCGATCTTCGCGCCCGGCAGCAGGCGCGCGACCATCGCATGGACCTGCTCCTTCGATGCGTTGCCGACGCCGACCACCGATTTCTTGACCAGCCGGGCGGCATATTCGCCGACCTCCATGCCCGATCGCGACGCGGCGAGCAGCACGACCCCGCGCGCCTGGCCCAGCTTCAGCGTCGATTGCGGGTTCACATTGACGAACACCTCCTCGACCGCCGCGCCATCGGGCCGATGCTCAAGGATAAGGTCGGTCAGCGCCAGGTCGAGCGCCAGCAGCCGCGAGGCCAGCGCCATGGCGCTGTCGGTCTTGATCTGGCCGTTGCCGATATGGGTCAGCCGGTTGCCGTCTGCGGCGATGACGCCCCAGCCGGTGGTGCCAAGGCCGGGATCGAGTCCGAGGAGGATCATGATTGGCCTATATCTAGCCTCTCCCCTTCAGGGGAGGGGCTTTTTGGGCATCTCAGCCCAGCTTCTCCATCACCTCGTCGGACACTTCATAATTGCCCCAGACGGTCTGGACGTCGTCGTCATCCTCCAGCACGTCGACCAGCTTGAGCAGGGTCGCGGCGTTGCTTTCGTCGACTTCGACCGTGGTGGTGGGCCTCCAGGCGAGCTTCGCCGCGTCGGCCGCGCCGAGCTTGGCTTCCAGCGCCTTGGCGACCTCGTGGAGCGCGTCCATCGCGGTCCAGATCTCATGCTCTTCCTCGTTCGAGGACACATCGTCCGCGCCCGCTTCCAGCGCCGCCTCGAACACGGCGTCGGCGTCGCCCGCGCTGGCGGGATAGGTGATGAGGCCGAGACGGTCGAAGCCGTGGCTCACCGCGCCCGAGGAGCCGAGATTGCCGCCATTCTTGGCGAAGGCGGTGCGGACATTGGTGGCGGTGCGGTTGCGGTTGTCGGTCAGCGCTTCCACGATGATCGCGGTGCCGCCGGGGCCATAGCCCTCATAGCGCACTTCCTCATAATTCTCCATGTCGCCGCCCGCGGCCTTGTCGATCGCGCGCTGGATATTGTCCTTGGGCATGGATTGCGCCTTGGCGGCGTTGATCGCCAGGCGCAGGCGCGGGTTCATGTCCGGGTCGGGCATACCCATCTTGGCTGCGACGGTGATTTCGCGGCTGAGCTTGGAGAACATCGACGAGCGCTTCTTGTCCTGCGCGCCCTTGCGATGCATGATGTTCTTGAATTTGGAATGGCCTGCCATGGTCCTGAATTCTTATCTGCCGGTTGACTGTGATGGGCGCCCTTACACCAGCGGCCGCCCAAAGGGCAACCGTCAGAGCGACCGCCGCCGCCGGCCGGCCATGCACAGGGTCAATAGAGAATGGCCGTGCCCGAAGCCGACACCATCAGCATCGATCCGTTGGAGCCGATCACCTCATAGTCCAGATCGACGCCGACCACGGCGTTTGCGCCCATGGTCGCGGCGCGGCTGCGCATTTCGCTGATCGCCTGTTCGCGGGCGCGCTGGAGCACATCCTCATAGGCGCCCGACCGGCCGCCGACGATGTCGCGGACGCTGGCGAACAGGTCGCGGAACAGGTTGGCGCCCACGATCACCTCGCCGGTGACGATGCCGAGATACTCCTTCGCGGGCTTTCCTTCCAGGCGGCTGGTGGTGCTGACGATGATCTCGGACATGGGGATTTCCTTTCCGCTAAGATGGTGACTGGCTACCCCGCGCGCCGCCCTTCGACAAGGGCGACGCGTTCGGGGCCGGCCTTATTCCATGCCCAGCGCGGCGAGATAGGTCTGGAGGATGGCTTCCATTTCCTGCCGGTCGTGCGGCTGCATCTTCCGCAGGCGGACGATCTGGCGCATGATCTTGCCGTCATATCCGTTGGCCTTGGCCTCCAGATAGACGTCCTTGATATCGTCGCCGATGCCCTTCTTTTCCTCTTCCAGGCGCTCGATGCGCTCGATGAAGAGGCGTAGCTGATCGGCGGCGACATTGGGTTCGCTCATGGGAATCTCCGTGCAAGTGTGAAAATGTGAATCAGGCTGGCGGACGCCTCTAATGATTGTCCGCGTTCTTCGCCACACTCTCCTGCATCTTCGCGACCTGATCGGGGGTCGCTTCGCCCTGATGGCGGGCCTTCCATTCGGAAAAGGGCATACCGTGGATGATTTCGCGCGCCTGATCCCTCGTCAGATGGCCGTCGGCTTCGGCGATCCAGTCGGCCAGGCAATTGCGGCAAAAGCCCGCGCTCCCCATCAGGTCGATATTCTGCACGTCGGTCCGGTGCTGCAAATGCGCCACCAGACGGCGGAAGGCGGTTGCAGCAACCGCATCTGTGAGTATGGTGTCGGCCATCGGCGATCCCTTTCGCTGATCTACATCATCCTGTCGTGCAGCACGGATAACCCATAACGACGCCCTGACAAGATCAGGAGCGATCATGACGGCCAGGAGAAGACATGACACGACTACCGCCTCGTTCGCGCAAGGTTCGCATCCTCGCGACCCTCGGTCCCGCGAGCGATACGCCGGAGATGATCCGCGCCCTGTTCGTCGCCGGGGCCGACGCCTTCCGCATCAATATGAGCCATGGCGCGCATGAGGATCATGCCGCGCGCATCGCGTCCATCCGCGCGCTGGAAAAGGAGTATAACCGGCCGACCACCATATTGGGCGACCTGCAAGGCCCCAAGCTGCGCGTCGGCACCTTCGACAAGGGGCTGGCCATATTGGAGACCGGCGCGCCCTTCATCCTCGACCGGGACGAAACCCCCGGCGACGCGCGCCGCGTCAACCTGCCCCATCCCGAAATCTATGCCGCGCTGGTGCCCGAAACCCGGCTGCTGCTGGACGACGGCAAGATGGTGCTGCGGGTGAAGGCGATCAGCGACGACCGGATCGACACCATCGTCGAGGTCGGCGGCACGCTGTCCAACCGCAAGGGCGTGAACGTGCCCGACGTGGTGGTGCCGGTGCCGGCGCTGACCGACAAGGACCGGCGCGACCTGAGCTTCGCGGTCGAGCAGGGGTGCGACTGGATCGCCTTGAGCTTCGTGCAACGGCCCGAGGATCTGGCCGAGGCGCGCAAGCTGATGGGCGGCCATGGCGCATTGATGGCCAAGATCGAGAAGCCGTCCGCCGTCCAGCGGCTGGAGGAGATTATCGAGCTGGCCGACGGCGTGATGGTTGCGCGCGGCGATCTGGGCGTCGAGCTTCCCCCGCAAGCCGTGCCGCCGCTCCAGAAGCAGATCGTCGCCACCGCGCGGCGCATGGGCCGCCCGGTGGTGGTCGCGACCCAGATGCTGGAATCGATGATCAAGTCGCCGTCCCCGACCCGCGCCGAAGTGTCGGACGTGGCCACCGCGGTCTATGATGGGGCCGACGCGATCATGTTGTCGGCGGAAACGGCGGCGGGTGACTGGCCGGTCGAGGCGGTCGCGATGATGGACAGCATCGCCCACAGCGTGGAGCGCGATCCGGGCTATTTCGGCCGCCTCCACTATACCGAGACGCGGCCCGACCCGACCACCGCCGATGCGCTGGCCGAGGCGGCGGGCGGCATCGTCTCGGTCGTGGGGGCGAGCGCGATCACCTGCTTCACCTCCTCGGGCAGCACGGTGCGCCGCGTCGCGCGCGAGCGGCCCTCCGCGCCGATCCTGGCGCTGACCCCGCGATCGGACACAGCGCGCAAGCTGGGCCTTACCTGGGGCGTCCATGCGATCCGCACCAAGGATATCGGAACGTTCGAGGAGATGATCGGCAAGGCCCGCCGCATGGCGCTGCGCCATGACATGGCGGAGAAGGGCGGCAAGATCGTGGTCCTTGCCGGCGTTCCCTTCGGCACGCCGGGGTCGACCAACGTGCTCCACGTCGCCGCCGTGCGCGGTGACGAACTCAAGGGCCGCGACGAGGGCTGATGTGCGGCCGTCATTGCGAGCGGAGCGAAGCAATCCACTGCCACGCCCATGGATTGCTTCGCTTCGCTCGCAATGACGATTCAAACAAATGTCATCCGACTATAAGCCACCAACCTCCGTTCGCTTCGAGCGTGTCGAGAAGCGGGAAGCGCAGCGCTTGCGGTTTCTCGACTTCGCCCGAAACGAACGGATGGGGTTTCTCGATCACATGGCGATTCGGCGAATCGCTCCACCAACATCCCGCACACGCAGAAAAGCGCCCGGTCGATGACCGGGCGCTGATCGGGATGCAAGATCCTTGAGGCGCGGCCTCCCAAAGGGAGGCTGCGGCCGTCGCTTAGCCCTGGCGGGCCTTGAAGCGGCGGTTGGTCTTGTTGATGACGTAGGTGCGGCCGCGACGACGGATCACGCGGTTGTCCCGGTGGCGGCCCTTGAGCGACTTGAGCGAGTTGCGGATCTTCATGGCTATCGGCCTTTGATGAATCTTGGTGTGATCGGAAAATCGAAGCGCTGCCCCTATGGGCGCGGTGGCTCAAAGTCAAGGGTCGTGCGCCGGTTTTTGCCCTGTTCATCCCTTATGCAGCAAGGTGATGGCTTCACGGCTTTGAGGGTATTATGCCTTCCGCGCCGTGTATCGGCAAATGCCCGTTGGAGTAAGCCCATGTCGAAGCGCCTGATTCTCGCCGCCAGCCTCGTCCTGCCCCTAGCCGCCTGCGCGACCGCGGCGCCGCCGGTGGAGGTGACGCGCTTCCATATCGACAATCCCGCCCGGTCGGGCACGATCGCGATTGAGGAAATGCCCGGAAACCCGGACGTGAGCCTGGAATTCCGCACCTATGCCTCGGCCGTGTCGCAGGCGTTCCGTCAGGCCGGCTTCACCCCGGCGGAGGGCGGGCAGAGCGACTATGTCGCGCTGGTCAGCTTCAGCCGCAGCTTTCGTCCGTCCGGCATCGACCGCAGCAGCGACAAGCCGGTCAGCGTCGGCGTGGGCGGCGCGCTGGGCAGCGGGGGCGGGCGTCGTGGCGGCAGCTTCGGCGGGCTGGGTGTGGGCGTCGGCATCAACCTGTCGGGCAAGCCCAAGGATATCGTGACCACGCAATTGCATGTGCAGGTGCGTCGCCGGTCCGATTCGACCGCCATCTGGGAAGGGCGCGCGTCGACCGAGGCAAAGCAGGGGTCGCCCGCCGCGCAGCCCGCGACCGCGGCGCAGAAACTCGCAACCGCGCTGATCGGGGGCTATCCGGGCGAATCGGGCCGCACTATAACCGTCAAATGACCATCAGCATTTCCAGCGGCTTCGACAGCGGCAACATCCGTCTCCTCTCCATCACCGATACTCCGGCCGGCGTCCGCGCCGAGCTGGAGATCGTGACCGATCACCAGAGCGACTTCTACCAATGGTTCCACTTCCGGCTCGCCAATGCGGCGGGGCGCGAGGTGGAACTGGCGATCGTCAACGGCGGCGGCTCCGCCTATCCCGACGGCTGGCCGGGCTATAACGCGCGCATCAGCGAGGATCGCGAAAACTGGTTTCTGGCCGACACCAGCTATGCCGACGGCACGCTGACCATTCGCCTGACGCCCGACAGCAATGCCGTTTGGCTCGCCTATTTCGCGCCCTATTCGATGGAGCGCCACCATGACCTGATCGCCTGGGCGGCGAGCCAGCCGGGCGTGGCGCATCGCGAACTGGGGCTGACGCTGGACGGCCAGCCGCTCGACCTGCTGACCGTGGGAGAGGGGCCGAAGCAGGTGTGGCTCTATGCCCGCCAGCATCCGGGCGAAACGATGGCGCAATGGTGGATGGAAGGCGCGCTGGAGCGGCTGTGCGACGAGCAGGACGCCGTCGCGCGCCTGTTGCGGCAAAAGTCGACGATCCACCTTGTCCCCAACATGAACCCGGACGGCAGCCGGCGCGGCCATCTGCGCACAAATGCGGCGGGCGTGAACCTCAACCGCGAATGGCATGAGCCGAGCGCGGACAGAAGCCCCGAAGTGCTGCTGGTCCGCAATGCGATGGACGAAAGCGGCGTCGACTTCGCGATCGACGTGCATGGCGACGAGGCGATTCCCGCCGTCTTCATCGCCGGCTTCGAGGGCATCCCCTCGATCACGGACAGGCAGAGCCGGCTCTATCATCGCTATCGCGACATGCTGGCCGCGCGCACGCCCGATTTCCAGACGCGGCTGGGCTATCCGGTCGCGGCGGCGGGGAAGGCCAACCTTTCCATGTCGACCAACCAGGTGGCGGAGCGCTTCGGCGCGGTGGCGATGACGCTGGAAATGCCGTTCAAGGACAATGACGACCTGCCCGACGCCGATTATGGTTGGTCGCCGGCGCGCTCGATCCAGCTGGGCAAGGATTGCCTGGCCGCGCTGGCGGAAATGATCGAGGAGATTTGAGTCGTCACTGCCTCCGTTCGCTTCGAGCGAGTCGAGAAGCGGATAGCGCAATGCCCGGGTTTGGCTTCGCTGGCCCCGGCCCTGTCTGGTTTCTCGACTGCGCTCGAAACGAACGGATCAAAGTTAAGGCCGCCCTGCCTTAACCGAACAGTTCGCCCAGAAAATCCGCCATCGCCCTGAAGCTGCGCCGGTCGGCGTCGGCGCTGTAGGCCAGCCCCTTTTCCGGCATGTTGACCGATTCGTCGGTGAAGGCGTGGCCGGTCCCGCCATAGGCATGGATCTGCCAGTCGCAGCCCGCCTCGGTCAGCTCCTTCGCCAGCGCGACGGTGGTTTCGGGCGGGGCGATCGGGTCGTCCCAGCCATGGCAGATCAGCAGCTTTGCGGTGATCGCGGCGTTGGGGAAGGGCGGGGCCTGATAGACGCCATGGAAGCTGACGCCCCCAGCTATGTCCGCGCCGCTGCGGGCGAGGTCGAGGACGCAGCGGCCGCCGAAGCAGAAGCCGATCGCCGCCGTGCGCGCCGGATCGGCCTCGTCGACCGCCTTCATCCGCGCATGGGCGGCGTTCGCCCGGTCGCGCAGCATCGCGCGATCCGCGTTCAGTTCGTTCATGTAGCGCCCTGGGTCGGCGTCGGCGCGGGTGGCGCGTTTGCCCTGGCCGAACATATCGACGACGAACACGACATAGCCGAGCGCCGCGATCATTTCCGCCCGGATGAAATCAGCCTCCTTGGCGCCCAAAACATTGGGGAAGAGCAGGATGCCGGGACGCTGGCCTGTGTCGGTTGCGTCGAAAACCGCCATATGTTCAAAGGGTTCGCCGCCGATGTCCTGCACGATGACGTTGCGGGTGATGCGCATGATTGTCTACCTCGCTGTCTAGATACTACCGAAGCCGGGCGCCTCGCCCCGCGCGCCGGCGCTGAGGCGGCGGGGGCGTTTCCAGCCGATGCTGGGCCGCTTGCGCAGGCGCAGGGTCGGCCAGTCGCCCCGGTTGCTGCGCTCGGCAAGGCGCATCCCCTGCGCGCGATAGGCGGCCAGCACGGCGCTTGCCTGTTCCTTGAGCAATCCGGCGAGGATGATCGTCCCGCCATCCTCGACCAGCGCGCAGAGCGCCGGCGCCAGTTCGATCAGCGGCCCGGCCAGGATATTGGCGATCAGCAGGTCATAGGGCGCCCGGCCGATCAGCGCCGGATGATCCGCGCCGGCGGCGGCGACGAGCGCCAGCTGGCCCGGCCCGTCGCCCAGCGCCACGCCATTGGCGCGGGCATTATCGGCGCTGATCTCCACCGCGACCGGATCGATGTCCGACGCGATCGCATAGGCGTGGGGCCACAGGTGCAGCGCGGCGAAGGCGAGCAGCCCGGTGCCCGTGCCGATATCGGCAACATTGCGCGCGCGCATCCCTACGCGGCGCATCCGGTCGAGCATCATCAGGCAACCGGCCGTGGTTTCATGCTGACCGGTGCCGAAGGCGCGGCTTGCCTCGATCAGCAGATTCTTGTGGCCGGGCCGTTCGGGATCGCTGGCGAGGTTTCGAATATGGAAACGGCCTGCGGTCACGGCTTCCAGGCCCTGCTGGCTCAGCGTCACCCAATCCGCATCGGGCAATGGTTCCACGACCGGCTTCACCCCGGCGGCGCTGGGCACCAATGTCTTGAGCAGCTTGACGGCGGCGGCACTGGGCTTGCCCTCGAAATAGGCGTCGAGCTGCCACTTGTCCTCATCGTCCGGTTCCGCCTCGCTGGTCATCAGCACCGGCGGGCGATCCATCAGGGCGAAGGCGGCAATGTCCCCGTCCAGCGCCTCCGCTTCGGCGCGGGTGCAGGGCAGGGTGACTTTCCAGCTTTGCGCTGACGGGACGGCGTCGTTCATCCCGCCGCCTTTAGACCAGCGAAGGGAGGAGGGAAAGTATTTGGCGGGTAGCCTTGAAGTGTGTCCGTTCGTTTCGAGCGTGTCGAGAAACGAGGGCTTGGCGCTGCCGTTTCTCGACTTCGCTCGAAACGAACGGCGTATGTCCGCGATCAGGCGACCTGCCGGCCGAAGTCGGACGAGGCATGGCGCAGGCTGGCCAGCTTCTCCTCGACGCTCATGAAGCCGCGCTCCAGCTGGTCGATTTCCGACGCCACCACTTCGGTATCCTGGCGGATGGCCGAGATGGTGGTCGACATGGAATCGGCGGCCAGCGCGGTTTCATCGACGGCGGCGGTGATCATGGTGACGGTCTGCGCCTGCGCGTCCATGGCGTGACGGATGCGTTCGGCGCTGGCCTGGACCTCGCCCACCGTGTCGCGGATGCGTTCGTTGGTCTCGACCGACTGGCGCGTCGACATCTGGATGTCGGCGATCTTGCCGGCAATCTCGTCGGTGGCGCGGGCGGTCTGGTTGGCGAGGCTCTTCACCTCCTGCGCGACGACCGCGAAGCCGCGACCTGCGTCGCCCGCGCGGGCGGCCTCGATCGTGGCGTTGAGCGCGAGCAGGTTGGTCTGGCCCGCAATATCGCGGATCAGGCCCAGGATCGAATCGATCGACTTGGCATGTTCGGACAGGGTGGCGGACATGGTGACGGCATCTCCTGACTGGCGCGCGGCGCGCTGGGCGACGTCGGCGGCGCCCTCTACTTCGGTGCGGGCGTCCTCGATCGCGCGGATCAGACCGGCCGAGGTGCGGGCGGCTTCGCGCATGGCGAGGGCGGACTGTTCGGCGGCGGCGGCGACTTCGGACGCCTTGCCCAACATGCCGCGCGTGGCGGCCGACGCATCCTTGGCCTGTTCGCGCAGCGATTCGCCCAGTTTCGACGCGCCGTCGATCTCGCCGACGATGCGCTGTTCGAACAGCGATCCATAGCGCTGCCGTTCGGCCTTCTGCGATTCGGCGACATCCTGCGCCAGCACGTTGCTCATGATCGCGATGTCCATGGAGGACAGGCGATGGATTGTGCGCAGCAGCCGCTGGCAACGGTCGCGATCGTCCCAGCAACGGTCGCACACCAGATCGGCGATCTTCTCGTTCGATCGGGCCACGGCGGTCAGCACCGCCTGCACCGGGAAGCCATGTTTGCTGGCGTGGCGGACGCAATTGGTCGCCATCTCGATCCAGGCGCCGGCGGAAAAATTCGCCAGCTTCTCCTCGATATAGCGCGCGGTTTCCATTTCGATCTTGTGCAGGGCGATTTCGCTCAAATGCTGGCGCAGATTGGCATCGGCGACATAGCTGTCGAAGAAGGTGCGCGTGACGAGCGGCAGCGAATCCCGGATCATCGCGTGAATTTCCAGCGCCTCGGGGGCGATGCTGTCGGTCAGGTCGGAATTGGCCATATTGCTGGCGGTCACGATCCGGAATGACTCGGCGAAATTCATGTTACTCGGATGCCCCTCGAAAATGCGCGAACCTTTGGTCGGCTGGGATAACGGCCTTTGGTTAATTCATCCTTATTCGAACCTGCCGTCGCACTTTTCCCGTGCGGCTTGCCCTCTCGCCTCTTCGCTCCTAAGGGGAGCGGACTCAGGGACAAGTATCAGGGACTAGGGTAGACATGGCGCGTTCCACCAGCCGGCCACTCTCGCCGCATTTGACGATCTGGAAATGGGGGCCGGCCATGGCCGTCTCCATCACGCACCGGGTGACGGGCAATGGCCTGGCCACAGCCGGCGCGCTCGGCCTCATCTGGTGGCTGATAGCCGCCGCCACCGGGCCGGAAGCCTATGCAACCTTCGTCAAATGCGCGACCTCGCCGATCGGCTATCTGGTGATGGCGGGCCTCAGCTGGTTCTTCTTCCAGCATCTTTTCTCCGGTTTGCGCCACTTCGTGCTCGATATGGGCGCTGGCTATGAACTGAAGAACAACAAGATCTGGTCGCTGCTGACCTACGTCCTGTCCACTCTCGCCACGCTGGCCTTCTGGGCCGCGATCTGCACGGGGAAATTCTGATGGGAACCGGAACCGGAATCGGCCGCGTCCGCGGTCTTGGCTCGGCCCGCCATGGCGCGCATCACTGGCTGGCGCAGCGCTACACCGCCATCGGCAATCTGCTGCTGGTGCTGTGGCTGCTCTTCAGCCTGATCGCGCTGCCCGGCCTCGATTATGAAAGCGTGGTGAACTGGATTCACAATCCGCTGGTGGCGGTGCCGCTGATGCTGATGGTGGTCAGCATCTTCATGCACCTGCGCCTGGGGATGCAGGTGATGATGGAGGATTATGTCCATGACAAGGGCCTGGCCTTTCTGTCCATGCTGCTCCTGAACTTCTATGCCTTTGGCGGCGCAGCCGCGGGCGTCTTCGCGATCGCCAAGATCGCCTTCACGGGGATCGTCAAATAATGAGCGACGCCTACAAGATCATCGACCACAGCTACGACACCGTGGTGGTGGGCGCGGGCGGCTCGGGCCTGCGCGCGACTATGGGCAGCGCCGAAGCGGGCCTCAAGACCGCCTGCATCACCAAGCTGTTCCCGACCCGCAGCCACACCGTGGCGGCGCAGGGCGGCATCGCCGCGTCGCTGGGCAACAACTCGCCCGACCACTGGACCTGGCATATGTACGACACCGTCAAGGGGTCGGACTGGCTGGGCGACCAGGATGCGATCGAATATATGGTGCGCGAGGCACCGGCGGCGGTCATCGAGCTGGAACATGCCGGCGTGCCGTTCAGCCGCAACGAGAATGGCACCATCTACCAGCGCCCCTTCGGCGGCCACATGCAGAATATGGGCGCCGGCCCGCCGGTGCAGCGCACCTGCGCCGCCGCCGACCGTACCGGCCACGCCATGTTGCACGCGCTCTATCAGCAGTCGCTGAAATATGACGCGGATTTCTACATCGAATATTTCGCCATCGACCTGATCATGGAAAATGGGGAATGCCGTGGCGTCATCGCCATCTGCATGGAGGATGGCAGCATCCACCGCTTCCGCAGCCATGCCGTGGTGCTGGCGACCGGCGGCTATGGTCGCGCCTATTTCTCCGCCACCTCGGCGCACAGCTGCACCGGCGACGGCGGCGGCATGGTGCTGCGCGCGGGCCTCCCACTCCAGGATCTGGAGTTCGTGCAGTTCCACCCGACCGGCATCTACGGCGCGGGCGTGCTCATCACCGAAGGCGCGCGCGGCGAGGGTGGCTATCTCACCAACTCCGAGGGTGAGCGCTTCATGGAGCGCTATGCCCCGTCGGCGAAGGATCTGGCGTCGCGCGACGTCGTCTCGCGCTCGATGGCGATGGAAATGCGCGAAGGGCGGGGCGTGGGTCCGAACAAGGACCATATCTTCCTGCACCTCGACCATATCGATCCCAAGGTGCTGGCCGAGCGCCTGCCGGGCATCACCGAAAGCGGCAAGATTTTCGCGGGCGTCGACCTCACCCGTCAGCCGCTGCCCGTGACCCCGACCGTCCATTACAATATGGGCGGCATCCCCTGTAACTATCATGGCCAGGTGGTGACGAAGAAGGGCGACGATGCCGAAGTCGTGGTGCCGGGCCTCTATGCGGTCGGCGAAGCGGCCTGCGTGTCGGTCCATGGCGCGAACCGCCTCGGCTCCAACTCGCTGATCGACCTTGTCGTGTTCGGTCGCGCCACTGGTCTGCATCTCAAGGAAAATCTGAAGCCCAACGCGCCGCACAGGCCGCTCCCGGCCGATGCCGCGGACTTGGCGCTGTCGCGTCTCGATAAATATCGCAATGCCAAGGGCGGCACGCCCACGGCGCAGATCCGTCTCGAAATGCAGCATACCATGCAGAAACATGCCGCCGTGTTCCGCGACAGCGAACTGCTGTCCGAAGGCGTCAGGAAGATGGAACAGGTCAACAAGCGCATGGAAGACGTCGCCGTCTCCGACCGCTCGCTGATCTGGAACACCGACCTGATCGAGACGCTGGAACTGGACAATCTGATGAGCCAGGCGGTCTGCACCATGGTCAGCGCGGAAAACCGCAAGGAAAGCCGAGGCGCCCACGCGCATGAGGATTTCCCGAACCGCGACGACGAGAATTGGATGAAGCACACGATCAGCTGGTTCGAAGGCTGGGGCGGATCGGGCGGCAAGGTGACGCTCGATTATCGTCCGGTCCATGATTATACGCTCACCGACGAAGCGGAATATATCAAGCCCAAGGCGCGCGTTTATTAAGACGCGCCCGCAGGCCGAAAATGCGAAGGGGCGGGCCGTAAGGTCCGCCCTTTTTCTTTGGCGATCTGACGATCGGTTCGGCGGACCGTCGATTTTCCTACGAAGTTCACAATGTCGTCGGTGTTTTTGGCCCGATCGCGCGCCCGAGAGGATAAACTCCCCGGTCCCTCCCCTGAAGGGGAGGGGAGAAGAAGGGCCGACGTTCCGCTACCCACCCTTACACGTCATTCCCGCGCCCCTTACCGCCGCAGCAGCACGCCGCTCACCGATCCGTTGCGCACCGAGCAGACGAAGGGGATGTCGCCGTCCGATGCCGCGATCGTGCCTTCGACCTCCCAGCCGGTCGACATGGTGCTGGCCTGGGCCTGTCCGATCAGCCGGGCCGACGCGCCGGCCTGATACAGCGCCTTGGCCGAGCACGCATCGCGGGCCGCGTCCGCCGTGGCGATCGAGCCGTAACCGGGCGAGGCATAGGGCGTCTGCCGGGCGTCGCGCTGCGCCTGACGGTCGGCAGCGATGTCGCTGACGATCGCCGCCGCCACGACGTCACCTGGACGGATAACCAGTTGCGCATAGGCGGACGCCACCGTCAGCATGAGCGCCGGGATTGTCCAGATCGCTGTCGCTTTCATGTCGATCATCTCCCTGTTTCGCCGCGATGATAGCCTATTTGAACAGGCTGCCCAATATGCCGCGCACCAATTTCCCGGCGATTCCGCCTGAGGAGGATTTGCGGCTCGACCCGCCGAACACCGCCCGGCCCAGTTCATTGGCGACCTGTCGTCCGACCGAGGAGGCGGCGGAGCGGGTGGCGGACTGGATCGCCTTGTCGAAGCCGCTGGGCCTGGCCGCCTCGCGCGCTTCTGCGGCCTCGCGCCGCGCCTGTTCCTTCAACTCCGCCTCGCGCTGCTTCGCCTCGACCTTGGCCTGCGCAGCGGCGGTCTTGTCGGCTTCCGCCTGGGCCTTGGACGCCTGCGCGGCGGCGGCGGCGGCCTGTCCGCGCGCCGCCAATATCTCCTCCGCCGACTCCCGGTTGACGGCCGTGTCATATTTGCCCGCGCAGGGCGAGATGGACTGGATGATCGCACGCTCCTTCGCCTCGACCGGGCCCAGCCGCGACCGGGGCGGGGCGATCAGGGTGCGCTGGACGATGCCGGGCGATCCGTCCTCCTGCAACAGCGACACCAGCGCCTCGCCGACCTTCAATTCGGTGATGGCGGTTTCGACATCCAGGTCCGGGTTGATGCGGAACGTCTCCGCTGCCGCCTTGATCGCCTTCTGGTCGCGCGGGGTGAAGGCACGCAGCGCGTGCTGGACGCGGTTGCCGAGCTGTCCGGCCACATCCTCAGGGATGTCGATCGGGTTCTGGGTCACGAAATAGACGCCCACGCCCTTGGACCGGATCAGCCGCACGACCTGCTCGATCTTGTCGGTCAGCGCCTTGGGCGCGTCGTCGAACAGCAGGTGCGCCTCGTCGAAGAAGAAGACCAGCACCGGCTTGTCCGGGTCGCCCACCTCGGGCAGCGTCTCGAACAGTTCGGACAGCAGCCACAGCAGGAAGGTCGCATAGAGTTTGGGGCTCTGCATCAGCTTGTCGGCCGCCAATATGTTGAGATAGCCGCGCCCCTTTTCATCGACCTTCAGCATGTCATGGATGTCGAGCGCCGGCTCGCCGAAGAAATGGTCGCCGCCCTGGCTTTCCAGCTGGAGCAGCTGCCGCTGGATCGCACCCACGCTCGCCTTGGTGACATTGCCATATCGGGCGGACAGCGTGTCGGCATTTTCCGCGCAATAGGCCAGCATCGCCTGCAAATCGTTGAGGTCGAGCAGCAGCAGCCCTTCCTCGTCGGCATATTTGAAGGCGATCGACAGCACGCCTTCCTGCGTTTCGTTGAGGCCCATGAGGCGCGCCAGCAGCAGCGGTCCCATCTCGCTGACGGTGGTGCGGATCGGGTGGCCCTGTTCGCCATAAAGGTCCCAGAAAATCGCGGGATTGTCGGCATAGCTGTAATCGGCGATGCCGATCTCTGCCGCGCGCGCCACCAGCTTGTCGGCATTTTTTGCGGTGGGGGAACCGGCCATGGAAATGCCGGCCAGATCGCCCTTCACATCGGCCATGAACACCGGCACGCCCAGCGCCGAAAAACTCTCGGCAATGCCCTGCAACGTCACCGTCTTGCCGGTGCCGGTCGCGCCCGCGATCAGGCCATGGCGGTTCGCGCGGCGCAGGTTCAGTGTCTGGGGAATACCCCCATCCTTGTCCGGCGCGCCAAGGCCGATGAAGATACCGTCGCTCATCCCGATCCTTCCCCAACGAAAAAATCCGTCATCCTCGCAACCCGAAGGGGCGCGGGGATGACGGAATAAACCGCACATCTTCCTCCCCCACAAGGGAAGAGGCATCTCCCTTATTTGTCGCGCAGGCGCACCGGCAGGAAGATTGCCGGCTGGCCGCGGCGCAGCACCTGCAACAGGATGGCGTTGCGGCCCTGGTCCGACACAGCCTTCACCTGCGCGTCCAGATCCGCCTGGCTGGCGACCGGGCGGCTGTTGGCGGTGATGATGACGTCGCCGCGCCGCAGGCCCTTGGCGCCCGCATCGGTGGAGGCGTCGACCGCGGTGATGACGATGCCGCGCGTGTCGGCGGCGATGCCGAGCTGGCGGATGATGCTGGGCGTCAGCGGGATCGCCGAAATGCCAAGCGCCTGGCTGGTCGCCTTGCCCGGATTCTGCGGCTGCTGGCTGAAATCCTCGTCGCCCTGCTGCTGGGCGAAGCTGTTCAGTTCATCTTCGGACGGGCGCTCGCCCACAACGGCGTTCACCGTCATGCGCTGGCCGTTACGGATGAGGACGATCGGCACGCGCGATCCGATGGCCTGGTTGGCGACGATCGAGGACAGATTCTGATCGGCGGTCACTTCCTGGCCGGCGACGCTGACGATCACGTCGCCTGCCTTGATCCCGGCCTTGTCCGCGCCCTTGCCCGGCTCGACGCCCTGGATGAACTCGCCGCTATTCTTGGCGAGGCCCAGCGAATCGGCCATATCTTCGCCCAGCGGGCTGATCTGCACGCCGAGATAGCCGCGCCTGACGCTCTGGCCCTTGCGCAGCGTATCGACGATCGGAGCGGCCTGTTCCGACGGGATCGCGAAGCCGATGCCGACATTGCCGCCCGAGGGCGACAGGATCTGGCTGTTGATGCCGATCACATTGCCGCGCATGTCGAACATCGGGCCGCCGCTATTGCCCTGGTTGATCGATGCGTCGGTCTGGATGAACTTGTCATAGGTGCCGCCGGTGCCGCGGTGCACGGCGGAGATGATGCCCGCCGTCACCGTGCCCGACAGGGCGAAGGGGTTGCCGATCGCGACCACCCAGTCGCCGACGCGCGCCTTGGTGCTGTCGCCGAACTTGACGAAGGGCAGGGGCTTGCGGGAATCGATCTTGAGCACCGCCAGATCGGTCGCCGGATCGCGGCCGACCAGCTTGGCGGTATATTCCTCGCGATTGGTCAGCGTCACCGTGATCTGCTCGACGCTCGCGCCCTCCGTCCCGGCGGACACGACATGGTTGTTGGTGACGATATAGCCGTCGGCCGAGATGATGAAGCCCGAACCCAGCGACTGGGCCTGGCGGGTCTGCGGCTGACCGCCGCCCTGTCCCTGACCGAACAACTCGCCAAAGGGCGTACCGGCGAAGGGATTTTGCACCTGCACGCGCTGCTTGGTCGAGATATTCACGACGGCGGGCTGGAGCTTTTCGACCATGTCGGCCAGGCTTGCCGGGGCGCCTGCCGGGGCCGCCGCCTGCAATCCCTCATTCTGCGCGACCTGGGCGCCGACATTGGAGCTGGTGGTGACGGCGATGGCGGTGCCGCCGAGCAGCAGGGCGCCGGTGATGGCATAAGCGTAACGCACTCGTGACGGTCCTCTTCAGATCTTCAGGGAATGGAAGGCGGGACTTTTAGGATGTCCTGACATGCGCCGCCTTGCCTTAACCCTCATTGAATGACGCTGGTTCCGTAATGATCCGCTAGGGAAGATGACGAAAGTTTAACGTCCTCCCTGGAACTGGCGCAGGAACTCATTGTCCGGCGACAGGATGATGTTGGTCTGCCCGCTCCGGTCGGGCGAGAAGGTGTAGCGATAGCTCTGCATGGCCCGGTAGAAATCGTAGAATTGCGGGTCCTTGCCATAGCTTTCGGCATAAATGCGCGCGGCGTTGGCGTCCGCTTCCGCGCGGATGATCTGCGCCTGCTTGGCGCCTTGCGCGCGGATGGTGAGCGCTTCCTGCTCGCGCGCGGTGCGCATCCGGGTGAAGGCGCTTTCCAGCGGCGTGCCATCGGGCAGGTCGGCGCGCTTGATGCGCACGTCGACGATCTCCGCGCCATATTGGCGGGCGACGCGGTTCAGGCCAGCCTCGATATTCTGCATCACCTGGCCCCGTTCGGGGCTGAGCAGCGCGGCGAAGGGCCGCTTGCCCAGTTCGTTGCGCAGCGCGGAACCCAGGATCGGGCGCAGCGCGTCGGACACGCGCTCTTCGCTGCCCGCCGCGATATACATGCGCAGCGGATCGACGATGCGGTAGCGGGCGAAGGCGTCGACCTGCAGGCGGAGCTGGTCGGTCGACAGCACCTGCTGCCGCTCCATTTCGACCGACAGCACGCGCTTGTCGATCCAGACGATCTGGTCGATGAACGGCCAGCGCCAGATCACCCCCGCGCCGGTATGGCCGAAACTCTCATTGGGCCGGTAGCGGTTGATGATGTCCTTCGGATCGCCGAAGCGGACGATCACCCCCTGCTTGGTTTCGGGTACGATGGCGATGGTGCTGCCCAGGATGATGAGCGCGACGAGCGCGATCATGGCGAGGGCGACGGGATGGCGCAGGATGGACATCACTGGGCCTCCGTGCTGTTCGCGGCGTCGGCGGGCGTGGCCTGCTGCGCCCGGCGCCTGAGTTCGGGCAGCGGCAGATAGGGCGTCACATTGCCGCCCTCGACGATGGTCTTGTCGACGTTCGACAGCACGCCCTCCATGGTTTCATAATACATGCGGCGGCGGGTCACGTCGGGCGACAGCCTATATTGCTCATAGACCTTGTCGAAGGCCGCGGCCTCGCCCTGCGCCTTGGCCGTCACCTGCTGCGCGGCGGCGCGCGCTTCATTGAGATAGGTCTGCGCCGTCTGCTGCGCGGCGGATACCGCCTTGAACGCATCGTTGACCGCCGTCGGCGGATCGGCCTGCTTGATCGCGACGCCCTGGATGCGGATGCCCGATTTATAGCCGTCCAATATCTCCTGCATCCGCTGTTCGACCTGCTGTTCGATGGTGGTGCGGCCCGCGCCCAGCGCATCGTCCAGGCTCACGCTCGCCAGAACGGAGCGCATCGCGCTTTCCGCCACTTCGCGCACTGTCGTGTCCGGGTCGGACAGCTGGAACAGATAGAGTTCGGGATTGCGGATGTTCCACCGCACCGAATAGGCGAGGTCGATGATATTCTGGTCGCCGGTCAGCACCAGATTCTCGCTCTCCGCGCTCACCGATCCGATGTCGATGGTGCGGATTTCCTCGACATCGACCGTCCTCACCGCCTCGAACGGGGCGGGCAGGGTCAGGCTGATGCCGGGGGAAAGGGTGCGGCTATATTTGCCAAGCAGGGTGACGACGCCGCGCTCCTGGGGGCCGACCCGGTGAAAGCTGGTCAGCACCAGCCACAGGACGACCAATATGCCGATGGCGATGGGCCAGAGCGCCCGCCCGGTCGCGCGCGGGGGCAGGCCGCCAAAGCCGCCGCCCTGGCCGCCACCGCCCTGACCGAAGCTTTCGCGGCCCCGGCGCAGCAGTTCCTCGATCGCCGACGGGCCTTTCTGTCCACCGGACGGCTTGCCCGGCTGGGTCCACGGATTGCGCGGGCCGCCGTCGCCGCCCTTCTGTCCGTCCCCGTCCGGTCCGTCATTCTTTCCGCCCCATGGGCCTTGGACCATCGTTGTGATCGCGGGCATCCACCCGAATATTCTTCTCATGGCCTCTTCTATAGGAAGGCTCATTGACGAAAAACAGTGCCAATGGCTCCGAATATTGCCTACAGGGCGTCGCCATGACCGATCTTGCCGATTTTGCCGCCCGTTTGACGGCTCTGACCGACGGCCGCGCCAGCACCCCGCGCGTGAAGGACGGGGTGATGACCCTCGCGCTCGACGTGGGCGGCCTTGCCCCGGACAAGCGCGATGGCCTCGCCGCCGCGATCCGCGACGGCGGCTTGACCGTGCCGGGCGTCACCGACGTGCGCATCGCCATGACCGCCGAGCGCAAACCGTTGCGCATCCTCGCCGTCGCCTCGGGCAAGGGCGGGGTGGGCAAATCGACCCTGTCCGCCAATCTCGCCGTCGCGCTCCATCGGCTGGGGATCAGGGTCGGGCTGGTCGACGCCGATATCTACGGCCCGTCGCAGGCCAAGCTCATGGCCAGCGAGGACCAGAAGCCGATCGCGCGCGACAAGAAGCTGGTGCCCGTCACCGGCGTGGCCGGCATTCCGATGCTGTCGATGGCGCATCTGGTCGAACCCGGCCGGGCGCTGGCGTGGCGCGGGCCGATGGTGGGCAATGCGCTGACCCAGCTGATCGACGCCGAATGGGGCGATACCGAATTGCTGGTCGTCGACATGCCGCCCGGCACCGGCGACATCCAGCTGACCATGGTGCAGAAGCACAAGCCCGCCGGCGCGCTGATCGTCTCCACGCCGCAGGATCTGGCGCTGATCGACGCTACCCGCGCCGTCAGCCTGTTCGTCCAGGTCGGCGTGCCGATGGTGGGGCTGGTCGAGAATATGGCCGGCTATGCCTGCCCCCATTGCGGCGAAGTGTCCGATCCCTTCGGTCAGGGCGGCGCGGAAAGCACGGCGGGCGAATTGTCCATGCCGTTCCTGGGGCGCATCCCGCTGGCGATCGACATCCGCCGCCGCTCCGACGCGGGCGATCCCCCGGCGGCGGGCGAAGGCGCCCATGCCGACGCCTTCCGCGCGATCGCGGAGAAGGTGGCGGGGTGGTTGAGGAAGATGGGCTGATGGCTGAACAGTTTGAAAATCTGGATGACGAAGATGATTGGGACGAGGAGTTTGCTCGGTCCCTTATAGGCCAAACTTTGCTGGTCGGGTTGACCTTTGTCACCCATGATGATGCATTGATTGAACGTCGTCAGATTTATGGTGTCGTTGAAACTTGCGATCCCAGTAAGGGAATAGCCATCAGGGAGCGCAGGACCGGGGAGGTCGTGACAATCGCCCCGGTATTGGATGCCATCGAATTCGGTGATCCGGGCGTCTACAAGTTGAGCGACCATGACGAAGTCGTCGAAAATCCTGACTTCACAGCGCTTATCACCGTCAGGAAGCCCAACCGCCACTGAATCCACGCGTTGTGCTTTCGAAAATGCTGGTCGGTTATGTTAAAGCCGCAAGTGCAGGAACTGGTTGAAGTCGCTTCTCCTATACTCGCCGAACGCCTCGCCGTCGGTGAAGCCATGGGCGCGATACAGCGCCAGCGCCGGATCGAAGGCGGGGCCGCTCCCCGTCTCCAGGCTCAGCCGCGCCATGCCCTGCGCCCGCGCCTGCGCGATGATATGGCGCAGCAAGGCGGCGGCTACGCCGCGCCGCAGATGGTCCGGATGGGTGCGCATCGACTTGATCTCGCCATGGTCCGCCGCAAGCGCCCTGAGCGCGCCGATCCCGGCAATGTCCGGCCCGTCCCAGGCCGTCCACAGTTGCACATCGGGCCGCTGCAATCCCGACAGGTCGAGCGCGAAGACGGCCTTGGGCGGGCTGTGGGCCTGCATACCGGACAGGTGGAGGGCCAGCAGGGCGCGGGTTTGGGGATCGGTCAGGTCGTCGGGGCGAATGGCGAGCATGGTGCAGGACTAACCCGGTCGCAGCGCCTTGCAAGCGCGCAGATGCTCCCCATGTCGTATCAGAAGGAGAAGCCCATGCCGCTCACCGCCTCTCAGGACATCGCCGCCCTGCTGACCGAAACCCGCACTATCGCGCTCGTCGGCATTTCCGACCGTCCCGATCGCCCCAGCTACGGCGTGATGAAGGTGCTGCAAGACCATGGCTATCGCGTCCTGCCGGTCAATCCGCAGATCGCGGGCGAGCATGTCCATGGCGAATTCGTCTGGGGCCGCCTGTCCGACATCGGCGTCCCGATCGACATGGTCGACATCTTCCGCCGCAGCGAGGCCGCGGGCGAGGCGGTGGACGAAGCGATCGCGATCGGGGCCAAATCCGTCTGGATGCAACTCGGCGTCATCAATGAAGCCGCTGCCGCCCGTGCCGAGGCGGCCGGCCTCAAGGTCGTCATGGACCATTGCCCCGCGATCGAAATTCCTCGCCTGGGTATCGAACCCATCCGCGCCGAATAGCCCTAGGCATCCGCGCCGCGCCCCTCTATCAGGCAGGCATGGCGCGCGCACCGCGGAAGCAATCGGACAGGAACGTCGGTCGGCGTGGGGGCATCAGCCGGCGGACCTTGCTGGTCGGCGGCGGCGCGGGCGCGGGGCTGCTGATCGCCTGGGGCGTCTGGCCGCGCACCTACAAGCCCAACCTCAACGCCGGGCCGACCGAGACGATCGTCAACGCCTTCCTGAAGATCGACCGATCGGGGCAGGTCATCGTCGTCGTGCCCCAGACCGAAATGGGGCAGGGCGTCACCACCGTCCTGCCGCAGATATTGGCGGACGAACTGGGCGCGGACTGGCGCACCGTCGCGGTGCAGAGCGCGCCGGTCAGCCCGCTCTACGCCAACACGCTGCTGGCGCGCGAATGGCTGGCGAGCGACTGGACCCGGCTGCTGGGGGGCGCGGGCGACTGGGCGATCGAGCAATATGCGACCCGCGGTTCGCTGATGCTGACCGGCGGGGGTACGTCGATCCCGATGTTCCACGACGCCTATCGCGACGCGGGCGCGGCCGCGCGGGTGCTTTTGTGCAAGGCGGCGGCGGCGCGCTGGAACATTCCGTGGGAAAGCTGTGACATACAGGACGGCATCATCTCCGATGGAGCCGAGCGTCGGATGAAGATCGGCGATGTCGTCAGCGACGGTGTGAACTTCGACCTGCCCGATATCCTGCCGCTGCGTCAGGGGCAGGATGGCCGCCTGTCGGGGCAGGATCTGCCGCGTCTCGACACTCCGTCCAAGATCGACGGCAGCCATAATTTCGCCGCCGACATCCGCTTGCCCGACATGGTCTATGCCTCGATCCGGCAGGGGCCGATCGGCGACGCGGTCCTCGCCGGGCTGGACGAGCGCTCGGCCGGCGGCGTCACCAGCTTCCTCAAGCTGGTGAAGCAGGAACGCTGGGTCGCGGCGGTGGCGAGCAACTGGTGGGCGGCGAACAAGGCGCTGGACCTCGCCGATCCCGTCTTCACCCTGCGCGGGCGCGCGGTGAGCAGCGGCGGCATCGACGAAGCGCTGGAAAGCGCCTTCTCCGGGTCCGCCGGCCGTCGCCTTTATTCGCAAGGCGACCTTCTCCCGGTATTCGAAAGCGCGACCATCCTCGCCAGCGAATATCAGGTCGATGCCGGCCTGCATCTGGCGCTCGAACCCATGTGTGCCACAGCGCGCGTCGCCGACGATGGCGCGGAAGTGTGGATGGCGACGCAAGCGCCCGGCCTTGCCCGCGACGCCATCGCCGATGCGCTGGGCCTGTCGGCCGGCGCGGTGACGCTCTACCCCCTTCATGCCGGCGGCTCCTTCGGGCGCAGGATGGATACGGAGGCGGGCGTGCAGGCGGCGCTCATCGCGCGCGACATGGGGCGTCCGGTGCAGCTCTCATGGTCGCGGCTGGAGGATGTGATTCAGGATCGCCCCAGCGCGCCCGCCCATGCCCGCATGGCCGCCAAGCTTGGGCGCAACGGCGCGATCGAGGGATGGCTGGCCAAGGTCGCGACGCCCTGCGCCATGACCCAGACCTGGGCGCGGATCGCCGATGGCAAGCTGCCGCACGAAGCGGCCGAAGGCGCGGCGAACAAGGCGACCCGCCTCGCGGTCGCCGGCATGGCGCCGCCCTATGCCATCCCCAATTGGGCGGTCGATCATTATCCGACCGATGTCGGCCTGCCGCTCGGCTTCACGCGCGGCAACGCGCATCTCCACAGCGCCTTCTTCACCGAAAGCTTCATCGACGAGCTGGCCCATCTGGCGAAGATGGAGGCCATGTCCTTCCGCATCCAGATGCTGGGCGGCAATCCGCGCCTCGCCCATTGCCTTTCCACCGCCGCGGCGATGGGCGGCTGGCAGGGCGGCATCGCGGGAAGCGGGCAGGGGATCGCCGCGCACATGATGGGCGGCGCCTATGCCGCCGTCATGGTGGAAGCGGCGATGAACGGCGACCGGCTGAGCGTCAACCGCATCATCGCCGCCGTCGATGTCGGCGATCAGGTCAATCCCGACCTTGCCCGCCAGCAGATCGAGAGCGGCCTGGTCTACGGCCTTGCCTACGCCATGGGCGCCTCCGTCCCCTATGAACGCGGCCTGCCGACCCGCGCGATCCTTGGCCGCATGAACCTGCCGCGCCTGGCCGATGTGGGCGAGGTGACGGTCGAGCTGATGCGCAGCACCGCCGACCCCGCCGGCGTCAGCGATCTGGCCGCGCCCCTGGTCGCGCCCGCTATCGCCAACGCCCTCTACACCTGGACGGGCCAGCGATTGCGCAGCCTGCCGCTCGTGGGCAGCGCATGACCCTGCCCGCCGATCATCCTGCCATCCCGGCTCCAAGGGTCGGCATCTTGCTGATCAATCTCGGTACGCCCGACGCGCCCGATCCGAAGTCGGTGCGGCGCTATCTGGCCGAGTTTCTGTCCGATTCCCGTGTCGTGGAGATCCCCAGGCTGGTCTGGCAGCCGATCCTGCACGGGATCATCCTCACCACCCGGCCGAAGAAGTCCGCCCATGCCTATCGGCAGGTGTGGACCGACGAAGGCTCGCCGCTCGCCGTCCACACCCGCGCCACCGCGCAGGCGTTGCAACAGGCGATGCCGGAAGTGACGGTCGACTGGGCGATGCGCTACGGCAATCCCGCCATATCGGACCGACTGGCCATGATGAAGGCGGCGGGCTGCGATCGCATCCTGCTCGCGCCGCTCTATCCGCAATATAGCGCCGCGACGACCGCCACCGCCAATGATGCGGCCTTTGCCGCGATGAAGGCGATGCGCTGGCAGCCGGCTATCCGCACCCTGCCGCCCTATCATGACGACCCCGCCTATATCGGCGCGTTGACGGCATCGATCGAAACGCAGCTGGCCGCGCTCGATTTCACGCCCGACGCCTTGCTCGCCAGCTTTCACGGTATGCCCGAACGCACGCTGCATCTGGGCGATCCCTATCATTGCCAGTCGATGAAGACGGTCCGCCTGCTGCGCGAGGCGCTCTCGCTGCCCGTCCATATGAGCTTTCAGTCGCGCTTCGGGAGGGCCAAATGGCTCGAACCGGAAACCGAAGCGACACTCGCCAAATTGGTAAAGAATGATGTCAGAAATATTGCTGTTGTAACGCCCGGATTCGCGGCGGATTGCCTTGAAACCCTAGAGGAAATCGCCTTGCGTGCGAAAGCCGTTTTTTTGCGCCAGGGTGGTGAAAATTTCGCCTATTTGTCTTGTTTAAATGCGTCGCCGGAAGCTATCACTCTCTATCGGAGGCTAATGAGCCGCGAGCTTTCGGGTTGGATGCACTGACCAATATTCGAAGAGGAGGCCTATATGTCGAGAGTGGCGATCGTGACGGGCGGAACGCGGGGCATTGGCGAGGCGATCAGTCTGGCGCTCAAGGATTTGGGGTATAAAGTCGCCGCCAACTATGCCGGCAATGAGGAAAAGGCGAAGGCCTTCACCGACGCGACCGGCATCGCGTCCTTCAAATGGGACGTGGGCGACCATCAGGCCTGTCTCGACGGCTGCGCGCAGGTCGCCGAAGCGCTTGGCCCCGTGGACATCGTCGTCAATAATGCGGGCATCACCCGCGACGGCGTGCTTGCCAAGATGAGCTTCGACGACTGGAACGAAGTCATGCGCATCAACCTTGGCGGCTGCTTCAACATGGCCAAGGCGACCTTTGGCGGTATGCGCGAGCGCGGCTGGGGCCGGATCGTCAATATCGGGTCGATCAACGGTCAGGCGGGCCAATATGGTCAGGTCAACTATGCCGCGGCCAAATCGGGCATCCACGGCTTCACCAAGGCGCTGGCGCAGGAAGGCGCGAAATATGGCGTCACCGTCAACGCCATCGCGCCCGGCTATATCGACACCGACATGGTCGCGGCCGTTCCTGCTCAGGTGCTGGAGAAGATCGTCGCGAAGATCCCGGTCGGCCGCCTCGGCCAAGCCAGCGAAATCGCGCGCGGCGTCGCCTTCTTCTGCTGCGAGGAGGGCGGCTTCGTGACCGGCAGCACGCTGTCGATCAACGGCGGGCAGCATATGTATTAATGCAGGCGGGCGGCCCCTTGATGCCCTCGGGGCCGCCCCTTGCTCCGCCGGTGAAGCGGAGCGTCACGATCGCCGGCCATCAGACGGCGATCAGCCTCGAACCGATATTCTGGGATGCGCTGCGTCGCGCCGCATCCGACGAGAATGTGCCGATCAATGCCCTGATCGCGCGCATCGATGTCGCGCGTCTTGCTGCCGATCCTGCACCCAATCTGGCAAGCGCCATTCGGTGTTGGCTTTTTTCCCGCGCGCAAGAAAATAAATAATAATTATTCGCATTAGCGTTGACAGTAAGAGTGATTCTCAATAGCTGGCGCCCCAACTAAGACAGAGGGGGAGTCTGCTCCATGAGCAAGATTGCATCTACATCGTTTCTGGCGCTCGGTTGCGTCGGCGCGCTCGCATTCGCCACGGCCGGCCAGGCGCAAGAGGGGGAGCAGGGCCAAAAGCTGGGCGGCATGACCGTCACCGACACCGCCATCGACGAATCCGAAGTGAAGGTCGAAAAGCCGGAATCGCCCAAATATGTGCGCCCATTGCTCGACATGCCGCAGACCATCACGGTGTTCGGCAACCAGACCATCCAGAAGCAGAATCTCCTTACCCTGCGCGACGTGCTGTCCACCATTCCGGGCATCACCTTTGGCGCGGGCGAAGGCGGCGGCGGCTATGGCGACAGCATCAACCTGCGCGGCCAGAGCGCCAATACCGACATCAGCATCGACGGCGTGCGCGACAGCGCGCAATATAGCCGCACCGATCCCTTCAATATCGAACAGATCGAAGTCACCAACGGCGCCAACTCCGTCTATGGCGGTTCGGGGGCGATCGGCGGCAACATCAACATCGTGACCAAGCGGCCCAAGGCGCAGGATGAAACGCTGGTCCAGGCCGGAATCGGCACGTCGGATTATTATCGGGCGACGATCGACAGCAATGTGCGCGTGTCGGATTTCGTCGCGGTGCGCCTCAACGCCATGTATCATGAAAATGACGTGCCGGCCCGTCAGGTCGACCGCTATGAACGCTGGGGCGTGGCCCCGTCGGTCAAGCTGGGCGTCGATGGCCCGACGTCGCTGACGCTGCTCTACACGCATCAGGAAGACAAGAACACGCCGCTCTATGGCGTGCCCTACTATAAGAACGCCTTCTATGACGGTCCGCTGCCGGGCGTGCCCTACAGCAGCTATCTGGGCTACAAGAATATAGACAGGCAGGACCAGACCATCGATCAGGCAACTTTGATCTTCGATCACAAGTTCAGCGATGTCGTGTCGTTGCGCAACCTGTCGCGCTGGCAGCGGGTCGAGCAGAATCTGGTGGTCGATCCGCCGCAGGGCGGCACCTACTGTCTGGCGAGCGGCCTCACCCAATTGGGCGTCGCCTGCGCCCCCGGTCAGGTTCGGGGAATATATTATCCGGGCGGTCCCCGCGGCAATTTCCGGGACTCTGTCAACCAATCGCTCTACAACCAGCTCGATCTGACCTTCAACATTCCCGGCGGCCACACGCTGGTGGTTGGCACCTCGGCGATGCAGGAAGATTATGCGCTCGACAGCGGCAATGTGCTGCGCAACGCAGGTGGCGGCTTGCCCAACCCGACGCTGAATCCGATCCCGATCGGCGTCGCCACCGATTATACAGGGCCGGTCAACGCCATCCGCACCAGCCATCAGGATGGCGACACCTTCAACGTCGCGGCCTATGCCTTCGCGGCGGTCAAGGTCGTCGAGCAGCTGGAGATCAACGGCGGCATCCGCTGGGAGCATAACCGCGCCCGCTTCCGCTCGGACACGATCGCGACGCCGGCGGCGGGCGGCGCATATACGACCGGCGCGCAGCAGAATGCGACCGACAATCTCTTCTCTTATCGCATCGGCCTGGTCTACAAGCCGGTGGAGAATGCCAGCCTCTACATCGCCTTTGGCAATTCGAAGAATCCGACCTCGACCACCGTCCGCGCGGGCTGCGGCCTTGCGGCGGCGGCCAATCTCAACATCGACCCGTGCGACCTGTCGCCCGAAGAGGCGCGCAACTATGAGATCGGCGGCAAGATCGACCTGTTTGACGGCCAACTCCAACTGACGGCCGCGCTGTTCCGCAACGAGCGCACCAATTTCCGAGTAACGGCCAATGATCCCTTCGTCGGCAACCTGCCGGTGGGCGACGGCCGCAACAAGGTGGACGGCATCACGCTCGGCGCGTCGGGCAATATCACGCCGGAATGGACGATTTTCACCAACTATACCTATCTCGACACCAAGGTGAAGCAGTCGATTTCCGACTATTGCCTTGAAAATCCGAACGCCAGCTATACGCCGCCCGGCACGACCACGGCGCTGACCTGCCCGGCCTTTGATCCCCAGGCCGGAAACCCGATGACCAATACACCCAAACATTCGGGCAGTCTGTTTACCACCTATACGCTGCCCTTCGGGCTGCAACTGGGCTATGGCCTGACCTATCAGGGCAGCTGGTATCTGACCAACCTGACCGGCGCGCCGATGTACAAGGCGGACGATTATCTGGTCCATCGGGCGATGCTGTCCTATCCGATCACGGACAAGTTCAGCGCGCAGCTCAACGTCCAGAACTTCACCAACAAGAAATATTATACCAGCATTCGCAACAATGGCTGGGCCAATCCCGGCGAGGGCCGCTCGTGGGTGCTGACCCTGGGCTACAAGCTGTAACGGACCCTGTATTTTCCCCGGCACGTCCCGGCCGGGGTAGAAGGACGGGCGGCGACACATTCTGGCCTTTTGGCCAACCTCCTCGGGCCGCCGCCCGTCCCGAACTTTGCCGAATATTGCTGGAACGCAATTGATTCGCATTAGGCTTCGCGTTATGGGCGCGGAAAGGGAGGCGCTTCCATGCTGCAAGCCGCGAGCCGGCCGATCGACGACTATGGCCGCACGCCGGAGCCGGACATTGCCCCTATTTCGGGCGAAGTCGCGGTTCCGCTCGCGCCGGTGCAGGCGGTCGCGGAACGCTATCGCGCGCGGTCCCGCCCCAACATTGCCGCCATCACCGCCATAGTGGTGATCCACGCATTGGCGATCGGCGCGCTGATCCATGTGCGCAACCATGTGCGGCATATGGAGGAGGCCAGGCTGACCGTAGTCAATCTGAGCCCGCCGCCACCGCCGCCCGCTGCCGAAACGCCGCCACCTCCCCCATCCAAACCCGAAGTGGTCGCGCCGCCGCCGATCGTGCGGACGCCGGTGCCCCCTGTCCAGACGGTGCAGACAAGGCCGGACCCGGCACCGCAACCGACCCCCGTGACGGTTGCCCCCCCGGCGCCGCCCGTCCCCGCACCTGCTCCCCCGATCGCCGTGCCTTCGCAAGCGCCCCAAAATGTCGATCTGACCGCGCGGCTCATCTCCGCCAAGCCGCCGCGATACCCGATCGAGAGTCGGCGCAAGCGTGAGCAGGGGACCGTCAAGCTGGGACTCATCGTCGCTCCGGACGGCAGCGTGGACAAGATCTGGATCGCCAACTCCAGCGGCTTCGACCGCCTCGATAAGGCGGCGCTGGACGCGGTGCGCAAATGGCGATGGGCGCCCATGGCCGACGGGAAGCCGGCAAGGGGCTGGCTGCCTATTCCCTTTGTCATCCAGGGCTGATTTCCCATCTTATGCTGATCGCCATACCCGACCTGATCGACGCCCAGGGCGTCGCCGCCATCCGCGCCGTGATCGACGCCGCCGACTGGGTGGACGGCAATGTCACCTCCGGTCATCAGTCCGCCCTCGCCAAGCGCAACCTGCAATTGCCCGAGGACAGCGATGCGGCGAAGTGGGCAGGACAGATGGTGCTCGATGCGCTGGGGCGATCGCCGCTGTTCATCGCCGCTGCGCTGCCGCTCAAGATCTTTCCGCCCCTATTCAACAGCTATGCCAGCGGGCAGGCTTTCGGCGTGCATGTCGACAATGCGGTGCGCATCCAGGCGGGGACGGGCTTTCGCGTGCGGTCCGACCTGTCGATCACCGTCTTCCTGGAAGAACCGGACGCCTATGACGGCGGCGAACTGACGATCGAGACCCATTTCGGCGTGCAGCAGGTGAAGCTGCCCGCGGGCCATGCGGTGCTCTATCCATCCTCCTCGCTGCATCGGGTCGAGCCGGTGACGCGCGGGCGGCGGGTCGCGAGCTTCTTCTGGCTCCAGTCGATGATCCGCGACGATGGCGCACGGCAGATGCTGTTCGACCTCGACCGCAGCGTGCAGGGGGTCGCGGCGGCGCTGGGGCAGGGGCATGACGAGGTGGTCCGGCTGACCGGCGTCTATCATAATTTGCTGCGGCGCTGGGCCGACGCCTGAGCGGAGGGTCACGGTTTCGATCTCCACCGAAGTTCACACCGTCTGGCGCTTTTTTCGGCGATTGCGCCTGCGAAGCGCCCGTAAGGCGTCCGCGACGCGTCACGGACGCGCCATTCGGGTCACGATGACGCGCCACCGACGCGACGGCAACGCACCGCCCGCGCGCCGGCAAGGTCACGCCTGTGGCGCGGATGGAAGAGGGTGGTGCAAAAGGGCGGCGCTGGTTCATCCGCCAGGATAGACCAGAGAAAATCCTACATTGGAAGCGGAATGGCGGTCGGTCGGGAAGCGAGCAGGAGTGGACATAAAATCCTCCCCTGCAAGGGGAGGGGGACCACGAAGTGGTGGAGGGGTGTCGCCTTATCGAGAGGGTGACACCCCTCCGTCAGGCGCTACGCGCCTGCCACCTCCCCTTGCAGGGGAGGATGAAAAAGCGGTCGGGCTGCAACCAAACCCTTCCCGTCATGCTGACGAAAGTCAGCATCCAGGGTTGCTTATAGCCATTCTGGTTCCCGGCGTGTGCCGGGATGACCGGGTGGGCACTCAAATCCCCCGCTCAATCCAGCATCGCCGCCAGTGCAGGCGTCATATATTCCTGCGCGCCCTTCGGCGTGCGCAACACCAGGCGGGCGGCCAGGGCGTGGCGGGTGGCGAGCGCCATGCCGCGATCCGGCCCCAGCACGATGATCGCGGTCGCCCAGGCGTCGGCCAGCATGGCGCTGTCGTGCAGTATAGTGACGGAGGCGACGCCCTCCCCGATCGGCGCGCCGGTCGTGGGGTCGATGCTGTGGGAAAGGCGGGCGCCATCCTCGATGCGGAAGCGGCGATAGTCGCCCGACGTGGCCACGGCGATGTCGCTGAGCGCGATGCGGAGCGTGGGCACGGCAAGGCCGGGCGGGGCCTCGACATCGATCCACCAGGGCTGGATGTCGGGCTTGATCCCGTCGCCGCGCAGTTCGCCGCCGATCTCGACCAGGAAATTGGCGACGCCCAGCGCCCGCAATGCGTCGGCGACGGCGTCGACCGCGAAGCCCTTGGCGATGCCGGAAAAGTCGAGGGTCACGTCGGCGAGGCGGCGGGCATGGCCTCTCTCCGCCTCGATACGGGTCCATGGGGCGGCGATGGCGAAGGGGGCAGTCCCCAGCGCGGCGGGGCCGAAACCCCATCGGTCCACCAGCCGGCCGATCGCGGGGTCGAAAGCGCCCTCCGAAAGGCGGGCCATGTCCAATCCGGCGCGCAGCACCGTCAGCATGTCCCCCGGGAGCGGCATCCATTCGCCCACGGGCGTGCGGTTGAAGCGGCTGATGGCGCTGTCCGCTTCCCAATTGCTCATCTGGTCGATGACGCGCGCCAGCACCGCCTCGATCGCGGCGGTGCAGCCTGCGGGCGGGTCGACGATCCGCGCCGACCAGCTCGTCCCCATGGTGGGACCGCCATAAGCGACGATAGCGCCCGTGCGCCGCCGCCCGAGAAAGGACTCGGGCGACAGGTGGGGCGCTATCGCGATGCGGATGCCCTGAGAAGCGGGTGGCGGGCCGGCCTGGTTCAGGGCGCCAGCACTTCCAGCGTGGTGATATAGGAGGCGCGGCGCTGCGGCGGGCCGGCCGGGGCTTGGGGACGCGGGGCCGGGCGCGCACCGGTTCCTGGGGCATTGGCGCCGGGACCGCCCGCTCCGCCTTCACCGCCCGGACCGCCTTCGCGACCACCGCCGATGCTGGCGTTCAGCCAATATAGGCCCGGCTGAGGCCAGGTGATCGACGCCTTGCCGTCCTTGTCGGTGGTGAGGTCGACCTGACCCAGGCTGTCGCGATAGCGGATGCCGCCGGGGATGACCGTGACCTTGAGGCCGGCGGCGGGCTTGCCGTCGAGCAGGAACTGGAAGGTCGCCGTTTCGCCCGACACCAGATCATTGGGATGGGTCACGGGGACCAGTTCGATGCCGCTGCCCGTCGGCTTGAAGATGGTGCTGGTGGGCGCGCCCAGCGTCACGAAAATCTCGTTGCGGTTCGACATTTCGGCGGTCTGCACGTCGGTCGCGCCGGCGGGGATCGCGGTCGCCAGCTTGTCCTTGGTGGTGCCGCGCGGCAGCCGCTCCCGCTTGCCGTTCAGCATATAGCTGCCCATGATGCCGGTCGAGACATTGGCGATGCGATAGGTGCCTGGCTTGGTCAGGTGGACGTCGAAGGTCGAGCGATATTTGCCGGTGGCGGCATTCTCGATCTTGCCGGTCGCGCCGTCGGGCTCGGTGACGGCGATATTGTCCGTCCGCATCGGGAAATGTTCGAAATAGAAGAGGTCGTTGGAAACGGCGGCGTCGACTGTCACCCAGCTTTCATTGCCCGACAGGGTGGTGGAGGAGGGCATCATCCACTGGCGATGGGCCTGCGCCGTGCCGGCGAGCGAAAGGGCGGCGAGCGCGCCCGCGATCAGCAACCTGGCTTTCATGGTCTTCTTCCCCCTTATTTACCGAATGTGAGGGCGATGGCGCCCAATTCCGTGCTACCCGCTGCCTTCACCGTCGCGCCGGGCCTGGGCGGCCAGGCGAAGGGGAGGCGGACGACTTCACGGCCGCCGACTTCGCGCGCGGCCTCGATCAGCAGCGTGTAGTTGCCGGGCGCCAGTTGCCCCAGCGATCCCTTGCCGGCGGTGAAGGCGATCTTCTGTTCGCCCGGCGCGCGGGTGGCGCCGGTGACGCCGTCGGCCGGGAATTGCATCGCCCGACCCGATGCGCGCCACCATTGGCGCACGTCGCGCAGCCATTTGGTGCCCTCGCCATTCTTCATGTCATAATCATACCAGACCGACAGGCTGCGGGGCGCTGCCCCCTCCTTCTCGATCCAGATCGCGACATAGGGGCGGTGATATTCGGCGACCGACAGGCGCGGGATGGCGACGCTGAGGTTCAGCGTCTGGGCGGCGGCGGGCGCGGCAAGCGCGCCGGTGGCGCCGAGCGCCGCCGTGCCGGTCAGCATCAGGCTGTGGCGGATCTGCATGAGCGAAAATTCCCCCTTAGTGGATGAAGATGATGGCGAGGACCGCCGGGATGGCGAGGCCGGCCGCGACCAGCGGCCAGGTGGAGGGACGCTTCTTCGCGTGCAACTGGAGCAGCAACAGGCCGGTGAGGGCGAAGAGGAAGCAGGCGACCGCGAAAATGTCGATGAAGTATTTCCATGCCGTGCCGGCATTGCGGCCCTTGTGCAGGTCGTTGAGGTAACTGATCCAGCCGCGGCTGGTGCTTTCGCTGGTGACGTCGCCGCTGTGACGGTCGATCGCGACCCAGCCGTCGCCGCCGGGGCGGGGCAAAGCGAGATAGATTTCGTCGGCGGACCATTCGGCCTCTCCCGCGCCGCTCTGGCCGATTTCCTTCTCCACCCACGCGGCGACAGTGGCGGGCAGGGGCTTCTTGGCGTCGGGCTTGTCGTCGGGCGCGACCTGTTTCAGCAGGTCGGCGGGCAGGTCGGCGCTTTTTTCCACCGTCTGCGGTGCGCCCTCGACATCGGCGGCATGATTGAGGGTGATGCCGGTGAAGGCGAAGATGAGCAGGCCGATGAGGCTGATCGCCGAGCTGACCCAATGCCAGGTGTGGAGCTGCTTCAGCCAGAAGGTCTTGGCGCTCTTCTTTTTCTGGGTCGGGATGCGGGCGGTTCCGTGCATCGGGTAGGGGACTGGTCCTGCGGGAAATGAGGTGGTTCGCATAGCGCGAACGACTTGCAATTGCAAACGAGTCGCAACACCAATTTGTATCAAAATGTAAGCAGCCCCCACATATGTGGCGGACTCCATGCCGGGGCGACGAGTGTCCGGCGAAGCTATTGACGGAAGGGGATATCCCAACTAGCCGAAATATTTGCCGGATGTAACATGGGCTACATATAGCCCGGCGTGCGGCGTGGATCGGCCTGCCCTTTCAGGAGAGCGAGCAGCGGCCGTTGATAGGATGAAGACATGCTGTTGCCGGCCGTTGCTGCGGGAATGATGATGATAGGCGCGCAGGCGGAAGCCGATGCGCCGCGCCTGGCCATGGCGGCCGTCGCCGATGCCGCGGTGGCGCAGGACACGGCGCCCGCCGGCGCCGCGACCGCGACCCCCGCTTCCCTCGACCCGGCGACGCCCCCGCCTGTCGTGCCGACCGTTCCGCCCGCCGCCGCTTCCGGTCCAGCCGCTCCCGGCAATGCGCCGCAGGATATCATCGTGACCGGCGAGAAAGGCGCGCCCAAGGGCGATCCGCTGGAACAGCTCAACGCCAAGAGTTTCGAGGCGGTGCAGTCGGTCGACAAGGCGGTGGTGGAGCCGGTGGCCAAGGCCTATAACAAGGGTCTGCCGCGTCCGGTGCGCAAGGGGCTGCGCAATTTCTTCTCCAACCTGGGCGAGCCGATCGTGTTCGCTGCCTATCTGTTGCAGTTCAAGCCGGGCAAGGCGGCGGAGACGGCGGGCCGCTTCGGGGTCAATTCGACCCTCGGCTTCCTGGGGCTGTTCGACGTGGCCAAGCGCAAGCCCTTCCACCTGCCGCGCCGGAACAACGGCCTCGCCAATACGCTGGGCTATTATGGCGTGGGTCCGGGGCCGTATATGTATCTGCCGATCGTTGGCCCGACGACGCTGCGCGACATCATCGGCGACACGGTGGACAAGATGATCCTGCCCTTCGCTGTCGGCAAGCCGTTCAACACGCCGACCTATGTGATCCCCGCGACGATCATCAACCAGCTGGGCGAGCGCGCGGCGTTTGATGAGACGATCCAGGCGATCCGCAAGGAAGACGATCCCTACACGGTCTATCGCAACCTGTATCTGAAGCAGCGGCAGGCGGAGATCGACGCGCTGCATGGTCGCGCGCCGACCGAACCGATCGTGCCCATCTATGGCGATGACATACCGACGCCGGGCAAGAAGGACGCGCCCAAGGTGACGTTACCCGATGCGGATGCGCCGGACGGGGATGGGTCGCAATAGCTATAGTCGGATGACATTTGTTTGAATCGTCATTGCGAGCGAAGCGAAGCAATCCATTGGCGCTCCCATGGATTGCTTCGCTCCGCTCGCAATGACGGCTGGATCAATGTGAAGTCATCATACTCTAAGGTTCAGAAAAAGAGCGTCATCCCCGCCATTGCGGGGATGACGCTTATTTGAATATTATCGTCCCAGCAGGCCGCGCGCCTGTCCGGCGATTTCGGCGAGCATCGCGACATTGGGCGTCGCCGCCGCCTTGGCGCGCTGGACCAGGGTGCGGAACTGGCGGACCCGCGCGCCTTTGGCCTTCAGCCATTCCTCGACATGGGTCGCGATCTCCTTGCCCTTGCCATGCGCGAGGAAGTCGAGCCGGACCTGCTGCATGTCGCGCGCCACGCCCGAGATGAGCAGGCGCTCCCACGGGTCGGTCGGCTCCATGCGCGCGGCGGTCGACTGGACCCAGTCGATGCCGACGGCTTCGCCCAGATGGGTGAAGGCGCGGGTGAGCGCGATCTCGTCCACGCTGATGCGCGCGGCGAGCGCGGCGATGCCGACCGCGCCGTCCAGCTTGAACAGGCCGGCGGTGCGCAGCGCCAGCGCTTCAGGCGCGCCCAGGCCGAGCAGCCGGTCGGTCACGGCATTGGTGCGGCGCTGGGCTTCGCTGGTCAGCAGGTCGTCCACCTGCGACGCCAGCTGGCCGACGCCCACCGCCAGACGATCATATCCCTGCGCCGGCAGCACGCCCGCGGGCAGGGCACGCAGGATATCCGCGATCTGCGCCCGCATACCGCTGGCGATGTCGGCGAACAGGGCGAGGCGGGCGGCTTCGCCCATCTCCGCCGCGTCGATATCGGTCCAGAGCGTGCCGATGTCATAGAGCCGTTCCGCGATCAGGAAGGCGCTGGCGAGGTCGGCGAGCGAGCAGCCCTCCTCCTCCGCCAGTTCGAACGGGTGGATGAGGCCCAGGCGATTGATGATCCGGTTCGCGACCTTGGTGGCGATGATTTCCTTCTTCAACGCATGGACGGCGATCGCGTCGGCTTCCTTCTTCTGCATCGCAGGGGGGAAGGCCGCCATCAGTTCGCCGGTCATGCTGTCGTCGCTGGCGAGGTCGCCCTGTTCGATCGCATCCTGCAAGGCGAGCTTGGCGGTGGAAAGCAGCACGGCGAGTTCGGGGCGGGTCAGCCCCTGGCCGTCCTGCCCGCGACGCAGCAGCTGGTCGTTGGCGGCCAGCCCCTCCACCTGCCGGTCGAGCCGGCCGCTTTCCTCGAACGTCTCGATCAGGCGGACATAGGAGGCGAGGTCGGCCGCGCCGCCCGCTTCGGCGATCGACAGGCCCAGCGCCTGGAGGCGATTGTCCTCCAGCACGATGTCACCGACCGCGTCGGTCATGCTTTCGAGCAGCTTGTTGCGCTCCTCGAAGGGCAGGCGGCCTTCCGCCATCTCCTTGTTGAGTGCGATCTTGATGTTGACCTCATTGTCCGAACAGTCGACGCCGGCGCTGTTGTCGATGAAGTCGGTGTTGATCCGCCCGCCATGCAGCGAGAAGGCGATGCGGCCGGCCTGGGTGAAGCCCAGGTTCGCGCCTTCGCCGACCACCTTGACGCGCAACTGTTCGGCGTTGACGCGCAGGCGGTCGTTCGCCGGGTCGCCGACATCGCCCTGGCTCTGCGCGGCCGCCTTCACATAGGTGCCGATGCCGCCGAACCAGAGCAGGTCCGCCGGAGCCTTGAGGATCGCGGAAATGAGCGCGCTCGGCTCCATTTCCTTATCCGTCACGCACAATATCTCCTGCATTTCCGGGGTCAGGGCTATGCTCTTGAGGCTGCGCGGGAAGACGCCGCCGCCCTTGGAAATCAGCGACTTGTCATAATCGTCCCAGCTCGACCGAGGGAGCTGGAACAGGCGGTTGCGTTCCTCCCAGCTCTTTGCCGGGTCGGGCGCGGGATCGAAGAAGATGTGGCGATGATCGAAGGCGGCGACCAGCTTGATCGCCTTTGACAGCAACATGCCGTTGCCGAACACGTCGCCCGACATATCGCCGCAGCCCACGACCTGCACCGGCTCGCTCTGCACGTCGACGCCCATTTCGGCGAAGTGACGCTGGACGCTGATCCACGCGCCGCGCGCGGTGATGCCCATCGCCTTATGGTCATAGCCGTTGGAGCCGCCGCTGGCGAAGGCGTCGCCCAGCCAGAATTTGCGGTCGAGCGCGATGGCGTTGGCGACGTCGCTGAAGGTCGCTGTGCCCTTGTCGGCGGCGACCACGAAATAGGGGTCTTCGCCGTCATGCACGACGACCTGCGCCGGGTGCTTCACCTTGTCGTTGACGATATTGTCGGTGACGGACAGCAGCGCGCGGATGAAGATGCGATAGCTTTCGGTGCCTTCCGCCAGCCAGGCGTCTCGGTCGATCTGCGGATTGGGCAGTTGCTTGGGATAGAAACCGCCCTTGGCGCCGGTCGGCACGATGACGGCGTTCTTCACGCGCTGCGCCTTCATCAGGCCCAATATTTCCGTGCGGAAATCGTCGCGCCGGTCGGACCAGCGCAGGCCGCCGCGGGCGACCGGGCCGGCGCGCAGATGGATGCCCTCGACACGCGGGCTATAGACCCAGATCTCGCGCCAGGGGAGCGGGGCGGGCAGGCCGGGGATCTGCGCGCTGTCCAGCTTGAAGGCGATGGCCTCGGCCGCCGCCTTGCTGAAGAAATTGGTGCGCAGCGTGGCGGTGATGACCGCGCGCAGCAGGCGGAGCACGCGATCCTCGTCGATCGCGGTGACATTTTCCAGGCCGGCGTCGATCGCTGCCTGCGCCTGCGCGACCTGATCGTCCGCGCCGTCGCGCGCGGCGGGATCATGCAGCGCCTCGAACAGGGTGACGAGGCTGGCCGCCACGCCCTGCGCGCGGCGCAGCGTGTCGGCGACGGTCGCCATGCCATAGGCCATGCCGGTCTGGCGCAGATAGCGATAGAGGGAGCGGAACAGCACGACCGAGCGCGGAGCAAGGCCGGCGGTGACGATCAGTTCGTTGAACCGGTCATTTTCGGCGTGGCCTTCCAGCACTTGCGCAATGGCTTCGGTCACGACCTCGGCGCGGCCGACCACCGCGTCGGCATTGCCGCCGGCGGGCAGTTCCAGCACGAAGCGCTGGACATGGCCCAACGCGCCGCCGTCGACAGGCGTCGTCATCTCCTCGATCACGCGGAAGCCGAAATTCTCGAAGGCGGGAACGACTTCGGACAGGGCGATGGTGTCGTGGCTGTAGAGTTTCAGCCGCAGCCGTTCGGCGCTGTCTTCCGGGTTGCGGTAGATGCGGATCGACTTGTCGCCTGCCCCCGACAGGCCGTGGATCAGCCGGATGTCGATCGCGGCTTCGGCCGGGCCGGCGCCGTTGCGATAGGCGAGGGGGAAGCCGGGCGCGAAACGCTGGGCGAGCGCGGCGGCGCGGCCCGCTTCCTCGGTCGCGGTCAGCGCTTCCTCCACCGCCGGAACCCAGCCGCGCACCATCTGCTTGAGCTGCTGGTCGAGCGCGGCGTCATCGGGCACCATGCCGCCGTCGCGCAGGTCGAGCGTGATGCGCAGCAGCGCCAGCCCGCCCTCCTCCAGCGCGATTGACCAGCTGAGCACCGGGCCGTTCGCCGCCTTGGCCAGCATGTCCTGAATGGCGACGCGGCGCGCGGTCGACAGTTCATCGCGCGGCAGCCAGACAAAGGCGTAGAGGTGGCGCGCCAGCGCGCTGGTGGCGAGCGCCAGTTGCGGACGTGGCCGGTCGCTGAGCGACATGAAGGTCAGCGCCAGCCGTTCCAGCGTTTCGCGGTCGAAGCCGATGGTGATGTCATGCGGCAAGGCCGTGAGCGCATGGGCGAGCGCCTTGCCGGCATGGCCGCCCGGATCGAACCCGAACTTGTCCATCAGGCTGGACAGCGCCGAGCGCAGCAGCGGCACCTTGTCCGGGGTCGCGGCCAGGCCCGAACTGGTCCACATGCCGGCATGGATGGACAGCGCGGTCACGTCCTTGCCCTTGCGCAGGGGGACGATGACCAGGTCGAGCAGCACATGGCGATGGACGCGGGACAGGCGGCTGGACTTGATGATCAGCGGCGTGCGCTTGCCTTCCTCGAACCAGGTGAAGGCGGCCTCCAGCGAAGCGGGCGCGATCAGCGGCTTGTCATGGCGGGCGCAGATGCCCAGCCGCGCCTCGCTGCCGCCGTCGCGGCGGACGATTTCATGCCCGACCTGGGTGAAGTGGCGGGCAAGGAACCAGCGCAGCAGCGCCGCGCCTTCCTCATCGGGGACCGCGTCGGCATCGTTGCCCATGGCGGTCTGCATCGTCAGCCAGTCTGTCACGGCTGCGCGCACGTCGTCCAGCGTGTCGTCCAGCGCCTTTTCCAGCGCCCGGCGGGCCTTGGCGTCGGCCCGGTCGGCCTCGATATAGATCATGGATTCGCGGCGCGCGCCGGGCGTGTCGTCATCCAATATGGCCGACAGCGCGCCGTCGCCGTCGCGCGCGACCGACAGCACCGGATGGAGCAGGCGATGGATGGTGATATCTCCGGCCGCCAGCGTGTTGGCGATCGAATCGACCAGGAAGGGCATGTCGTCATTGACGATCGCGATGCGCATGAAGCGTCCGGTCGCGCCTTCGCCCAGCGTCTCGATCGCGATCGCGGGCTGGCCGGGCTTGCGGCCGTTGGCGGTGCGGCCAAGGAAGGCGGCCGCCGCGGCCACGGCCGCCGTATCAAAGCCCTCCCGCTCGCCGGGCAGGGCGCCGCGCGCCAGCGCCGCTTCCAGCGCCTCGCGGATAAAAGTGTCGACTTCCTTGGTCTTCGTCTCAGCCAGCGCCGTCATTCGCTCACCTCTTTGCACGGGGTCGACCCCGCTTGTCTGTCGAAACGGAGGAGGCGCTGGATCGCCGCCATGCGACTCCTCGGCAATGGAGCGCCTATATGCGCCCGAGTCGTGAACGGCTCAAGTCGGAGGCGAAATAAAATTTCTCATTGTTGAAATAAAATGATGCAGCGCACAATCGGCCGTCCGCGTGGTGCGGGGCCTTGGATCATGGCCGCGACTATGAGTCAGTTGCGGCCGCCTGTCGAGCGCCGATTTGGCCGGTGGGAAAGCATTCCGCGGCGAATGACCGCCGCCCGGCGGTGGGAGATGCCGGGACGGTCGTCAATGGGCGGCGGCGGCGATCACGCGCTGGCCAAGGTCGGAATCCTCGGGCAGGGCGCCGACCAGGGCCAGGGAGCCATCCGCTTCGCGGCGGGCGACGACGATGGCGAAGCCGTCGGCGTCGGTGGTGATGGCGATCGGGTCCAGCGGGGCGGCCGCCTTCATGGCGTCGCGCGCGACCTGCCGCTTGTCGGGACGCGCGGGCTGGGCGGAGCGGCGCAGCGCGCGCTCGTCGCGCACCACGGCCTTCAGCCCGCCGACATAGGCGGCGAGATATTCGGCGAGCTTGCCGACGCCCAGGCCCGCCGCCAGCGCATGTTCCAGCGCGGTGGCATATTCGGTGATGCGCGTCTTGTCATAGGTCGCGCCGAAGACCAGCTTGATGATCGCAGTCATGGGGCTGCGCGCCTGCGCCTTGATGCCATAGTCGGCGAGCAGTTCGGCATAGTCGTCCGGCCGGGCGCGGGCGACCAGCGAGAAGTCATAGGCGAGGCTGACCGCGCGGTAGAGCGCGGCGTGGCTGCGCGCTTCGCTGATGCGGACCCGCGCGGCCCCGTCGCGGGCGAGGGCGAGCCAGTCGGCGAGCGAGGCGTCCTCGCCCGGACATTCCATGCCGGTCAGGTCGAGTATGTCGTCTTCGTCGTCCGAATCGGCGAGCAGGGTCGGCGCGCCCGCGGGGCCGTCCGCCCAGACCGGCGTCACCGGGCGCGCTTCGGGCGCGGTGCGCAGCGCTTCGCCGACTTCCTGTTCCAGCGACTGGAGCAGGGCCTGCGCCGGCACTTCCTTCCAGTTGATGACGCCGAACACGAAATCGATCGTGTCGCCGTCGGAGGAAAAGGGCATCAATATGCCGCGATAGAGGATTTCGGCGTTGCGCTGGTTGATGAACTCCGCCTCGAACCCGATCGGCGCGGCATTGGCGATGATCTGGAGATAATGGTCGGTCAGCCGCGACAGTAGCGATCGGGCGGGAACATCGTTGATATAATCGATCGGGCCTTCGATCTCGCATTCCTGCCGCAGGGCCGAGCCGAGATAGACGATGGCGGGATTATCGAGACCGGTGCTGAAGTCGAGCAGGACGCTGTAGGGGCCGAAATCCTCCAGCTGTTCGGGCGACAGATCCTCGATCGAGGGCAGGGCGCGATCGCCCAGCAGCGACGCCCAATAATTATAGGCGCGCACCTGCATACGTCGTTCGTCGGAGCCGACGGCCCGCGGCGTTTCTATCGCGGCGTCTTCGCCATCGTCGAAATCCTCCTGGCCGTTGGCGACGTCATGTCCCCGCAGAGTGTCCATCCGGTCGGTTCCCAAACAGGTGAAAAGCTTTTCGGGATTCGACACTGGCACGGGATGGTAAAGAGGACGTAAATGCGAGGGGCGTATCGGCGAAAAGGCGGTCGTCGGCAAAAAGACGGCCTGCCCGGAAATTGACGGCTTGTCCTGCGCCCCAACCGCTGTTATCTGCCCGCGCCAACGCCGCTTTAGCTCAGTTGGTAGAGCACATCATTCGTAATGATGGGGTCACGTGTTCGAGTCACGTAAGCGGCACCATTTTCTCGAAAATCATTGAAAACAACCGGCTAATGGATGGTCGCGCGCTGACTGTAGCCCGACGGTGTCGCCCACGAGCAGCTCTGAGCGGGGGTTAACGCACTCAACTACAACAGATATTTGGCTTTCACGGTGTAGCCCAAGGGTGTCGCCCAGAAGATATGCCGGACTATGGCGGCGGGGCGCGGTCTACCAATATCGAGTCCGCGTGCCGTGCGACGTGATTGAGTTGGCTGGGAGATCGCGGATCAACCGATCTTCGGGCACGACCTCCTTCAGCGAGGCGATCCGATTGGTGCGGAGAATGGCCTTTGAGATGGAGTGTCATTTCGACGAATTGCGGGCTCGGCGGGAAGGGCAAGGGATTCCAGAACCGACTTGAAGGAAGGAGGGAAGGCGCTCGCCCGCATCGGTGGGCGAAACGCTTCGGGTCGTACGCGATAGCAGGCGCACACCAAGCCGGGATTCCAGCCGCCTGATCTTGTGGCTCAGCGCTGACTGCGACACGCCCATTCTGGATGCGGCACGGGTAAAGCTGCGCTCCTTTGCAATCGCGATGAAGGCGTTGAGGTCGATCAGATCGTCGCGATTCATTCATGACCTCTCAAGATAGGCGAACGGCTTATCATGATTGATCCGTCATGTTGCTGCAATCGCGGCCTCATCCCTCCACGCCCCCAACATGCGCGCGAGTCCGCGGGCAATGACCCGCATATTTCCCGATCGTGCGAAATGGACGACCAGCGCCTTGGCGGCTCCTCCCTTGCCCTGAGAAGCCTGCGCAGGCTGCGGGCCTTGTCAGTGCTGATGCGGCAAAGTCCGCAACCATCGGATCGCCTCGGCTCAATGGAGCCTTTCGGCAGATCAAAGATCCGTCTTTTCCGGCGCGTCGAGCCCTGTCATCGCCGCCTGGGCCGGCGCATATCCCGATGCCTGGCCGACGCATCTCTCCTGGGCGGGACTGCTGTTGCCCCTTGTTGCTTATGGCGGCGGGCGCTGGTCCCTTGATCGGCTTCTGCGCCGGTGACGTGAATGCAAGCGGCGATCCTGAGCGAAACATGATATTATCGAGAAAATAATTATTGCGATAAATTAGTGATGGACAGGCTTTCCCGAATCGGCTAGATAATATTTATCGCGATAAACGTTATCGCAAATTCAAGGAGAAGGGCCATGACCAAGTCGAAGTTTCTCGCTGTTGCCGCTGCGTCGCTCGCATTGGGCGCCGTTCCTGTCGCTGCCCGACAGGCTGAACCCGTAAAGTCTGTTGTCCTCGTCCATGGCGGCTTCGTCGACGGCTCGGGCTGGGCCGACGTCTATAAGCTGCTGTCGAAGGACGGCTACAAGGTGACGATCGTTCAGAACCCGACCAACTCGCTCGAAGATGATGTCGCTGTGACCAGGCGTGCGATTGCAGCCGCGCAGGGCAGGGTGATCCTGGTCGGCCACAGCTATGGCGGTGTGGTCGTTTCCGAAGCGGGCACCGACCCCAAGGTCGCGGGCGTCGTCTACATCGCAGCCTTCGCGCCCGACAAGGGCGAGTCGGTCCAGTCGCTGATCGCGAACCCCGCGCCCGGCGCGCCGGTGCCGCCGATCCTCCCGCCGGTCGACGGCTATCTCTTCCTCGACAAGGCGAAGTTCGCGGCAAGCTTTGCGGCCGATGTGAAGCCCGAAGTCGCCGATTTCATGGCGGCCTCTCAGGTGCCGTGGGGCGTCAATGCGCTTGCTGGCGCGGTGACTGTTCCCGCATGGCGCGAGAAGAAGAGCTGGTATCTCGTCGCCGGCGACGACAAGATGATCCCGCCGCCCGCGCAGCGCGCGATGGCCGACCGCGCCGGCGCGACCGTCAAGGAAGTCGCCGCCAGCCACTCGCTCTACGTCTCGCAGCCCCAGGCGGTCGTCGACATCATCGAAGACGCCGCAAAGGGCGCGCAATAGCTGCCTCACACTCCTTTCCTTTAACCAGATCGGGCGCCGGTTCTTTCGACCGGCGCCCTTTCCCTGGAAAGCGTCGGGCGGCCGATATCCTTCAGGCCGGAAGGATCAGGGCCGAAACAGCACCCCGCCCGTCATCGGCGCCGGCACGCCGGTCGTCCCCGGAAAGCTGATCGGCAGGTCCTTGAGATGCCGCACCGCCATATAGGCGAAGCCCTGCGCCTCCAGCGCGTCGCCGTCCCAGCCCAGCCCGTCCACCGGCAGTATCTCGGCTCCGGTCCACGCGGCCAGCATCGCCATCAGCGTCGCATTGTGCCGCCCGCCGCCCGCGACATGGATGCGCGCCGGCCGTTCGGGCAGATGATCGACGCCCCGCGCCACCGCCGCCGCGGTGAACGCCGTCAGCGTCGCCGCGCCATCCTCCAGGTCCAGCCCCCGCACCGCGTCGATGCTGAACTGTTCGCGGTCGATGCTCTTGGGCGGCGGCGCCGCAAACCAGGGATCGGCCATCATCGCCGCCAGCCGCGCCTCATCCACCCGGCCACGCGCGGCGCAGGCGCCGCCCGCATCATAGGCGGCATCGCCATGAGTCTGCATCCAGTTGTCGATGAGGCCGCTTGCCATGCCGGTATCGAAGGCGATCAGCGTTCCGTCCGACCCGATGAAGCTGATGTTCGCGACACCCCCCAGATTGAGCACCGCCGCAGGCTTCGCAAGCCCGTCGGCCAGCGCGCGATGATAGACCGGCAGCAGCGGCGCGCCCTGTCCGCCCGCCGCCACGTCCGCACTGCGCAGGTCGCCGACCACCCATATCCCGAACGCCCCGGCGAGCGCCGCGCCGTCGCCGATCTGCCAGGTCCATCCCCATTCGGGCCGATGAGCGACGGTATGGCCGTGAAAGCCGATCACCCCCACATCCTCCGCGATATGACCGCTGCGCCCCAGCAGGTCGGCCACCGCATCGACATGCCGCTCGGTCAGTTCCGCTTCGACCGACGCGATCAGCGGCTCGAAGCCCGGTTTCTCCATCGCCATGGCCCGCTGGCACGCCTCGGCCAGTCGCAGGCGGAACCCGTCATCATACTCCATGGCGTGAAACGCGACCGCCTCGGCCCGCCCTTCGCCGTCCGTCTCGATCAGCGCCGCGTCAATTCCATCGCGCGATGTGCCGGACATCAGGCCGATTGCCAACATGATCGAAAACTCCGCCTCTTTTACAGTCGCAACCGCAATGCTACAGGCGCGCGCCATGAGCAACTATCAGTCCGACCTCCTCCGCCTGCTGGAAACACGCGGCTATATCCATCAACTGACCGATGCGGAGGGTCTCGACGCCCTCGCCGCGAAGCAGGTGGTGCCGGGCTATATCGGCTTCGATCCGACCGCGCCGTCGCTGCATGTCGGCCATCTCGTGTCGATCATGATGCTGCGCCAGTTGCAGAAGGCGGGCCACAAGCCGATCGTCCTGATGGGCGGCGGCACCGGCAAGATCGGCGATCCCAGCTTCAAGGACGAAGCGCGCAAGCTGCTGACGACCGACCTGATCGCGCAGAATGTCGCGAGCATCCGCCAGGTGTTCGAACGCTTCCTGACCTTCGGGGACGGTCCCAGCGATGCGATCATGCTCGACAATGCCGAATGGCTCGACCGCCTGGAATATATCCCCTTCCTGCGCGACATCGGCCAGCATTTCTCGGTCAACCGGATGCTGAGCTTCGATTCAGTGAAGCTGCGCCTGGACCGCGAACAGTCGCTCAGCTTCCTCGAATTCAACTATATGATCCTTCAGGCCTATGATTTTCTGGAATTGTCGCGCCGCTCGGCCTGCCGCTTGCAGATGGGCGGGTCGGACCAGTGGGGCAATATCGTCAACGGCGTCGAACTGGCGCGCCGCGTCGACGGCACCCAGGTGTTCGGCCTCACCACGCCTCTGCTCACCAATGCGGACGGCACGAAGATGGGCAAGACCGTGGGCGGCGCCGTGTGGTTGAACGAGGATCAGCTGTCGAATTACGACTATTGGCAGTTCTGGCGGAACACCGCCGACGCCGATGTCGCCAACCGCCTGCGCCTCTTCACCGACCTGCCGATGGACGAGGTGAACCGCCTCGCCGCGCTGGAAGGCGCGGAGATCAACGAGGCGAAGAAGATCCTCGCCAACGAAGCGACGGCGCTCTGCCGCGGCCTCGACGCCGCGACCATGTCGGCGGAAACCGCGAGACGGACCTTCGAGGAAGGCGCGTCGGACGCCAACCTGCCGACCGTCAGCCTTGGCGTCGAAGGCCTGACCGTCGTGCAGGCCGTCACCGGCCTGGGCTTCGCCACATCCAACAAGGAAGCGCGCCGCAAGCTGGGCGAGAATGCGATCAGGGTGAATGGCGAGGTCGTCACCGATCCTGCCGTCACCCTGAAGCCCGGCGACAAGCTGAGCTTCGGCGCGAAGAAGCACGGGCTGGTCGTCGCCTGATTTCTCGTCATTGCGAGCGAAGCGAAGCAATCCACTGGCGCAACAATGGATTGCTTCGCTTCGCTCGCAATGACGGATCATTTCTCCAAAGGGAAAGAGCGTTACCGGCGGGTTAACGCTCTCCCCTAGCAAAGCGTCCATTTTCCAGGGGTTAGACTCGGGATCATGTCGTCCTCGGTCTTCGCCAATCTCGGTCATGTCCTGCGCTCGCGCGATCCGTCCGTCGAACAACGGCGCGCGCAGCGCGACCTGGTCGATATGGTCAGCCATGCGACCGCGCGCGGCCGCACCCACGGCATCCGCATCATTAACATCTCGGCGCTCGGCCTGATGTGCCGCACCGATGGCGAACTTCTCACCGGCGAACGGATCACCGTCTGGCTGCCGGTGCTGAAGGATTATCCCGCAGAAATCCGCTGGGCGCAGGATGGCCGCGCCGGCATGGAGTTTCTGGAGCCGATCAAGCCGCGCCTCTACGACGCGATGATGGCGCTCATTCCGCCGCGCCGTACCGCCTGGTAGGCTCAGGCCCGACAAAGCCTTCGCCGGCTTCCACCAGCTGACGCCCGCGCACCAGCGCTTCGGGCATTTCGTTGCGCAGGAAGGTCAGCATCGCTTCCCGCACCTCGCAGCGCAGGTCGAAGGCGATGCCCGCATTGCGCGCTGACAGCAGCCCGCGCAGTTCCAGCGCGTCGGCGCGATGGTCCGTTACCTGCAGGATCGCGACCCGCCCGTCCCAGCGGCTGTTGCCCTTCACGGACTCGATGAAGCGCGCGCGGATACGCTCGATATCGGCGGTCGGATCGACATAGAGGAAGACGGTGCCCAGCAGGTCGGAGGTCTTGGTCGTCCAGTTCTGGAAGGGTTTTTCCAGAAAATAGGAGACCGGCACCACCATGCGCCGATCGTCCCAGATGCGCACGATGACATAGGTCAGCCGGATCTCCTCGATCCGTCCCCATTCGCCTTCGATGATGACCACATCGTCCAGCCGGATCGGCTCGGAAAAGGCCATCTGGATGCCCGCGATCAGATTTTTGAGCGCAGGCTGCGCCGCCGCGCCCACCGCCAGAGCCGCCAGCCCCGCCGACGCCATCAGCGACACGCCGATCGTTCGCACGCCCGGAATGGCGATCAGCATCATCGCGATCACCAGGAAGCCGACGATGCACTGGCAGATGCGGTAGAGGATGCTGATCTTGGTGCGCTGCCGCCGGGCCTTCAGATTATCCTCGACGCTGATGTCGGCGCGTTCCTCCAGCATCGTCTTGCCCGCGCGCATCACCCGCAGGATCAGCCAGCCGACCAGCAGCGCGAAGATCATGCGCGCGCCGATCGACCATATATCCTCGATGCGCGGTCCCAATTCGATCGACTTGAGGCCCGCGCCCAGCGCCAGCAGCACGACCAGCCACCGTGTCGGCTGGTAGATGGCGGGCAACAGCACCGGCTCGATCTTCGAATGTTTCGCGACGCGCAGCGCGATCCAGTAGAGCGCCCAGTGAATGACGAAGGCGATGGCCACCGACAACGCGATCGAAAGCGCGCCCATCGGCGTGATGTGGGTCAGGCTGATGTCGGTCATGGGAAGGGCAACGCAACGTCCGCCGGTTTGTTTCGCACATGCAGCAGGGTTTTCGGCGGGCGGCGCGGGAATGACGGTGTTGAGGTGGGAACAAGATATTCCCCTCCCGCTTGCGGGAGGGGTAGCGAGACTTACGCGCGTAGCGCGTTATACCAACCTGCATTGATCATGACCCCTGTGCCCATTTGCGGCGCCCGATTGTCATGATGCGCCACGGTTGATCG